>NZ_JAKKOM010000013.1:0-139243 GCF_021739525.1 Klebsiella sp. 2019SCSN059 | reverse complement strand
TTAGCCGCCACCCGACACAAACGAGGCTCCACGCCCGCAGTTCTTGCCCGGCGGCGCTGCGCTTGCGCGGGCCTGGGCCAGGTTTCCCGTCGCGGGGTGCGTCTTTCCGGAGCGCTGCCCGGGGTGACAAATGGCACGTAAACGTAGGTCGGGTAAGGCGTTAGCCGCCACCCGACACAAACGAGGCTCCACGCCCGCAGTTCTTGCCCGGCGGCGCTGCGCTTGCGCGGGCCTGGGGGACGGCGCCTGTTTCTTCAGGACGCGACGGCTTCGCCTTCGTCGAGGCTTTTCTGCCGGTTCGACGGCTGGGTAAAGTACTGCTTATCCTCCCAGCGCAGGCAGGTGAGTTCCCCCCCCCAGCAGCAGCCGGTATCCAGCGCGTAAATGCCCTCCGGCGTACCGCGTCCCTCCAGCGACGCCCAGTGGCCAAAGGCAATGCTGTAGGCACTGCTGACCGGTCCCGGAATGGCAAACCACGGCTTCAGCGGCGCCGGGGCGTCCTCGGGCGCTTCTTTCGAGTACATATCCAGCTGGCCGTTCGGGAAGCAGTAGCGCATGCGGGTGAAGGCGTTAGAGATAAAGCGCAGGCGCGCCAGGCCGCTCAGCTCGTTGCTCCAGTGATTCGGCATGTCGCCGTACATGGCATCGAGGAAGAAAGGGTAGGAGTCGCTGGAGAGCACCGCTTCTACATCGCGCGCGCACTGCTGGGCAGTCTCCAGATCCCACTGCGGGGTGATGCCGGCGTGGGCCATCACCAGCTTTTTCTCTTCGTCCACCTGGAGCAGCGGCTGACGACGCAGCCAGTTAAGGAGCTCATCGGCATCCGGCGCTTCCAGCAGTGATTTCAGACGATCCTTCGGCTTGTTGCGGCTGATGCCGGCGAAGACCGCCAGCAGGTGTAAATCATGATTGCCCAGCACCAGTCGCACGCTGTCGCCCAGAGATTTGACATAGCGCAGAACCTCCAGCGAACCCGGGCCACGGGCCACCAGATCGCCGGTCAGCCACAGCGTATCGATCGCCGGGTCGAATTCAACCTGCGCTAATAATGCGATCAGTTCATCGTAGCAACCGTGAACGTCGCCAATAAGGTATGTTGACATTGTTTTAATGAATGAGCGTTGGAACTGCGAGACGGAAAACAGGGATCTCGATACGGAACGGCGCGCCGTCGATATCGATCATCTCATAATGACCCTGCATGGTTCCCAGCGGCGTTTCAATGACCGCGCCGCTGGTATATTGATATTCACCGCCGGCGGGAATATGCGGTTGCTCGCCGACCACCCCTTCACCCTGAACTTCAGTCTCACGACCGTGGCCGTTAGTGATGAGCCAGTAGCGGCCAAGCAGCTGAACCTGACTCCGCCCCAGATTGCGAATGGTGACGGTATAAGCGAAGACGTAGCGCTCTTCTTCCGGAGAAGACTGCGATTCGATATAGACGCTTTGCACCTGAACGCAAACACGAGGCGAATTGATCATGGTTAGCTCTCCTTCGATGGCAGATTGTCAGACAGCCAGTTGGCCATCTGGCAGTACTGCGCCACGGAAATATTTTCTGCACGCATGGCCGGGTCGATGCCCAGCTCGGTCAGCACGTCCACGCTGAACAGATTGCCGAGACTGTTGCGGATGGTCTTGCGGCGCTGGTTGAACGCTTCGGTGGTGATGCGGCTCAACACCCGGATCTCTTTGACCGGATATGGCATCGTGCTGTGCGGCACCAGGCGGACCACCGCGGAATCGACCTTAGGCGGCGGGGTAAACGCGCTCGGCGGCACTTCGAGTACCGGGATCACCTGGCAATAATATTGCGCCATCACGCTTAACCGACCATACGCCTTACTGTTCGGTCCGGCAACCAGACGATTCACCACTTCCTTCTGCAGCATAAAGTGCATATCGGCAATGGCATCAGTATAGCTGAACAGATGGAACATCAGCGGGGTCGAAATATTGTACGGCAGGTTGCCGAAGACGCGCAGCGGCTGACCCATTTTCTCCGCCAGTTCGCCGAAGTTCATGGTCATCGCATCCTGCTGATAGATGGTCAGCTTCGGCCCGAGGAACGGATGCGTCTGCAGGCGGGCAGCCAGATCGCGGTCCAGCTCGATAACGGTCAGCTGGTCAAGGCGTTCACCGACCGGCTCGGTCAGCGCGGCGAGACCGGGGCCGATTTCAACCATCGCCTGGCCTTTCTGCGGATTAATCGCCGAGACGATGCTGTCGATCACAAACTGATCGTTGAGGAAGTTCTGCCCGAAGCGTTTACGGGCTAAATGGCCCTGATGGACTCGATTATTCATTGGGTATTAACAATCATTTTGATGGCGAGATTAAGCGCCGTGATAAAACTGCCGACGTCCGCTGTTCCCTGGCCCGCTAATTCCAGCGCGGTGCCGTGGTCGACGGAGGTACGAATAAAAGGTAAACCGAGCGTAATATTCACGCCGCGGCCAAAGCCCTGGTATTTTAGCACGGGCAGGCCCTGATCGTGGTACATCGCGAGTACCGCATCGGCATGGTCAAGGTATTTGGGCTGAAAAAGGGTGTCAGCCGGCAGCGGACCGCTGAGGTGCATCCCCTTCGCGCGCATCTCTTCCAGCACCGGAATGATGGTGTCTATCTCTTCCGTTCCCATATGACCGCCTTCGCCAGCGTGCGGGTTAAGCCCGCAAACCAGCACATGCGGCTGGGCAATGCCAAATTTCGTGCGCAGGTCGTGATCGAGAATCGTGATGATCTCGCGCAGCAGGTCGGGCGTTATCGCCTCGCTGATGGCTTTCAACGGCAGATGGGTCGTCACTAGCGCCACCCGCAGCTCCTCGGTCGCCAGCATCATCACCACTTTGCTGGCCTGCGCGCGCTCTTCGAAGAACTCGGTATGACCGGTGAAGGCGATGCCGGCGTCGTTGATGTTGCCTTTGTGCACCGGGCCGGTCACTAACGCCGCAAATTCGCCGCTCAGGCAGCCGTCGCAGGCGCGCGCCAGCGTCTCGACTACGTAGGCGCCGTTTTGTACGTTCAGCACGCCGGGCTCCGCCGGGACGCTCAGCGGTACGTTAAGCAGCGTCAGCGTACCGGCACGCTGCGGAACGGGCGGTTGCGCAGCATCGTATGGCAGGAGAGATAAAGGAAGACCGAGCCTCTGGGCTCGGTCAGTTAACAGGGCGCCGTCGGCGCAGATCACCAGCTCAACTGGCCAGTCGCGCTGGGCAAGCTGCACGACCAGGTCAGGGCCAATCCCGGCGGGTTCGCCGGGAGTGATAACAACTTTACGGGTTTCAGGCATCGATATTAGTTGCTCAGAATTTTAACATATGCACTGGCGCGCTGTTCCTGCATCCAGGTTGCCGCTTCTTCAGAGAATTTGCGGTTCATCAGCATACGGTAAGCACGATCTTTCTGCGCGGCGTCGGTTCTGTCGACCTGACGGCTATCCAGCAGTTCGATCAGATGCCAGCCGAAGGAGGAGTGCACCGGCCCGCTGGTCTGCCCTTTGTTCAGACGCATCAGCGCATCGCGGAACGCCGGGTCGAAGATATCCGGCGTGGCCCAGCCTAAATCACCGCCCTGGTTCGCCGAGCCTGGATCTTCAGAATACGCTTTCGCCGCTTTAGCGAAGGTGGTTTTCCCGCTCTTAATGTCGGCGGCAATCTGCTCCAGCTTAGCCTGAGCCTGCGCATCGTTCATGATTGGCGATGGCTTCAGCAGAATATGACGGGCATGCACTTCGGTGACGGAGATGTTCTGGGTCCCGCCGCGCAGGTCATTCACTTTCAGAATGTGGAAGCCGACGCCGGAACGGATCGGACCGACGATATCCCCTTTCTTCGCGGTGCTTAACGCCTGGGCGAAAATGCCCGGCAGCTCCTGGATACGACCCCAACCCATCTGGCCGCCCTTCAGCGCCTGTTGGTCGGCGGAGTAGGTGATCGCCAGTTTACCGAAGTTGGCGCCGTTGCGTGCTTGCTCAACGATGGCATTCGCTTGCTCCTGGGCCGCGGCGACTTCATCAGAGGTCGGATTCTCCGGCAGCGGGAGCAGGATGTGGCTCAGGTTAAGCTCGGTGCTGGCGTCGTTCTGGTCGCCGATCTGTTTGGCCAGCGCTTCCACTTCCTGCGGCAGCACGGTGATGCGACGACGCACTTCATTGTTACGCACTTCCGAAATCAGCATCTCTTTACGGATCTGGTTACGGTAGGTGTTGTAGTTGATGCCTTCATAGGCCAGACGGCTGCGCATCTGATCCATGGTCATATTGTTTTGTTTGGCGATGTTGGCGATGGCCTGATCGAGCTGGTCGTCAGAGACCTTCACGCCCATTTTCTGCCCCATCTGTAACACGATCTGGTCCATGATCAGTCTTTCGAGGATCTGATGGCGCAGGGTCGCGTCATCCGGTAGCTGTTGGCCAGCCTGACCAGCATTGAGCTTAACCGATTGCATCAAACCATCGACGTCGCTTTCCAGTACGACGCCATTATTGACGACGGCCGCTACTTTATCGACCACCTGGGGGGCAGCGAAACTGGTATTCGCGATCATGGCGATACCGAGAAGCAGCGTTTTCCAGTTCTTCATACTTTTTCCATTTCGATTAACCGCAAATGCGGATGATGTTGTAAACCAGCCGCATCACAGGGAGCTCTGGTACGGTAAAATGTTCGAACGCAGCATCTGCTGGGTGCCGAGGCCGTAATTAGAGCTCAGACCGCGCAATTCGATATTGATTCCGAAGGTGTTGTCGTATTTGCTCTCGCCGCCATTGTTGTTGCTATCCCAACCGTTGACTTTACGTTCGTAGCCAAGACGGATGGCGTAGCAGCAGGAGTTATACTGGACACCCAACATCTGGTTTGCTGCTTTCCGGGTATTGGTATCGTAGTAGTAGGCCCCGACCACGGACCAGCGATCGACGATCGGCCAGCTGGCGGTCATCCCCACCTGCGAAATACCCTCTTTATATTGCGCCGCAGTGGAATATGACGGCAGCGTGGCCTGAATATATTCCGGGCTGGCGTAACGATAGTTAAGCTGGACTAAGCGGTTTTCATCGCGACGGTATTCAATGGTGCCGTTGCCGGTTGCAACGTTATCCAGACGCGTATCGTACTGGATCCCGCCGCGCAGACCCCAGTTATCGGCAATGCGCCAGTAGGTGTCGCCGGCCCATACCAGTGAACCCGTGGTGTCGTTGTTCTCCCAGTTGATGTTGTCATCACCGGTGCGTGACTCGGTGAAATAGTAGATTTGACCAACGGAAATGTTAAAACGTTCCACCGCGGCGGCGTCATACACGCGCGAGGTGATACCGGTAGTGACCTGATTGGCCGACGCGATGCGGTCCAGACCGCTATAGGTACGGTCGCGGAACAGGCCGGTGTAGTCCGACTGCAACAGCGTAGAGTCGTAGCTGCCGATTTCACTCTGATCGCGGTACGGCACGTACAGATACTGCATGCGCGGTTCCAGCGTTTGGGTGAATCCCTCCTGCAGGTCGCGCTCAAAGACCATTTTGCCGTCGATTTTAAACTGCGGCATCACGCGGCTAACGGACTCTTTGTAGTCCGTACCGTTGGCGGCGTTGTACTTATCAAGATTGCTCTGCTGGTAGTGGGTCGCCAGCAGCTTGGCTTCGGTATTCAGACTCCCCCAGCCGTTGGACAGCGGCAGGTTGATCGTCGGTTCGAAGTG
Organism: Klebsiella sp. 2019SCSN059; assembly: GCF_021739525.1. Lineage (NCBI taxonomy): Bacteria > Pseudomonadati > Pseudomonadota > Gammaproteobacteria > Enterobacterales > Enterobacteriaceae > Klebsiella > Klebsiella sp. 2019SCSN059. The sequence continues at coordinate 133,543 of NZ_JAKKOM010000013.1, read as the reverse complement.
AACGCGGGTCGCTTCCGGCATGTTGTTGTTCGAGTTAACAAAATGGGCGACCTGGCCGTACAGATGGGTATCGAACGGACCGACATCGTTCTGGTAGTAGTTGATGTCGAGCTGCGGCTCAGCCGAGTAGGAGTTGCTCGACTCCCGATCGAAGACCTGGAACTGCTTGGTTGAGACCGTGGCGTCAAAGTTCTGATTGACATACCCGGCGCTGAATTTCTGCGTCGCATAGCCGTCGGTACTGGAACCATACTTCGAGCTGAAATCGTTGAAGTAGTCAGGATCGCTGACCTTGGTGTAGTCAGCGTTCAGACGCCACACCTGATCGATAACCCCCGAGTGGTTCCAGTAGAACAGCCAGCGGCGGCTGTTGCTGTCGCTGGAGTGGTCGTCTTCGTAGACTTTATCCGACGGCAGGTAGTCAAACTCCGTTAAGCCGCTGCCGAGCTGGGTCAGATAGCGGAATTCGTTTTCCCACATCACGCCGCCGCGCTTGTTCATATAGTGCGGGGTGATAGTGGCATCGAAGTTTGGCGCGATGTTCCAGTAGTACGGCAGGGAGAATTCCACGCCGTTTTTGGTGCTGTATTTCGCGTTCGGGATCAGGAAGCCTGAACGACGCTTATCGCCCACCGGCAGCTGCAGGTAGGGGCTATAGAAAATCGGCACGGAGCCAAGCTTGAAGCGGGCGTTCCAGATCTCGGCAACTTGCTCTTCGCGATCGTGGATGACTTCGCTGCCCACGACGCTCCAGGTGTCGGAGCCCGGCAGACAGGAGGTAAAGCTGCCGTTTTCCAGAATGGTATAGCGGTTTTCGCCGCGCTGTTTCATCAGGTCAGCGGTGCCGCGTCCCTGGCGTCCGACCATTTGATAATCGCCCTGCCAGACGTTGGTATCTTTGGTATTCAGATTCGACCAGGCTTTTGGCCCTTTGAGGATCACCTGGTTATCGTCGTAGTGCACGTTGCCCAGCGCGTCCACCGTGCGCACCGGCTGCGCCTGGCCCGCGGCCTGCTGCTGATGCAGCTGAACTTCGTCGGCGCGGAGGCGGCTATTCCCCTGGTTAATATCGACGTTGCCGGTAAAGACGGCGTTGTCCGGGTAGTTGCCCTTCGCATGATCGGCGTTAATCGTCACCGGCAGATCGCCAGGCCGACCTTCCACGAGCGGACGATCATAGCTTGGCACGCCAAGCATACATTGCGTTGCGAGATCGGCAGCGAGGCCTTGTTGGCTATACAAGGCGCTGGCAATCATCGTAGCCAGGAGGCTGGGAATACGTTTTTTCATACGTTGTATTTATTGTTCCATCATCTTGTGGCAGCGGCTTGCAAACGGTCAGAGCCTAACTTACTCAACTTTATCACGCTAGTGTTAATCCTGCCCGTTTCGAGCCCGAGCGTTAGGCACCCTGTTGAATGACGAGTATGATAAAGCAAATTATAGGCTATGTCCCACAATTGACCGAGGCGCGAGTGCCGGGTAACGTGCGGTCATATTCGTGCTTAACGGCGACAAACAGTTGGGGAGTCTATGCAGTATTTGGGTAAAGTGATTGGCGTGGCAGTGGCTTTGCTGATGGGCGGTGGGTTCTGGGGCGTGGTGCTCGGCTTCCTGGTCGGCCATATGTTTGACCGGGCGCGCAGCCGCCGGTTGAATCTCTTCGCCAATCAGCAGGAGCGTCAGTCGCTCTTCTTTTCCACCACCTTTGAAGTAATGGGTCATCTGACCAAGTCCAAGGGCCGCGTTACCGAAGCGGATATTCACGTCGCCAATGTGCTGATGGATCGCATGAATCTGCACGGCGCTTCGCGCACCGCGGCGCAGCAGGCGTTTCGCGACGGCAAGGCCGACAATTATCCGCTGCGCGAGAAGATGCGCCAGCTGCGCAGCGTCTGCTTTGGCCGCTTCGATCTGATTCGGATGTTTCTGGAAATTCAGCTGCAGGCGGCGTTCGCTGACGGCGAACTGCACCCTAACGAACGTGAAGTGCTGTTCGTCATCGCCGATGAGCTTGGCATCTCCCGCGCCCAGTTCGATCAATTCCTGCGAATGATGCAGGGCGGCGCCCAGTTCGGCGGCGGTTCGCAGCAGCAATCTTATGGTCAGCACGGCGGCAACGCCGGCTGGCAGCAGGCGCAGCGCGGTCCAACGCTGGAGGACGCCTGCAACGTGCTGGGGGTGAAACCGACTGACGACGCGGCGACGGTGAAGCGCGCCTATCGTAAGCTGATGAACGAGCACCATCCGGACAAGCTGGTGGCGAAAGGGCTGCCGCCGGAGATGATGGAGATGGCCAAACAGAAAGCCCAGGAGATCCAGAAGGCCTGGGAGCTGATTAAAGAGCAGCGCGGCTTCTGAGTTTTCCAGCCCCTCCCGCCCGGCGAGGGGGTTAGCGTTTGGCCTGTGCGCGGCGATACAGCCGCCGCGGATGGCCGATTTTTCCGTACAGCATCTCCACCTCCAGAAAACCGGTCTCAACGCCATGTTCAAGATAGCGGCGGGCGGTGGTTTTGCTGAGTCCGGCGGCGCTGACCACCTCATCAACGGAAAAGCAGTGCGCTTCCCGGCCGCTAAACAGACCCTGCACCAGCGCCAGCGTTTTCTCTTCAATCCCTTTGCTGCCATTATCCATACGATAGTTCTTCGCCTGCAATTGATAGAGGGAATCGACGTTCTGCTGATCGACGATTTTCCACTCCCGCTGCTGATCGTAGAACTGGATAAAACGCTCCAGCGACTGGCTCAGCCGCTTCCATGATACCGGCTTAAGAATATAGTCGAAGGCGCCATTGCGGATGGCCTGGCTGCAGGTTTCCATATCGCTGGCGGCGGTGATAAAGATCACCGAGCATTGGCTGGTCGCCAGCGCCGGGTCGGTCATCAGCGTCACCCCTTTGCCGTCCGGCAAATAGTTATCCAGCAGCACCAGCTGCGGCGGCGTGGCGTGGAGCAACTGACGGGCCTGAGCGAGGGAGGCCGCCATGCCCGCCAGCCGCAGGCGTGGGTGTTTCTGCACAAGCTCGGCGTGCAGGCGCGCCAGCTCGCTCTCATCTTCAATGATTAGCACATCGACCAGGTCATGATGCATCGTGGGCCTCCGGTTGCGGACAGGCGGGCGCGTCGGCCGGGATAAACAGGGTGAAGATCGTTCCCCGCGGCGCGTTATCGGCGACTTCGATGGTGCCGCCCGCCTGAGTGACATAATGTTCAATAAGATACAGACCAATGCCGTGATCGCCACGGGTTTTGGTGGTGATGCCGCGTTCAAAAATGCGCTCGCGGATATCGGGGCGGAGGCCGACGCCGCGGTCGGCCACTTCGATAATCAGCTCCCGGGCGTTGAGCTGGATCAGAACTTCCACCGGCTCATGCGGAAGCTCGGCGCGCTGCGTGGCTTCGATGGCGTTATCCAGCAGGTTGCCGATGATGGAGATCAGTTCGGATTCCATCAGCGACGGCAGCGGACGGTCAATGCGGCAGGCCGGGTCGAAGCTCAGCGCCACGCCTTTTTCGCGGGCGCGGGTGGCTTTGCCGAGCAGCAGACCGCACAGCGTCGGCGAGTGGAAGTGCGAGGAGATAAAGTCCAGTAGCTCCTGAGCATGCTCCGACTGGGCCTGAATATAGCGGATCGCTTCGTCATAATGGCCCATATGCAGCAGGCCGGAGAGGGTGGTCATCCGGTTGAGCTGCTCGTGGCGCATGATGCGAAGATTGTCGACATAGCGCTTCACCTGGCTCAGCTGGGCGGTGAGGGCATTGATTTCATTGCGGTCACGGAAGGTAATCACCCAGCCCTGCAGGGTATTCTCCAGCATAATGCGTACCCGACTGGCGAGCACGGTCAACTGGTTGAAGCGGCACAATTCATCATGGGTGTCGCGCTCAAGCATGTCGCCGCTGGCGAAAAAGGGCTGCGGGGAAATCACGCTGTCGATGGACTGGCCGCGCAGCTGACGGGCGGGCTGGCTGAGTCCCAGCAGGCTGCGGGCGGCATGGTTAATCACCTCAATGCGCCGCTGGCGATCGATGACGATCACCCCCTCAAAGATCGACTCCATCATCGCCTTTTGCTGGCGCACCAGCAGGCCAATCTCCCGCGGCTCGAGCGAAAAAATCTGTTTCTTGATGCTGCGGGTAAAGTACCAGGAGAAGATAAACAGGGCGGTGAGCAGCAGGACGGCGGCGATAAAAATATTGATCACTTTGCTCAGGGTAATGCTGTCGAGATAGCTGGTGAGGTAGCCGACGGAGACAATGCCGATCACCCGCCCCGCGTCATCGACGATGGGCGTTTTACTGCGCAGCGAGACGCCAAGGCCGCCTTTGCGAATGGTGGTAATGGACTTTCCCTCCAGTACCGCCTGGTTGTCGCCGCCGACCAGCCGCGTGCCGACCCACTCCGGATGGACGGAATGAAACAGATGCATCCCCTGGCGGTCGCCGATGACGATAAAGCTGGCGTCGCTATGGGCGGCGATTTGCTGCATAAATGCCTGAATCGCCTGTGGGTCATGCCGGCTGACCTGCTGACGTAAATTTGGCATCAGGGCTATCTCTTCGGCCTGAATTTTGGCCCTGGCGCTCATTTCCTGATAAAGCTGGCGGCTGGCGTCAAAGTAATAATAAATACCCAGCGCGATAAACAGGACTGAGAAAAAAGCGACCAGCGAAATAAACAGCTTATATTGAAAAGATAATTTCATAGGTCCCGGACGACGTATTCACCATACCGGCACTCTATCATTTTTCTGTCACGTGACGTAAATGTTAAGGGAAAGTTGTGATCAGCGGCGCAGGCGCCGGCTGTCGCCAGTGGTCGCGGCGGAAATAACGCGTGGCGGGAAATAAAAACCATAAAAACCACGATAATAAATCAGAGATATATCACCCCTGCGCGGATCAGCGAATAGAAACCATAAAAACCATAGTGACCATTAAAACTTCTTTTTTAATTCGGGGAGCTTCACATTAACGACGCCGCTGTCCCTTTACGCTGAAAATGAATAATAACGACAGGGCTGAATTTATGAGCACCACAGACAACGCATTCTCTGCAACCCTAGAACCGATCAATACGCCGAAAACCACGCTCAGGCAGCGCTGGTGGCACATCATGGATAACTGGAAGGTAGGGATCGTCCCGCTGCCGCTGTTTCTGCTGGCCGGGGGGCTGATCGCTCTCGACTGCCTTGGCGGTAAACTGCCGAGCGATATCGTGGTGATGGTTGCTACGCTGGCTTTCTTTGGCTTCGCCTGCGGCGAGTTTGGCAAACGCCTGCCGGTGCTGGGAAAACTCGGCGCGGCGGCGATCTGCGCCACTTTTATTCCTTCCGTGCTGGTCCATTACGGCCTGCTGCCGGACGTGGTCGTTGAATCCACCACCAAATTCTATAAATCCACCAACATCCTCTATCTCTATATCTGCTGCATTATCGTCGGCAGCATCATGAGTATGAACCGCACCACCCTGATTCAGGGCTTCCTGAAGATCTTCTTCCCAATGCTGTGCGGCGAGGTGGTCGGCATGCTGGTGGGCATCGGCGTCGGCACGCTCTTGGGCATGGATCCGTTCCAGGTGTTCTTCTTTATCGTGCTGCCGATCATGGCCGGCGGCGTAGGGGAAGGGGCGATCCCGCTGTCGATGGGTTACGCCGCGCTGATGCATATGGAGCAGGGAGTGGCCCTGGGCCGGGTGTTGCCGATGGTGATGCTCGGCAGCCTGACGGCGATCGTCATCTCCGGCTGCCTCAACCAGCTCGGCAAGCGCTTCCCGCATCTGACCGGCGAAGGGCAGCTGATGCCGAACCGCAGCCATGAAACCCGCAGCCTCGGCGAGAGCGAAGGCGTGAGCGGCAAAACCGACGTCGGGACGCTGGCCTCCGGCGCGCTGCTGGCGGTGCTGCTGTATATGATGGGGATGCTCGGCCACAAACTGATTGGTCTGCCGGCGCCGGTGGGCATGCTGTTTCTCGCGGTGCTGTTAAAGCTGGCTAATGTGGTTTCTCCGCGCCTGCAGGAGGGATCGCAGATGGTGTATAAATTCTTCCGCACCGCGGTCACCTACCCGATCCTCTTTGCCGTCGGCGTGGCGATCACCCCGTGGCAGGAGCTGGTGAACGCCTTCACCTTCACCAACCTGCTGGTGATCGTCAGCACCGTCTCCGCGCTGGTGGCGACCGGTTTCCTGGTCGGTAAAAAGATAGGGATGCACCCGATCGATGTGGCGATTGTCTCCTGTTGCCAGAGCGGGCAGGGCGGCACCGGCGATGTGGCGATCCTGACCGCCGGCAACCGCATGAGCCTGATGCCGTTCGCGCAGATCGCTACCCGGATTGGCGGGGCGATAAATGTCTCGCTGGGGTTGCTGTTCCTCAGCCACTATCTGGCGTGATATAACGCTACGCTCAGCGATAAACCTGCTATTTTCCGCTACAGAACGCCGAAAATATCTGCGTTCTGTATCCTAAATGCTCCGCATTTAGCGTTACAATCAGCGCGCGATCGGCTATCGCAACCATCATCATGACAGTCCAGGCGCTGTCGCATTTATCATATGTAGGAGAGGAATTAATGTCAGTGGATACTCCCGCCCAGGCGGGCGTCAGCATCGACGCATTGCTGGCGGCGAAAGAGCAGCGTGCAGCCCGCCAGGCCGACTGGTTGGCCCATTATCAGCAGCCTGTTATTTCCCTGACCCTGGTGACGCCCGGGGCGGTGAAGGACAGCATTCGCTATCGCAACATGATGGGCGTAGCCCTCCAGGCCTGCGATCAACTGCTGTGGAAGCACCGCTGGCAAACGCTGGATCGTCAGGTGCTGTGGCTGCCGACCGGGCCTGAAGCGCTGTGGTGCGTGGCGCACCCGGCCAGCGAAATCAAAGCGATGTGCAGTACGCTGGAGCAGAGCCATCCGCTGGGACGCTTGTGGGATATCGATGTGATCTGTCCGCAGAGCGGGCAGGTGGGACGCCAGTCGCTGGGCGAGTCGCAGCGCCGCTGCCTGCTGTGCGATGAGCCGGCGCACGCCTGCGCGCGCAGTCGTCGTCACGACACCGATCTCGTCGTTGCCCGCGTTGAGCAGATGATTGACGCGTGGTTTGCCCGCGATTAACGGGTCAGTATTCCCCGGCGGCAAAGCGCTGCCGGGTAGGTCCTAAAAGTCGATCGGCGCGCGGAAGGTCATCGCGTTGCCGTAGGCGGGGTGGGTAATGGTTAGCGTCTCAGCGTGCAGCAGCAGGCGCGGGGCCATCGCCAGCGCCTCAGGCGTGGCGTAAAAGCGGTCGCCAAGGATCGGATGCCCCAGCGCCAGCATATGCACGCGCAGCTGGTGCGACCGTCCGGTAATCGGCTTCAGGCGCACGCGGGCGGTGTTATCTTCCGCGTACTCCAGCACCTCATACTCGGTCTGCGCCGCTTTGCCGGTTTCATAACACACCTTCTGCTTTGGCCGGTTCGGCCAGTCGCAAATCAGCGGTAAATCCACCAGGCCCTCCGCCGGCTGCGGATGGCCCCAGACGCGGGCGATGTACTGCTTCTTCGGCTCGCGCTCGCGGAACTGACGCTTCAGTTCGCGTTCCGCCGCCTTATTCAGCGCCACCACAATCACGCCGCTGGTGGCCATATCAAGGCGATGCACCGATTCGGCCTGCGGGAAGTCGCGCTGAATGCGCGTCATCACGCTGTCTTTATGTTCATCAAGACGACCCGGCACGGACAACAAGCCGCTCGGCTTGTTGACCACCATGATGTGCTCATCCTGATACAGGATCACCAGCCAGGGATCCTGCGGCGGATTGTAGTTTTCCATCGCCATTTTGCGTTCCGTTACTGGTGAGTGACGACGATCAGACGCAGCGCGTCCAGACGCCATCCGGCCTGTCCCAGCGCCTCCAGCACCTGCTGGCGGTTACTTTCAATCGCCGCCAGTTCGTCGTCACGGATGTTCGGGTTGACCGCCTTCAGCGCTTCCAGACGGGAGAGCTCCGCCGTCAGCTTATCGTCGGCTTCGCTACGCGCCGCGTCGATCAGCCCCTGCGCCGCCTTGGCGATCTGCGCTTCGCCCTGCTGCAGAATGGCGTGAACGTCCTGCTGCACCGCGTTGACCAGCTTGCTGCCGGTGTGGCGATTGACCGCGCTCAGCTGGCGGTTGAAGCTTTCAAACTCCACCTGGCCGGCGAGGTTGTTGCCGTTTTTATCCAGCAGCATGCGAACCGGGGTCGCCGGCAGGAAGCGGTTGAGCTGCAGCTGCTTCGGCGCCTGCGCTTCGACCACGTAGATCAGCTCCAGCAGCAGAGTGCCGACCGGCAGCGCCTTGTTCTTCAGCAGGGAAATGGTGCTGCTGCCGGTATCGCCGGAGAGGATCAGGTCGAGGCCGTTGCGGATCAGCGGGTGTTCCCAGGTGATGAACTGCGCGTCTTCACGGGACAGCGCCACGTCACGCTCGAAGGTGATGGTGCAGCCGTCCTCCGGCAGACCCGGGAAGTCCGGGACCAGCATATGGTCGGAAGGGGTGAGGACGATCAGGTTTTCGCCGCGGTCGTCCTGGTTGATGCCGACGATATCGAACAGGTTCATCGAGAAGGCGATCAGGCTGGTGTCGTCATCCTGCTCTTCGATGCTCTCCGCTAGGGCCTGGGCTTTCTCGCCGCCGTTGGAGTGGATCTCCAGCAGACGGTCGCGGCCCTGCTCCAGCTGCGCTTTCAGGGCGTCATGCTGCTGGCGGCAGGACTTGATCAGATCGTCAAAGCCGTCGGTGGATTCCGGCGCCGCAAGGTAGTTGATCAGCTCGTCATGGACGCTGTCGTAGACGGTCCGTCCGGTCGGGCAGGTATGTTCGAAGGCGTCGAGACCTTCGTGGTACCAGCGCACCAGCACCGACTGCGCGGTCTTTTCCAGGTACGGGACGTGGATCTGGATATCGTGCGCCTGGCCGATACGGTCGAGACGGCCGATACGCTGCTCCAGCAGATCCGGGTTAAACGGCAGATCGAACATCACCAGATTGCTGGCGAACTGGAAGTTACGTCCTTCGGAACCGATCTCAGAGCACAGCAGCACTTGGGCGCCGGTGTCTTCTTCGGCAAACCACGCCGCGGCGCGGTCGCGTTCGATAATCGACATTCCTTCATGGAACACGGCGGCGCGGATACCTTCGCGCTCGCGCAACACCTGCTCCAGCTGCAGCGCGGTGGCGGCCTTGGCGCAGATCACCAGCACCTTCTGCGAACGGTGGCTGGTCAGGTAGCCCATCAGCCACTCGACGCGCGGGTCGAAGTTCCACCAGGTGCCGGTATCGCCTTCAAATTCCTGATAGATCTGCTCCGGATAGAGCATGTCGCGCGCGCGCTCTTCCGCGGTTTTGCGGGCGCCCATGATGCCGGACACTTTGATGGCCGTCTGGTACTGGGTCGGCAGCGGCAGGCGAATGGTGTGCAGCTCGCGTTTCGGGAAACCTTTGACGCCGTTACGGGTGTTACGGAACAGCACGCGGCTGGTGCCGTGGCGGTCCATCAGCATCGAGACCAGCTCCTGGCGCGCGGCCTGGGCGTCTTCGCGATCGCTGTTGGCGGCCTGCAGCAGCGGCTCGATATCCTGCTCGCCGATCAGATCGCCGAGGGTATTGAGTTCGTTATCGCTCAGCTTGTTGCCCGCCAGCAGCAGGGCGACGGCATCGGCCACCGGACGGTAGTTCTGCTGTTCTTCGACAAACTGCGCAAAATCGTGGAAGCGGTTCGGATCCAGCAGGCGCAGGCGCGCAAAGTGGCTCTCCATCCCCAGCTGTTCCGGCGTCGCGGTCAGCAGCAGAATGCCCGGCACGCGCTCGGCCAGCTGTTCAATGGCTTGATATTCGCGGCTCGGCGCCTCTTCGCTCCACACCAGGTGGTGCGCTTCATCGACCACCATCAGGTCCCACTCGGCGTCGCACAGATGCTCCAGACGCTGCTTGCTGCGGCGCACGAAGTCTAAAGAGCAGATCACCAGCTGTTCGGTTTCAAACGGGTTATAGGCGTCATGCTGCGCTTCGGCGTAGCGCTCGTCGTCAAACAGCGAGAAGCGCAGGTTGAAGCGGCGCAGCATCTCCACCAGCCACTGGTGCTGAAGGGTTTCCGGGACCACAATCAGTACGCGCTCGGCGGCGCCGGAGAGCAGCTGCTGGTGCAGGATCATCCCGGCTTCGATGGTTTTACCTAAGCCCACTTCATCGGCCAGCAGGACGCGCGGAGCGTGACGACGACCCACGTCGTGGGCGATGTTCAGCTGATGCGGGATCAGGCTGGTGCGCTGGCCGCGCAGGCCGCTCCATGGCATGCGGTACTGCTCGCTCTGGAACTTGCGCGCGCGGTAGCGCAGGGCAAAGCGGTCCATGCGGTCGATTTGGCCGGCGAACAGGCGGTCCTGCGGCTTGCTGAACACCAGTTTGCTGTCGAGCAGCACTTCACGCAGGGTGACGTTCGCTTCCTGGGTATCGAGGCGGGTGCCGGTGTAGGACAGCAGCCCGTTCTCTTCATGCACTTTGTCAACGTGGAGCTGCCAGCCTTCGTGGCTGGTAATGGTGTCGCCCGGGTTAAACATCACGCGAGTGATCGGGGAATCGTTGCGTGAGTACAGACGGTTTTCGCCGATGGCGGGGAAGAGGAGAGTGACCATGCGCGCATCCAGCGCTACCACCGTCCCTAATCCTAGTTCGCTCTCTGTGTCGCTAATCCAGCGTTGACCAAGTGTAAAAGGCATATATGTTCGGCTCTTTAGTTCTTTAATTGCAGGCAATAGTTGATCATCCCCATGTACAACCGGAGATGCGTCAAAATTGGGGCCAGGAATGGAAAGGGCGCTATATTACTGGATGGCAGAACGTTCGTCACGTCCTCCTCACGGTTCATTTTCAGGCTTCTGCGCCCGCGGAATGGGTGTGAAAAAATCAAAATAGCCCCAGCTGTCCTGTCACTATTGTAGCAAAGTCGTCGTTGACGAAGGGCAGGATCCCTTCCGCCACCGGCTGCAGCTGCTTTGACAAATAGTGGTCGTAATCGAGCGGCGATTGTTGATAATCCACCGGTTCCGGGCCGCCGGTGGTCCAGACGTATTTGATGGTGCCGCGCTGCTGATACTGCTGCGCCCGACCCCGCTTCAGGTTGTGCTCATCGGCAAGCCTCGCGGCGCGCACGTGAGGCGGCACGTTGCGCTGATACTCCGCCAGCGGCCGGCGCAGGCGTTTGCGATAAACCAGCTGCTCATCGAGCTCGCCGTTCATCAGCCTGGCGATAGTCTCCCGCACATAATCCTGATACGGCTGGTTGCGGAAGATGCGCAGGTACAGCTCCTGCTGAAACTGCTGGGCCAGCGGCGTCCAGTCGGTGCGCACCGTTTCCAGCCCTTTGAAAACCATGCGCTGGCCGTCGCCCTCCTGAATCATGCCGGCGTAACGCTTCTTGCTGCCGGTATCGGCGCCGCGGATCGTCGGCATCAGAAAACGGCAGAAGTGGGTTTCGTATTCCAGCTCCAGGGCGCTGGTAAGCTGGCTTTTGCCAAGCTCTTGCGCCCACCAGGCATTGACATCGTTCACCAGCGTCCGGCCAATCTCCGCCGCCTGCGCTTCGCTGTGCGGGCGCTTAAGCCAGACGAAGGTGGAGTCGGTATCGCCGTAGATAACGTCATAGCCTTTGGCTTCAATTATCGCTTTGGTCTGACGCATGATCGCGTGGCCGCGCATGGTGATCGACGAGGCGAGACGCGGGTCGAAGAAGCGGCAGGCGCTGGTGCCCAGTACGCCGTAAAAGGCGTTCATGATGATCTTCAGCGCCTGGGAGAGCGGCTTATTGTGCCGGCGCTTGGCTTCATCGCGGCCATGCCAGATCTGGCTGACAATCCCCGGCAGGCAGTGCTTGTCTCGCGAGAAGCGTGCGCCGAGGAAGCCCTCAATGCTGTGCTGGTCATCGGGCTGCGCCAGACCCTCCACCAGGCCGACCGGATCGATTAAAAAGGTGCGAATGATCGACGGATACAGGCTCTTGTAGTCCAGGACCAGCACCGAGTCATACAGGCCGGGGCGGGAGTCCATCACATATCCGCCGGGGCTCGCCTGCGGCGGCACGTCGCCGAGGTTCGGCGCCACGTAGCCCAGGCGGTGCATGCGCGGAAAATAGAGGTGGCTGAAGGCGGCGACCGAGCCGCCGTGGCGATCGGCGGGCAGGCCGTTGACCGTCGCTCGTTCGAGCAGAAACGGCATGATCTCCGTTTTGTGGAAGATCCGCGTCACCAGCTCGCAGTCCTGCAGGTTATAGATGGCCAGCGCCGGTTTATCGTCATGGAAGCGGCGATCGATCTCGTCCATCCGATCCCACGGGTTGTCGATGGCTTTGCCTTCGCCCAACAGCTCGCGCGCCACCGCCTCCAGCGAAAAGGAAGAGAAATTCCAGAACGCCGATTTCAGCGCCTCGATACCGTCGATAATCAGCCGGCCGTGGGCCTGGGCGAAGAAGACGCCGTTCTTAAAGCCGTGCTCGCGCCACTCCAGCTCGCTGTTGCCGCGGCCGAGCCGCAGCGGGATACGATAGCGTTCGGCATGCTTTTGCAGGACGCGCAGATCGAACTGCACCACGTTCCAGCCGATCAGCACGTCGGGGTCGTGATCGGCAAACCAGGCGTTGAGCTTTTCCAGCAGCAGGGGGCGACTGGCGACGTAGACCAGTTCGAAATCGACGTCTGGCGGCGTTTCCGGTTCGGGGCCCAGCATGTAGACCACCCGCTGACCGCAGCCTTCCAGGCCGATGCAGTAAAGCTCGCCGTGACGGCTGGTTTCGATATCCAGCGACACCCATTTCAGCGGCGGGCGATAGTCAGGATGGGGTTTCATGCGCGCGTTGACCAGATGCGGGCCACGCGTTTCGCCTTCCACCCACACCGGGGCGGTAATAAAGCGCTCCATCAGGTAGCGCTCCGGCGGACGGATATCGCCCTCATAGAGGGTGACGCCGCTGTCGCGGAGCATCTTCTCCAGACGCATCAATTGACGATGGGCGCGGCAGTAGAGGCCGACCACCGGCTGGCGGTGGAAATCTTTCAGGGCCAGCGGGGCGAAGCGGAAGCCTTTCTCACCCTGCAGCAGTCGCTCAGCCTGCGCCCGCTGCGCGGCGGGGATAAAGGCGACGGACTCCTGCGGCGGCAGCGTGACCTGCAGCGGGCCGTCGTCGGTGGCCAGCCAGAAGGACAGCTCGGTGCCTTGCGGAGTGTCCCGCCAGTGACGGGTGAGTAAAAAACCTGCTCGTGGCTGGGTCACGGGTGCTCTCAACGATAAAAAACCAGGCCTGATTATAGCCTGGTTTCTCAGTGGGTGCTGGGGTTTTATACAGGTACTCGGCGCTAAGGTGGCGCCGGATTTCGGCTTGCGCGCTTATCCGGGCTACCCGACGCGGCAGAGCCGTAGCCCTGCCAGGCGCAGCGCGAGCAGGGTGATTATTGGCCGTAGTAGGCTTTAGCCCCGTGCTTACGCAGATAGTGTTTATCCAGCAGGGTCTGCTGCATATCCGGCAGCTGCGGCGCCAGCTGGCGGCAGAAGATGCCCATATACGCGATCTCTTCCAGCACGATGGCGTTATGCACCGCGTCTTCGGCGTTTTTACCCCATGCGAACGGGCCGTGGGAATGAACCAGCACGCCGGGCATCTGCGCCGGGTCGATCTCGCGCTGGCGGAAGGTTTCAACAATCACCTTGCCGGTTTCCCATTCGTATTCGCCATTGATCTCCGCATCGGTCATCAGCCGGGTGCAGGGCACTGGACCATAGAAATAGTCGGCGTGGGTGGTGCCGGTCGCCGGAATAGCTTGCCCGGCCTGCGCCCAGATGGTGGCGTGGCGCGAATGGGTATGCACAATGCCGCCCAGCGTCGGGAAAGCCTGATACAGCAGGCGATGGGTCGGGGTATCCGACGAGGGCTTCTTCTTACCCTCCACCACTTCGCCGCTCTCCAGACTGACCACCACCATATCGTCGGCGGTCATTACGCGGTAATCCACGCCGGAGGGTTTGATAACCAGAACGCCCTGGTCGCGGTCGACGGCGCTGACGTTGCCCCAGGTTAAGGTCACCAGATTATGCTGCGGCAGCGCTAAGTTGGCTTCCAGAACCTGGCGTTTAAGATCTTCTAACATAGTGTGCTCCGAATAGCAGGCGAGTCGGGTATCCCTCACCCCGGCCCTCTCCCGGCGGGAGAGGGAGGAAGGCGGCATCGCGCCCGGCCGGTACCCTCTCCCCGGCGGGGAAAGGGATAGGGTGAGGGGACGACCTTTTAGCGTTTTGAACCGTAATAGACTTCATTCCAGCGCAGCGCGTCTTTGAAGGCCGGCAGACGGGTATCGTTGTCGATGACGGTCAGCTCGATATCATTCAGCTCGGCGAACTGGCGCATATCGTCGAGGTTCAGCGCATGGCTGAAGACGGTATGGTGCGCGCCGCCGGCGATGATCCAGGCTTCCGAAGCGGTACGCAGATCCGGCTGCGCTTTCCACAGGGCGTTGGCCACCGGCAGCTTCGGCAGATCGTGCGGCGTCGGGACGGTTTCAATGGTGTTGACCAGCAGACGGAAGCGGTCTCCCAGGTCGATCAGGCTGGCGACAATCGCCGGGCCGGTCTGGGTATTGAAGATCAGGCGCGCCGGATCCGCTTTGCCGCCGATGCCCAGCGGCTGGACGTCGAGGATCGGTTTCTCGGCGGTGGCGATCGTCGGGCACACTTCCAGCATGTGCGAGCCGAGCACCAGATCGTTGCCATTGTCGAAGTGGTAGGTGTAATCCTCCATAAAGGAGGTGCCGCCCTGCAGACCAGTTGACATCACCTTCATGATGCGAAGCAGAGCGGCGGTTTTCCAGTCGCCCTCGCCGGCAAAGCCGTAGCCCTGCTGCATCAGGCGCTGTACGGCGAGACCCGGGAGCTGTTTCAGGCCGTGGAGATCTTCAAAGGTGGTGGTAAAGGCGTGGAAACCGCCCTGTTCGAGGAAGCGTTTCATCCCCAGCTCAATGCGCGCGGCGTCCAGCACGTTCTGGCGCTTGTCGCCGTGAACCTGCGCCGCCGGGGTCAGACGGTAGCTGCTCTCGTATTCATCGACCAGCGCGCTGATATCGCCGTCGCTGACGCTGTTGACCACCTGCACCAGATCGCCGACCGCCCAGGTGTTCACTGAGAAGCCAAACTTGATCTGCGCCGCGACTTTATCGCCGTCGGTCACCGCCACTTCACGCATGTTATCGCCGAAACGGCACACTTTCAGATGACGGGTATCCTGTCTGGAGACAGCCTGGCGCATCCAGCCGCCGATGCGCTGGTGGGCCTCTTTATCCTGCCAGTGGCCGGTCACCACGCTGTGCTGCTGGCGCATACGGGCACCGATGAAGCCGAACTCGCGGCCGCCGTGCGCGGTCTGGTTCAGGTTCATAAAGTCCATATCGATGCTGTCCCACGGCAGCGCGGCATTGTACTGCGTATGGAACTGCAGCAGCGGCTTGTTGAGGATGGTCAGGCCGTTGATCCACATTTTTGCCGGCGAGAAGGTATGCAGCCAGACCACTAACCCGGCGCATTTGTCATCGTAGTTGGCGTCGCGGCAGATATGGGTGATCTCGTCCGGGGTAGTGCCCAGCGGCTTGAGGACCAGTTTGCACGGCAGTTTGGCTTCCGCATTCAGGCTGTTCACCACATGTTCGGCATGCTTCGTCACCTGGCGCAGGGCTTCCGGGCCGTAGAGATGTTGGCTGCCAATAACGAACCATACTTCATAGTTATCAAAAATCGTCATTTTCGTATCCTTAATGGGTGAGCGCTGCCTGAGATTGCGGGGCTTTTTCCGCCTTTGCAGCCGAAGGGAGATAGTGTTGTTCGGCGCTGACCGACCACTGCTGGTAGCGCTGATAGAGTTGTTCGAAACGTTGCGCCTGCGCCGGGCGTGGCTGCAGGGTGGTTTCCACCTGGCTTGCCATCCGCTGCTGGGCGGCGGGAATATCGTCATAGACGCCGGCGGCGACGGCGGCGAAGATAGCCGCCCCCAGCGCACAGCACTGATCGGAGGCGACAATCTGCAGCGGGCGGTTCAGCACGTCGCAGCAGGCCTGCATGATGACCTGGTTTTTCCGTGCGATACCGCCGAGGGCCATGACGTTGTTAACCGGGATCCCCTGCTCGGTGAAGCACTCCATAATGGCGCGGGCACCGAAGGCGGTGGCGGCGATCAGTCCGCCGAATAGCGCCGGCGCGTCGGTGGCCAGGTTAAGGTCGGTGATCACCCCTTTCAGGCGCTGGTTGGCATTCGGCGTGCGGCGGCCGTTGAACCAGTCCAGCACTACCGGCAGATGATCGAGCGATGGGTTACTGGCCCAGGCTTCGGTGAGCGCCGGCAGTAACTGTTTTTGGCTGGCTTTGATTTGTTCGCGCAATTCCGGATGCTGCTGGGCCAGCTGTTCCAGCGGCCAGCCGAGGATGCGCCCAAACCAGGCGTAAATATCGCCGAAGGCGGACTGGCCTGCCTCCATACCGATAAAGTGCGGGACCACGCTGCCGTCGACCTGGCCGCAGATGCCTTTGACCGTGCGGTCGCCGACGCTCTCTTTATCGGCAATCAGAATGTCGCAGGTGGAGGTACCGATGACTTTCACCAGCGCGTTAGGCTGCGCGCCGGCGCCAACGGCGCCCATATGGCAGTCGAAGGCGCCGCCGGAGATGGCCACGGTCTGCGACAGACCCAGGCGCTGGGCCCACTCTGCGCTTAGCGTGCCGACCGGCACATCGGCCGTCCAGGTATCGGTGAACAGCGGCCAGGCCAGATGCTGGTTAATGATGGGATCAAGCTCATCGAAGAAGCTGGCCGGCGGCAGACCGCCCCAGCTCTCATGCCACAGCGATTTATGCCCGGCGCTGCAGCGGCCGCGGCGCAGATCCTGCGGACGCGTAGTGCCGGAGAGCAGGGCGGGCACCCAGTCGCAAAGCTCCACCCACGAGGCGGCTGCCTGGGCGACGGCGCTATCTTCCCGGGTGACGTGGAGGATTTTGGCCCAGAACCATTCGCTGGAGTAGATCCCGCCGATATAGCGCGAGTAATCCTCTTTGCCCGGCTGGTGGCACAGGCGGGTAATCGCCTCGGCTTCCTCGACCGCGGTGTGATCCTTCCACAGGACAAACATGGCGTTAGGGTTGTCAGCGAATTCTTCGCGCAGCGCCAGCACGTTGCCTTCGGCATCAACGGGAGCCGGGGTTGAGCCGGTGCTGTCGACGCCAATGCCCACGACGTCGGCGCGCTGTTCGGCGCTCAGGGAGGCAAGTACGCTTTTCAGCGCCGCTTCCATGGACTCGATGTAATCTCGCGGGTGGTGGCGGAAGCGGTTGTTCGCGCCATCGCAATACTGTCCTTCCCGCCAGCGCGGATACCACTCCACGCTTGCCGCCAGTTCTGCGCCGGACGCGCATTCCACCGCCAGGGCGCGGACTGAGTCACTACCAAAGTCGAGGCCAATCGCAATTGCCATCTTGTTACTCCATGCAGAAATCATTCATGCAGCAACAGTAGATATCCCCGGCAAAATCCGTCAGGCCGGATTCGCTAATCTTATGGATTATTTTGCTGTCACCTCGCAAAGTGTGACGCCGTGCAAATATTCGATGTGGACTTTCCTGCCGTATTTATAGACACTTTTGTTACCCGGCATATCCCGGTGGAATGCACGCTGCTGGCGCTTTTTTCGCTTGCTGTGCGGCTTTTTAGCGAAATTTCCACCGCCGTCGCAGTCGTGACAGGGCCGAGAGCGATAAAATGATGAATATGGACAATTGGTGTCACTAATACCTTCGGGAGAACCACGCGTATGGCCGAAACGCAAAACGATCCGCTGCTGCCGGGCTACTCTTTTAACGCTCATCTGGTCACCGGCCTGACGCCGATTGAGGCGCAGGGATACCTGGATTTCTTTATCGACCGCCCGCTGGGTATGAAAGGCTATATCCTCAACCTGACGATCCGCGGCGAGGGGGTAATCAACAACCACGGCGAGCAGTTTGTCTGCCGGCCGGGCGATATGCTGCTGTTCCCGCCGGGGGAGATCCATCATTACGGCCGCCATCCCGACGCCAGCGAGTGGTATCACCAGTGGGTCTACTTCCGCCCGCGCGCCTACTGGCACGAGTGGCTCAACTGGCCGACGATCTTCGCCCAGACCGGCTTTTTCCGTCCGGACGAGCAGTGGCAGGCGCGCTTTGGCGAGCTGTTCGGCCAGATCGTCGATGCCGGGCAAGGGGCGGGGCGCTATTCCGAACTGCTGGCGATTAATCTGCTGGAACAGCTCCTGCTGCGGCGGATGGAGGCGATCAACGAATCGCTGCATCCGCCGCTGGATAACCGGGTGCGCGACGCCTGCCAGTACATCAGCGACCATCTGGCGGACAGCCATTTTGATATCGCCAGCGTCGCCCAGCACGTCTGCCTGTCGCCCTCGCGCCTGTCGCACCTGTTTCGCCAGCAGCTGGGGATCAGCGTCCTCGGGTGGCGGGAGGACCAGCGTATCAGCCAGGCCAAACTGTTGCTGAGCACCACGCGGATGCCGATCGCCACCGTCGGGCGCAACGTCGGCTTTGAAGATCAGCTCTATTTTTCCCGCGTGTTCAAAAAATGCACCGGCGCCAGCCCGAGCGAATTCCGCGCGGGATGTGAATAAAAAGTAAAGAAAGTGAAATGATGACCCGCTTAAATGTCACAGCCAGTAAACTATTAAGACAATTGGTGGCTTGACGACGGCGCGATGGCTTCGGAGAATCCGGGCTTCGTTTTTTAACCGGGTACATTATGCAAGCATTGCTCGAACACTTTATTACCCAATCCACGGTCTACTCGCTGTTAGCCGTGATGCTGGTGGCCTTTCTCGAGTCGCTGGCGCTGGTGGGGCTTATCTTACCCGGAACGGTGATGATGGCCGGCCTTGGGGCGCTGATTGGCGGCGGTGAGGTTAACTTCTGGCAGGCGTGGCTGGCGGGGAGCGTGGGCTGTCTGCTGGGCGACTGGATCTCATTCTGGCTCGGATGGCGCTTTAAAAAGCCGCTGCACCGCTGGTCGTTCATGAAGAAAAACCGCGCCCTGCTGGAGAAAACCGAGCATGCGCTGCACCAGCACAGCATGATCACCATCCTGATTGGCCGCTTTGTCGGGCCGACGCGTCCGCTGGTGCCGATGGTCGCCGGGATGCTCGACCTGCCGGTGGCCAAATTCGTGCTACCAAATATTATCGGCTGCCTGCTCTGGCCGCCGCTCTATTTCCTGCCTGGCATTCTCGCCGGGGCGGCGATTGATATTCCGGCCGATGAAAACAGCGCCAGCTTTAAATGGCTGCTGCTGGGGGCGGCGCTGCTCGCCTGGCTGGCAGGGTGGCTGTGCTGGCGGCTGTGGCGGAGCGCGAAAACGTCTGGCGATCGGCTGACCCGCTGGCTGCCGCGCGGGCGTCTGCTGTGGCTGGCGCCGCTTATGGTCGCGCTGGCGGCAACGGCGTTAACGTTTGTCTTCCGCCATCCGCTGATGCCGGTCTATCTGGCGATCCTGCACAAGGTTATTGCGCGCTGATCCCCATCAGATAAGAGGCGCTGCTGTGGCCGCTTAACAGCTCGGCGGTAGCGCCATCCCAGACAATGCGCCCTTCGGCGACCACAATCGAGCGCGGCGCAATGCGCGCGGCATCTTCCACGCTGTGCGAGACCATCAGCAGGGTGAGCTGCTGCTGCTCGCAGACATCAGCCACCAGCGCCAGCATCTCCTGGCGCAGCGCCGGGTCGAGCGCTGAGAAGGGTTCATCCAGCAGCAGCACCGGCTGCTGGCGCACCAGACAGCGGGCCAGCGCCGCGCGCTGCCGTTGACCGCCGGAGAGCTCTCCCGGCAGGCGTTCAAGCAGGTCATCAATTCCCATCTGGGCGGCAATCGCCACGACTTTCTGCTGCTGTTCGCGGCTCAGTTTCAGGCCAGGGTGGATCCCGAGACTGATATTCTGCCGAATGGTCAGATGGTTAAACAGGTTATTCTCCTGGAACAGCATCGAAACCGGACGCTGCGCCGGCGGCGTCGCGTGATGCGTCTCGCCGTTAATCTGCAGGCTGCCGCTGGCGGGCGGCAGAAAACCGGCGATCAGATTCAGCAGGGTGCTCTTTCCGGCGCCGCTGGGGCCGAGCACCGCGATGCGCTCGCCGCGCGCGACGTCGAGAGTAAAGCGCATCGGCAGATGCTGGTACAGCCAGGTCACATCATTGAGTTTTAGCATCACGCCCCGGAAGTTTTTCAATCAGCGTAAATAATAAGAAACAGAGCAGCAGCAGAAGCAGGGCGGTGACGGCGCCGTCCTGGCTGCGGTAGGCGCCTATCTGCTGGTACAGATAGAAAGGCAGGGTGCGGAACGCCTCGTTGCCGAACAGCGCCACCACGCCGAAGTCGCCAATCGACAGCACGCAGGCGAAGGCTAACGCCTGGGCCAGCGGGCGCCGGAGCGCGCGAAGTTCGATGACCCGCAGCCGCGCCAGGCCTTCGATCCCCAGCGACTGGCAGAGCATGCTGTAGCGGACGGCAATGTCGCGCATCGGGTTTTCCAGCACTTTAAGCGCGTAGGGGATCGCCATCAGAGCATTGGTAAAGATGACGATGCCGTCGGCGGACTCCGGCAGGCCGATGCTGTTATTGAGCAGCAGGAAGAAGCCGGTAGCCAGCACAATGCCCGGCATGGCAAGGACCAGCATGCCGCTCAGCTCCATCGCCTGCCCGGCCAGCGGCCGCTGACGGGCGCGCAACTCGCGACTGCTCCATAGCAGCATCATCGTCAGGGTCACGCTCAACAGCCCGGCGGCAATGGCGATGCGCAGGGAAGTCGTCAATGCCTGCCAGAGGGCGGGCTGCGCCAGCACGTCCAGCATGTTGCGGTTGATCCCGTCGACGATGACCGCCAGCAACGGCGGCAGCAGAAGCAGCAGGGCGGCGCCGATCAGCAACCCATCGCTCAGCCGGCTATGCAGGCGATCGTCAGGGTCGCGCCAGCCGCGGACATGGCTGACGCCGATAGCCACCGCTTTACTGAGACGCTGGCTGAGCAGCACCAGCCCGAGGCAGCAGAGCATCTGGATCAACGCCAGCATCGCCGCTCGCGCCGGATCGTAGTCAAAGCTCAGCGCCTGGTAGATAGCCAGCTCAATGGTGGTGGCCTTCGGGCCGCCGCCCAGCGACAGCACGGTGGCGAAGCTGGCAAAGCAGAGCATAAAAATCAGCGCGGCGACGGCGGGAATATGCCGGCGCATCCATGGCCATTCGACGAGGCGGAAGAAGGCATAGCCGCGCATGCCAAGCTGGGCGGCAATTTGCCGCTGCTCGCCGGGAATGTTCTCCAGCGCCTGCAGCAGCAGGCGGGTGGCCATCGGCATATTGAAAAAGACGTGCGCCAGCAGGATGCCCTGCAGGCCGTAAGGCGAGAAATCCCACTGCCAGCCGAAAGCGTGAAACAGCGAGGCCAGCCAGCCCTGGCGGCCATAGACGCTGAGGATGCCGAACACCGCCACCAGCACCGGCAGGATCAGGGTCATCGCGCACAGGCGCAGCAGCAGGGTGCGGCCGGGGAAGCGACGCCGATAAAGCGCGCGGGCGAGAAAGACGGCCGGGCCCACCGAAAGCAGCGCTGAGAGCGACGCCTGCCAGAAGGAGAAGCGCACCACGTGCCAGAGGTAGCTATCGCTGAAGATCGTCTGCCAGCCCGTACCGGGCGCGCTGAACCACAGCGCCAGAAACGCCGCCAGCGCGACGGCGCAGAGCAGCGTGGCGGCGAACAGGCCCGGCAGCAGCCCGCTAAGGTTTAGCGGCTGACGGCGCGTTGCCATGCGCTAATCCAGGTCTGACGCTCGCTGGCGACCTGCTGCGGGGTAAACGTCAGCGTGGTCTGCGGCTTCACCAGGGTTGCAAAACCGGCCGGCAGCGCGACCTGGGTCACCGGATACATCCAGTTGCCGGTGGGGATGGCGTTCTGGAAGCCAGGAGATACCATAAATTTGAGGAATTTTTCCGCCAGTTCCGGCTGCTTGCTGGCGGCGGTGCGGGCGGCAACTTCGACCTGCAGATAGTGGCCTTCGGCGAAGTTCGCCGCCGCATAGTGGTCTTTTTTCTCTTCAATAATGTGGTAGGCCGGCGAGGTGGTGTAGCTCAACACCAGGTCGCTTTCGCCTTTCAGGAACAGACCGTAGGCTTCGCTCCAGCCCTTGGTGACGGTAACGGTCTTCGCCGCCAGCTTCTGCCAGGCCTCGGGCGCTTTATCGCCATAGACTTTTTGCATCCATAGCAGCAGCCCCAGCCCCGGGGTGCTGGTGCGCGGATCTTCATAGATGACGCGCCACTTCTGCGGGCTCTCGACCAACTCTTTCAGGCTTTTCGGCGGATTGGCCAGTTTGTTTTTATCATAGACAAAGGCGAAATAGCCGTAATCGTAGGGGACAAAGGTGTCGTTATCCCAGCCGCCCGGCACGCTGACCGCGCTGGCGGGAACGTGGCTTTTAGCGAACAGCTGACTCTGCGCCGCGGCTTCCAGCAGGTTGTTATCCAGGCCCAGCACGACGTCAGCCTTGCTGTTCTTGCCTTCCATGCGCAGACGATTCAGCAGCGAAACGCCATCTTCCAGCGCGACGAACTTCAGCTCGCAGCCGCAGTCCGCTTCAAACGCTTTTTTGACCGCCGGGCCGGGGCCCCAGTCGGCAGAGAAGGAGTCATAGGTATAGACGGTGAGGACAGGCTTAGCCAGAGCGGGCATGGCGACCAGCGCCAGCAGCGGGAGTAATTTTTTCAACACTTTGCACCTCAGAAAAAAGGGGTGGCAAAGGATTTTGAGTGAGCCTCAAATCCCTTCGCCGGCGTTATCCGGATCAGGTTCGACGGGTATTTTCTCAGCCCATACGCTTCATCCTTCAAGCCGCATCTGCGTTAGCTTCGCGCGTTCACCCCAGTCACATAGTTATCTATGCTCCAGGGGATTCACCCGCTTGCTGCCTTGATGCAACTTGAATGATATTGCGTATGTTTATTAGCACCCCGTTGAGAACGGCCTTAGTGTAATGATTTTGTCAGATGACGGAAAGCGCTTACGGCTCCGGCGGCGCAAACCATGCGGATTTAAAATCGAACCAGCCGAGGGTGTTCATCCGCACGCCGCGCATACTGCGCTGCCCCTGAATCATCAGCCAGTGATGGATCAGCGGCACGATATGCTGGCTGGCCAGCAGGCGCTGACTCCAGGTAGCCGGATTAAACTCTCCCGCGCGCCAGCGGCTGGCGTCTTCCTGCCAGTCGATGGGGATGCAGCGCTGAATCAGCGGGACTTCGTACAGATAGGCGAATAGCGAGAATTCGATTGGCAAGGTGAAGTTAACGCTGTTGAGCCAGATATCGCTGACCACCTCGCCGCGATGCCAGGCATCGTACTCCAGCTCCTGGATCTCCAGCTTCACCTGATGCGCCGCCAGCAGGTCGCGCATGATCCCGCCGATCACCCGATGTTCGACGTGATCGCGGTAGTAGGTGAGGGTGACCGTCTCCAGGCCCGCCGGCTTGTCGCAGGCGTGGTTGCTGGCGTGATGCCAGCGCGGCAGCAGGCCGTAGGCGGGAAACCAGTTGCCCTGGTAAAGCTCGCCCGCGTGGTAGAGCAGGTTCGCGGGCTGAAACAGATAGCTTAACCAGCGGCGCACCGCCTCGTTGGCGCCCAGCGGGCTTCGCGAGTCGAACAGCAGGTAGTAGCACCCCTCTTCCAGACGACTCTCCACCGCCTTTTCGCTTTCGGTATTGCCCTGCAGCGTCAGGCCGCCGTTGGGCTCTTCGCTAATTTCCGGTAGCACCCAGACGTTCACCTCATCGATCAGCGCCCGGTAGCCAAAATAGTCCTCAAAGGCGTGGATCTTGAGCTGGTTCTGATTGTTGCGCACCACCGCATACGGGCCGGTGCCGACCGGCATCGAAGAAAAGTGGTTCATGGTCCGCCACTCCTGCGGCAGCACCATCGCCGGCACCTGGCCCAGCAGCCAGGGCAGCCAGCGGTCGGGCTGGCGCAGATGAATATCCAGGGTCCAGGCGGTGGGCGACTCAATGCGTTCGATATGCGAATAGAGCGGCAGGGCATTGCTGCGCTGCAGAGAAGCGATCACATCGGTCATCTCCAGCTCACGGCCATGGTGAAAATGGATGCCTGGCCGGAGGAAAAAGCGCCAGTGGGTGGGCGTCAACTGCTGCCAGTGGTGGGCAATATCGGCTTCCAGTTCCCCATTTTCCTCATTTACCCGCGTCAGAGCGCTGAATATTTGCCGGGCGATATGGGTTTCCGAACGCCGCAGCGCGCTGCCGGGCAGTAAATTCTTCATTGGCCGGTAGTAGAGCACGCGCAGGATGTGCCGCCCCTGGCGGAAGCTGCGCCCGAGATGCGAGACCAGCATCTGACGGACGGCGGCTTTATCGCCGACCAGCTGTACCAGCTGATCGATGCGATCCTGTTCAAGCAGATCTTCGGCACGCTGCTGCTGCAGGGCGAGGCCGGTATAGAGAAAGGTCAGCCGCGAGCGTTTTCCGCGGCCAGCCTCCGCCTCCCAGGTCAGCCAGCCGCGGGACTCCATCATATTGAGCAAGGTGCGCATGTGGCGGCGCGAGCAGCTCAGCATTTCCGCCAGCTCGTTGAGGGTGGTCTCCTGCGACTTGCCGTCGCAGCACTGCCATAGACGGATGAACTGTTGTTGCAGACGGCCGGAAGACATAAAAGGGGAACTCCTGCGCAAAACTCAGCAATTTATTACTCCCCATATTAAGCCAATAATGAATCCCGATGAAGCGAGGAGGTGAATATGATGAGGTCTACCGCAAAATCGTTCTACCAGCGCTACTTTTCTGCGACGCAGGAAGCGTCCTGGCTGGCCCGCCTGATGGCAGGACGACAGCAGGAAATTCTGGGTGAACTGATGCAGTGGGGAGTGACGTCAAAGACCTCGGATCATTGACTTGCAGACATCATGTGTGACTGAGTATTGGTGTTATACTCGTCGTTTTTCAAGCTGCAGGTGCGCGCGCTCGCCCGGGTCTATCGCTGTCGATACTCCCAGAGCCCTATGTTCTGGCCGCGTGAATCGCCCCTACGGGACTCACCCTTTCGGAGCCAGCGCAAAAACGGTTAACCGTTTGTCCTGCAACGTGAATTCCACAGAGTATAGAATCACCCGCCAGCAGAAAGCCTCTGCTGGCTTTTTTCGTTTACTTCGCGTGTGTTAAGGACATTTCATGCTGTGGTTGATGACGATGGGACGACGGCTAAACGGCGTCTATGCCGCCTTTATGCTGGTTGCTTTTATGATGGGCGTGGCGGGCGCATTGCAGGCGCCGACGTTGAGTTTGTTTCTCAGCCGCGAAGTGGGGGCGCAGCCGTTCTGGGTGGGCCTGTTCTACACCGTGAATGCGATAGCCGGGATCCTGGTGAGTCTGGCGCTGGCCAAGCGCTCCGATAGCCGCGGCGACCGGCGGCGGTTAATTATGTTCTGCTGCCTGATGGCGGTAGGCAATGCGCTGCTGTTTGCCTTCAACCGCCACTATCTGACGCTGATCACCTGCGGGGTGATGCTGGCATCCATCGCTAACGCCGCCATGCCGCAGCTCTTTGCCCTGGCGCGGGAGTATGCCGACAGCTCGGCGCGGGAAGTGGTGATGTTCAGCTCGGTCATGCGTGCCCAGCTGTCCCTGGCGTGGGTGATTGGCCCGCCGCTGGCCTTTATGCTGGCGCTCAACTATGGCTTTACCACCATGTTCTCCATTGCGGCGGGCATCTTTGTGATCAGCCTGGCGCTGATTGCCGTCAAACTGCCCTCGGTTCCGCGCGTGGAGCAGCCCTCGGAAGAGGCGGAGGCGCTGGCGCAGGCCGGCGGCTGGCAGGACAAGAACGTACGCATGCTGTTTATCGCCTCCACCCTGATGTGGACCTGCAACACCATGTATATCATTGATATGCCTCTGTGGATCAGCAGCGATCTCGGGCTTCCCGACAGCCTGGCCGGGATCCTGATGGGCACCGCCGCCGGGCTGGAGATTCCGGCGATGATCCTCGCCGGCTACTACGTGAAGCGCTTTGGTAAACGTAAAATGATGGTGGCGGCGGTGGCGGCCGGTGTGCTGTTTTATCTGGGGCTGATCCTGTTTCATGGCCGTACGGCGCTGCTGGCCCTGCAGCTGTTCAACGCCATCTTTATCGGCATTATCGCCGGGATCGGCATGCTGTGGTTCCAGGATTTAATGCCGGGGCGCGCGGGGGCGGCGACCACCCTCTTTACCAACAGTATTTCCACTGGCGTGATCCTGGCCGGCGTGATGCAGGGGGCGCTGTCGCAGAGCTATGGCCACGCCAGCGTCTACTGGACGATCGCCGCGATTTCGCTGGTGACGCTGTTTTTAACCAGCAAGGTAAAGGATATCTGACCGTCCTCTTCGCCCCGGCGTGCAATTCGCCGGGGCCGCCGGGTTTACTTCAGTTCGATTCGCTTAATGTCGCCGATGATAAAGATGTAGGCAATCACGCCGATCAGCGCCGTCAGGCCGACGTAGATCAGTGCGTAAAAGAAGTTACCCGTAGCGGAGATAATCACGCCAATTATCAGTGGGGCTATAATCGACGCCATATTAGCGCAGAAATTAAATATACCGCCGGTCAGGCCTGCCATATTTTCCGGGGCAATATCAGAAATTAACGTCCAGCCCAGGCCAACCATTCCCTGGCCAAAAAACGCCACCGACATGATAATAATAACGGTGCTGTTGGCGCTCACCCAGTTCGCCGCAATAATACAGCTGGAGAGTAATAATCCGGAAATTATTGGTAACTTCCGACTGATGTTGACGGAGCCGGTTCGCTTCAGCAGTCGGTCCGAGATCCAGCCGCCGAAGAGGATGCCGATGGCGGCGGCGAGGAACGGCCAGGTAGCGAAGAAGCCAACGTGCAGCCAGGGAAGATGGCGCTCGTTGGCCAGATAGCTGGGAAACCACGTCAGGAAAAACACCAGCGTGGTGTTGCCGGCAAACTGACCCAGACTGGCGCCGAGGATCTGGCGACAGCCCAGCAGGCGCCTGGCGTCACGCCAGTTAAATGGAACGTTCTGGATTTTATTGTCAATGCCGTTTGCGCCGATATAATCCAGCTCCGCTTGATTAGCCGTGCGCGATTCATGGGGTTCGTGATAAAAACGCCACCACACCAAAGTAAATAAAATACCTAATCCGCCGGTGAGGAAAAAAAGCGTTCTCCAGCCATGATGTTCGAGGATTAAAAATAACAGCGGCGAGAAGGCCGCCAGTCCTATATATTCACCAACCGTATATGTTGCCGTCGCGCGCGCGCGCTCATGCTGCGGGAACCAGGTGCTGACGATGCGGCTGTTGGCCGGGAAGCAGGGCGCTTCACTGACGCCGAGTCCCAGGCGCAGAAGCAGCAGAGATTTAAGCCCGAGGGTGAAACTTTGCAGCAGGGTAAACAGCGACCAGAAGAAAATTGACAGGGCATAGGTCAGTTTGTTGCCGAAGCGGTCTAAAAACATGCCGCCGGGGATCTGCGCCAGGGCATAGGTCCAGGCAAAGGCGGAGAAAATGATGCCCATCATCGCCGGATCGATATGAATTTCCTGGGTTAACTGTGGGGCAACGATACCGAGGATGGTGCGGTCGAGATAATTGATCATCGTTCCGACGGACAACAGCAGTAAAATAACTATCCGAACGCGGCTTCTTTTTTTCGTCCCCGATGAGGAAGTGAGGACTTCCTGAGAGTTTGACATACTCATAGTGAGTTCCTTTAAAGTTTAAAATATTTTTGCATATATTTGTATATGCAAAAATATCTCCGGGAACTATAGGTAGTATCTATGAATGGCAACGCTTTGTGGCACATTCATCCGCTTCAGAAAATAATATTTGATGCACCGCCAATATTTTCCCGCGCGTGCGCATTATTGGTGGCTTGCATGGTATATTAGCATCAGTGGATTTATTCTTATATTATACGGGCAAAAATAATGAACCTAAAGCAACTTTATTATTTTAAACGTCTGTCTGAAACTGAACATTATACCGAAGCAGCCTCCAGTCTGTGCATCACCCAGCCTTCGCTAAGCCATGCGATATCAGAGCTGGAGAAGGAGTTAGGGGTCGCGCTGTTCGCCAGACAGGGACGGAACGTTAAAATTACGCAAAACGGCAAGCGTTTTCTGCCGTATGTCGAAGATGCGCTGGCCTCACTGGAAAATGGCCGCACAGTTTTGCAAAAAAACGGCGCTGAAAATAAAGAAAACATTCGTATCGCCTTTATTTACACGATGGGCGAATATGTTGTTCCGCAGTTAATTAATAAATATTCTCTTTCACCTGAATTTCACAACGTGACTTTTTCTTTTACTCAAGGGACCTCGCTGACGCTGTTGCAGGAGCTGAAAGCGGGAAAAGTCGATCTGGCGATCTGCTCTTATATTGCCGATGAACCCGATATCGATTTTATTCCGGTTATTCAGCAGGAGCTGGTGGTGGTGACCGCCAGGGATCATCCGCTGGCCCGGCTGTATGAACATGAAGTCGACCTCGTGGAGACGATTCATTATCCCTATATCTATTTTTCAGAAAATAGCGGCTTACGTCCGTTTATCGATAATGTATTTATGCAGCAAAAGCTGGTGCCGGAGATTGCCTGCTACGTGGAAGAGGATACCGCGATGGCCGGGCTGGTCAGCATTGACTACGGGATCGCGATCATGCCGCGGATCTCGGCGCTCTCCCATTACAACGTCCATATCCTGAAGATTAAAAACACCCTCCCTCCGCGCTATATCTATCTGGCGACCATGAAAGACCGCGGACTTTCCCCTGCGCTGCAGTCGTTTAAAAATGTGGTCATCCACGACAGCCAGAAGATCTGTTAGCAAATAGCCCGGAGAAGTCCTCCGGGCTAAGGGGTTATCAGGAGAGAATATCCATCACTTCACGCAGCTTGTCGATGGCGATCTGTCCCGGCGCGGAAGCCTGACCCACCGTACCGAAGGTCATGGCTGAGCCAAAAAGACGTCCGGTCACCCGGCTGACGCCGCCCGATTTTCCCATCGACATGGTGATCAGCGGGCGGGTGGCATACTTCTCTTTCATGGTCAGCGTGGCGGCGAGCAGGGTCAGAACGTCCTGCGGCGATTGCGGCATCACCGCGATCTTCGGCAGATCGGCGCCCAGATCCTGCATGCGGCGCAGGCGATAGATGATATCTTCCTGGGCGGGGGTCTTATGAAAATCATGGTTACTCATGATCACTTTGACGCCCGCGGCATGCGCATCGTCAACCAGCGCGCGGATCTGCGCTTCATCATTGAACAGCTCGATATCGATGACATCAACCAGGCCACTGTGCGCCGCTTCGCGGTTGAGCGCGAAGTAGGCCTCGTCGCTGAGCTCGGTCTCGCCGCCTTCTTTCTTGCTGCGGAAGGTGAACAGCAGCGGCAACGCTTTCAGCGCGCCACGGATTTCCGCCAGCGCGGCCATCACCTGAGCCATCTCTCTCACCTGAGTAAAGTGGTCAACGCGCCATTCGATGATATCGGCGCCGGCGTCGACCAGGCCGTGGGCGTTACCCAGTATTTCATCCAGCGTTTTGCCGATCAGCGGTACACAAATTAAGGTTTCCCCTTCCTGGAAGGTGATGTTCTTTACGGTAACTGCATTTGTCATGTAGGCATCCATTATTATTCGCGTTGAACCTCAGGCGGTGACTGCGGTGGGTGATACTTTTTGCGCCGCCCGAGCCTGCAGTTGACGATAGCCGATGTACAGGGCGATCACAAAGCCGATCACGGCGATCGCAAAATCAAACCACATAATGCTGGCAATACTGATCTGCGAAAGTTTGGCGGTGATCAGCGGGATCGTGAAGCTGGCGATACTGCCGGCGGTGTAGAAGATGCCGGTTGCCTTGCCTTTCCCGTTCGGGAAGCTCATCGCCATGATCGTCGCTCCCAGCTGTAGCACTCCGCCCGCGGCGGCAAAGCCGATGACAAAGGCGAAGCCGGTAACCATCATCGGCGTCGGGAACAGGCATACCAGCAGCAGCGAGACCATCGACAGGCCAGTATAGATGATCATGGCGACGGCGGAGCTGAACACCTCTTTGACGAAGGCGGCGGTCACGAAGACGCAGACCAGCGACCCGACGGTATAGATGCTGAGCAGCTTAATCGCCGAGGCATAGGGCAGGCCGACCACGAACTGACCGTACTGCGCCAGCCACTGGCTGACCAGATAGAAGGTCGCCATGCCGATGTAGCCGTACAGGGTGAAGATCACCATATCCAGTTTGTTGGCCTGCGGACGGGCGGAGGTTTCCGCCTGTGGCCCTGGGGTGGCCTCTTTTTTCGCCGCCTGGCTATCCGGGAACGGCATTTTGAGCAAATAGAGGCCGCTCACAACAAACAGCGCCGCCGCAATCACGAACGACCAGCCGAACCACAGATTCGCCCAGATCAGGAAGCTGATAATGAACGGCAGCAGGAACTGTCCGGCGGAGACGAAGGCTTTGATCAGCACGTTGGCCCGGCTGGCGGAGTGCGGGAAAGATTCCATCAGCGCGGGATAGGTGCCGGAGTCGAGGAAGCTGTTCGCCAGGCCCGCCATAATGCCGAAGACATAGGCCAGATAGATATTTTTGGTCAGCAGAATGCCGATAAAAAAGATCAGATAGCTGAGGATCCCCAGATAGATAAAGGGCTTACGACCAAAGCGATCCGACAGAAAGCCGGTCACGATGGTCGCCAGTTTGCCGATCCCTAACGAGGAGATCACCACTGATACGCCGGCAGCGTCTGTTCCCCACTGCTCCTGGAGATGGGCCATGTTGAGGGTGATCAGCAGCACCCCCATGCCATGAATCAGGTAGTTGAGGTACAGCCCTGCCGCGGTAGGGACGTATTTATTTTTCATCGCTTGCCCCTTAGAACAGGATGCTTTTGATGTAATCAACCGGCATCTGTTTACCCGTCCAGATTTCGAACGCGCGCGCGCCTTGCCACAACATCATCCCGAGGCCGTTTAGCGTACGGCAGCCTTTTTTCTCAGCCACTTCCAGCAGGTGGGTTTTGCGCGGGTTGTACACGACGTCGGAGACGATCAGGTCCGGACGCAGGAAGCTGTCGTCCGGGAGCAGCATCTGGCCTTCGAACGGCTTCATGCCGACCCCGGTGGCATTGGTCAGGATCACGCTGCTGTCGATTTCGGCACGCAGTTTGTCATGATCGTCGAGATCGAACAGATGGATCTCGCAGCGCGTGTTGTTGCGGATCTTGGCTACCGTTTCTTCGGCGTTGGCGAAGAATTTATCGCGACGGTTGAAGATCGAGATCGCCTTCACGCCATCCAGTGCCGCCTGGACGCAGAGCGCGGTCGCCGCGCCGCCGGCGCCGAGCACGGTCATCTTCTTGCCAATAATATCGATACCCGCTTCGCTAAGGGCGCGCATATAGCCGGTGCCGTCGGTAATATGCCCGGTCAGTACGCCGTCGTCATTGACCACGGTATTCACCGCCCCGACCAGCTGCGCCGCCGGCGAGAGCTTATCAAGATACTGGCAAATCTCGGTTTTGTTCGGCATAGAGACGTTAAAGCCGCGCAGCTTCAAAGCCCGGAAGCCCTGCACAACGTCTTTCAGCTCCTGATTACCGACTTCAAAAGCCAGGTAGACGTAGTCCAGCCCGAGATGGGCGAAAGCCTCGTTGTGCATGGTGGGCGACATGCTGTGGCGAATCGGGGTGGCGATCAGACCAATCAGCTCAGTGTGTCCAGTAATACGTTCTGCCATGACAAAAATCCTCAATAAGTTAGAAAGGGAATTCGTTGTGCTTCGCGGCTGCCCAGCGCACCCATGTCTTCGAGGGTGTCCAGCACGTTGCGGCCTTCGCGGATGCCGTCGATAATGCGTCGCGCCATCACGCTGTCGCCGATATTCATGATTTTGACGTTATTGGCATTGGCCCAGCGCTCGATCTCGTCGAGACCCGTCCGGTTGGCACGCATCCCCAGGCAGACAAAGCCGTAGTCGAAGGGGATATCGAAGGTATGCTGTGTATTTTTCACCTGGAAATGGTCGGCAGCCACCGCCATCAGTTGCGTATTCATGTGCTGTTCGACCTGGTGCTCGTCGAGCATGGTCAACATGGCATTCCTGGTAATGATGTCGAGATCGCGACCGGCGGCGTCCTGCATTTCGATTAATACCGCTAGCGCGCCGCGAGCGGTAAAGTATTCGATGACGTCAAGGCCAACGGCGCCCGCGCCGACAACGGCGATGCGTTTGCCCTCGACATGGGTAAATTTCGCCAGATTGTCGATCATGCCGGTAATGGAAAAGACCTTGCCTTCCTCGGCGTCAATATTCTCCCGCAGTCCTGCAATAGGCGGCAGCAGGGGGGTTGAGCCGGTGGCATTGACGATCAGATGCGGACGCAGGGCGGAAACCGAGGCCACGTCTGCCCGTTTGCCGACCTGCAGCATCAGGTTATCCAGCGCGGCGATGCGGTTTTTCATAAACTGCGGGAAATCCGCGATGCGTTTTTTCTCCGGCAGACGGGCGATATCGCTGGCGAGACCGCCGACGTGATTTTTCGCCTCCAGCAGCCAGGTGTGGCAGCCGACTTCCGCCGCGGTGCAGGCGGCCTCCATCCCGGCAGTGCCGGCGCCGATGACGACCACGTTCGTTTCGCGATTAACGCGCCGCGTTTTGTAGGTATCGCCGTGAATGATGTCCGGGTTAATTGAACAGCGCAGCGGGCGCGAGCGGGCGATGCGATGGTCGGCGCAGCCGATGTTGCAGGAGATGCATTTGCGCATCAGGCGTTCTTTACCGCTTTGCACCTTCTGCACCCACTCCGGCTCGGCAATCAGACCGCGACCAATGGCAATGAGATCGGCATCGCCGCTGGCGAGGATATCCTCGGCCACCTGCGGGGTACGGATATTGCCGGCGATGACCGTGGGCTTATGGAATTTATCGCGCACCGCGCGGGAGAGATAACGCTTCCAGCCATCCTCCAGCGACATCTGGTCGATTTGCAGATTCAGGTTGTCGTTCTGCGCCGCCGAGACGTTGATGATATCGACCTTCTCCTGGCAAAGCTCAAGGATGCGCAGAGAATCTTCGAGGGTATTGCCGCCCTTGAGGAAGTCGTCGGCGCTAATGCGCAGGCTGACCGGAAAACGCGGCCCGACGCAGGCGCGAACTTTATCGACAATCAGACTTAATATCCGGGTGCGGTTTTCGACGCTGCCGCCAAATTCATCGGTGCGCTTGTTAAATAACGGCGATAAAAACTGGCTAATTAAATAGGAGTGGCCGGCATGAATTTCGACGCAGTCAAAACCCGCGCGACGAACGCGCTCTGCGGCGTCACCGAATTTTTCCACCGCGTGATAAATTTCCTCATGGGTCATTGGCCGCGGAATATTACCGTGCTTTTTCGAGGGCGTCGTCGAGGAGGAGAGCGGTGTCTGACCTTCGAGGCGGTAGGCATAAGCCGAAGCGCCTGCGTGATTTAACTGAATGGATACGCAGGCGCCATGTTTATGCAGGGTCTCGGTTAATTTAAACAGCCGTGGGATATATTGATCGTTATCGATCCGCAGCTGGGTGGTGCCGTTGGAGGCGAAAGGAAAATCAATACAGATGTTTTCGATGGTGATAAGCCCGGTGCCGCCTTTGGCCCGCAGTTCGTAGTATTCCAGCTGTTCCTGCGAGACCTCGCCATTGAGCGTGGCCATATTGGTGCCCATCGGGGGCATAATAATGCGGTTTTTTAGCGTCATGCCGTTGATGGTCAACGGACTGAAAAGGTGCGGATAGTGGCTCATCTCTTCTCTCCACAGGAGGCCGGGAAGCCGCTATGCGGGGGCCCGGGCGTGTCCTTAGTTAATATTTCTCTGTGGGAAAAGATAGCGAGGCGAAAAACCGAAAAATAATGCTTTTTTTTGCTGTGAGCTATAGGGGTTCTCTATGAGATTAACGCTTTTTTTACATTGTTATATTTTTATATTAAACACTCGTACCTTATTTTTACTTGCAGTGAAGGGATAATACATAAACCGCGCAGGTCAGGGGGAGGAAAGCGGAATCATTCGTCTTTATCGCGTGGGGCAGGCCAACGTCATGGGCTGACGATCGGCGAAGCAATATTGTTTTTTGTGCGTGAGATCGCAATTTTCTGCCGCAATAAACTAAAAAGCCCGGTCAAATGACCGGGCGCGAAGATTAATTCATAAACGCCGGCAGCTTGTGCTCATAGTCGGAAATAGCCGCTTCATGTTGCAGCGTCAGGCCGATGCTATCCAGGCCATTGAGCATGCAGTGGCGACGGAAATCGTCGATCTTAAAGCTGTAGGTTTTATCCCCCGCTTTAACCACCTGCGCTTCCAGGTCCACTTCAAACGTAATGCCCGGGTTGGCCTGCACCAGTTTGAACAGCTCGTCGACCTGCTCATCGCTCAACGTCACCGGCAGCAGCTGATTGTTGAAGCTGTTGCCATAGAAAATATCGGCAAAGCTTGGGGCGATAACGACTTTAAAACCGTAATCGGTCAGCGCCCACGGCGCATGCTCGCGCGAGGAGCCACAGCCGAAGTTTTCCCGCGCCAGCAGGATAGATGCGCCTTTGTACTCAGGAAAGTTCAGCACGAACTCCGGGTTCGGCTGTTGACCTTTATCGTCGAGGAAGCGCCAGTCGTTGAACAGGTGCGCGCCAAAGCCGGTGCGGGTCACTTTCTGCAGAAACTGCTTGGGAATGATCGCGTCGGTATCGACGTTTGCAGCATCCAGCGGAACCACCAGGCCGGTATGTTGGGTAAATTTCTCTGCCATGATGGTCTCCTTACTTCAGATTACGGATATCGGCGAAATGGCCGGTCACAGCTGCCGCCGCGGCCATTGCCGGGCTCACCAGGTGCGTGCGTCCGCCGCGGCCCTGGCGGCCTTCAAAATTACGGTTGCTGGTGGAGGCGCAGCGCTCGCCCGGGTTCAGGCGATCGTTGTTCATCGCCAGACACATAGAGCAGCCCGGTAAGCGCCACTCAAAGCCGGCTTCGATAAAGATCTTATCCAGGCCTTCCGCTTCCGCTTGCGCTTTCACCGGACCGGAACCCGGCACCACCAGCGCCTGGACGCCCGGCGCCACTTTACGCCCTTTGGCGATTTCCGCCGCCGCGCGCAAATCTTCGATACGCGAGTTGGTACAGGAGCCGATGAATACTTTATCGATAGCCACTTCCGTCAGCGGAATGCCGGATTTCAGCCCCATATAGGCCAGCGCTTTCTCGGCGCTGGCGCGTTCCACCGGGTCGCTGAACGACGCAGGATCGGGGATATTATCGCTGACCGAAATCACCTGGCCCGGGTTGGTGCCCCAGGTCACCTGCGGGGCAATCTCAGCCGCCTGCAGCGTCACTACGGTGTCAAATGTGGCGCCGTCGTCGGTTTTCAGGGTTTTCCAGTACGCCACCGCATCGTCAAAATCTTTGCCTTTCGGCGCGTGCAGACGGCCGCGTACGTAATTGAAGGTGGTTTCATCCGGCGCGACCAGGCCCGCTTTCGCGCCCATCTCGATCGCCATGTTGCACAGGGTCATGCGGCCTTCCATGCTCAGATCGCGGATCGCTTCGCCGCAGAACTCCACCACGTGGCCGGTGCCGCCGGCGCTGCCGGTTTTACCAATGATCGCCAACACGATATCTTTGGCGGTGATGCCCGGCGCCGCTTTGCCTTGCACTTCGATTTTCATGGTTTTCGCACGACCCTGTTTCAGGGTCTGGGTCGCCAGCACATGCTCCACTTCGGAGGTGCCGATGCCGAAGGCCAGCGCGCCAAAGGCACCGTGGGTGGCGGTATGGGAGTCGCCGCACACAATGGTCATCCCCGGCAGGGTAACCCCTTGTTCCGGGCCCATCACGTGAACGATGCCCTGGTACGGGTGGTTCAGATCGTACAGCTCAACGCCGAACTCTTTACAGTTCTTAATCAGCTCCTGCATCTGAATGCGGGCCATCTCGCCGGACGCGTTAATATCTTTGGTCTGCGTCGAGACGTTGTGATCCATGGTGGCGAAGGTTTTACCCGGCTGGCGCACCTGGCGGCCGTGGGCGCGCAGGCCGTCAAAGGCCTGCGGGGAGGTGACTTCATGCACCAGATGGCGGTCGATATACAACAGCGGAGTTTCGTTTTGCGCCTCATACACCACGTGCGCATCAAACAATTTTTCGTATAACGTCTTCGCCATGATTACACCCCTTCTGCGACATAGCGGGCAATGATATCGCCCATTTCATCAGTGCTGACCGCTGCCGTGCCGCGCGCTAAATCGCCGGTACGAACGCCTTCCTCCAGAGCGCGGTTAATCGCGCTTTCAATCGCGCTCGCCGCCTCGTCAGCGTCGAGGCTATAGCGCAGCAGCAGCGCCAGGGAGAGGATCTGCGCGATCGGGTTAGCGATATTTTTGCCGGCGATATCCGGCGCCGAGCCGCCTGCTGGCTCGTACAGGCCGAAACCTTGTTCGTTGAGGCTGGCGGACGGCAGCATGCCCATCGAGCCGGTGATCATTGCGCACTCGTCGGAGAGGATGTCGCCGAACAGGTTGGAGCACAGCAGCACGTCGAACTGGGACGGATCTTTAATCAGCTGCATGGTGGCGTTATCGATATACATATGCGCCAGCTCAACGTCCGGATACTCCTTGCCGATCTCGGTGACGATTTCGCGCCACAGAATGGACGACTGCAGGACGTTGGCCTTATCGATGGAGGTCACTTTGTGACGACGTTTACGGGCGGATTCAAACGCGATGCGCGCGATACGTTCGATTTCAAAGCGGTGATACACCTCGGTATCAAAAGCTTTCTCATGCTGACCGCTGCCTTCGCGACCTTTCGGCTGGCCGAAGTAGATGCCGCCGGTCAGTTCGCGAACGCAGAGAATGTCGAAGCCGTTGGCGGCGATGTCGGCGCGCAGCGGGCAGAACTCTTCCAGCCCCTGATACAGTTTGGCCGGGCGCAGGTTGCTGAACAGTTTAAAGTGTTTACGCAGCGGCAGCAGAGCGCCGCGCTCTGGCTGTTCTGCGGGCGGCAGGTGTTCCCACTTCGGGCCGCCGACGGAGCCGAACAGGATCGCGTCCGCCTGCTCGCATCCGGCGACGGTCGCCTGCGGCAGGGGAGTTCCCTGACGGTCGATGGCCGCGCCGCCGACGTCGTACTGGCTGGTGGTAATGTGCATGGCAAAACGTTGGCGCACGGCTTCCAGTACTTTCATCGCCTGGTTCATCACTTCCGGGCCAATGCCATCACCCGGCAAAACGGCAATATGGTAATTCTTCGACATTACACGGTTTCCTTATTGTTCTCTTTATTCTGAGCTTTGCGTTGCAATTCTTTTTCGACTTCGGCGGCGCGCCAGATGTTGTTCAGCACGTGAACCATCGCTTTGGCTGACGACTCTACGATATCCGTTGCCAGACCAACGCCGTGGAAACGGCGGCCGTTGTAGTCAACGACGATATCCACCTGGCCCAGGGCGTCTTTGCCGTGGCCTTTCGCGCTTAAGCCATATTTCACTAATTCAATGTTGTAATCGGTGACGCGGTTAATCGCCTGGTAGATAGCATCAACCGGACCGTTGCCGTTGGCGGCTTCCGTTTTGATCTCATCCCCGCAGACCAGTTTGATCGAGGCGGTCGCGATATCGCTGGAGCCGGACTGAACGTTGAAGTAATCCAGGCGGAAATGCTCCGGCTCTTCCTGCTGCTTGTTGATAAAGGCCAGCGCTTCCAGATCGTAATCGAAGACCTGGCCTTTTTTGTCCGCCAGCTTCAGGAACGCGTCGTACAGGTGATCCAGGTTGTAATCGCTCTCCTGGTAACCCATCTCTTCCATCCGGTGTTTCACCGCCGCGCGACCGGAGCGGGAAGTCAGGTTCAGCTGTACCTGGTTCAGGCCGATGGATTCCGGGGTCATGATTTCGTAGTTTTCGCGGTTCTTCAGCACGCCGTCCTGGTGGATACCGGAGGAGTGGGCGAAGGCGCCGGTGCCGACGATGGCTTTGTTCGCCGGGATCGGCATGTTGCAGATCTGGCTGACGGTCTGGCTGGTGCGCCAGATTTCATGGTGGTTGATATTGGTGTGCACGTTCATGATGTCTTTGCGCACTTTAATCGCCATGATGACCTCTTCCAGCGCGCAGTTGCCGGCGCGCTCGCCGATACCGTTCATCGCGCCTTCTACCTGGCGGGCTCCGGCGTGGACCGCGGCGAGGGCGTTGCCGACGGCAATACCCAGGTCATCATGGGTATGGACGGAGATAATGGCTTTGTCGATATTCGGTACGCGCTCATACAGGCCGCTGATAATGTTGGCGTACTCGAACGGCATGGTGTAGCCGACGGTATCCGGAATATTAATGGTGGTGGCGCCAGCGTTAATCGCGGCTTCCACGACGCGAGCCAGGTCAGCAATCGGCGTACGGCCGGCGTCTTCACAGGAGAACTCGACATCGTTAGTGTAGTTGCGCGCCCGCTTCACCATATAAACCGCACGCTCAATGACCTCATCCAGGGTGCTGCGCAGTTTGGTGGCGATATGCATCGGCGAGGTGGCGATGAAGGTGTGGATACGGAACGCTTCGGCCACCTTTAAGGATTCCGCCGCCACGTCGATATCTTTCTCGACGCAGCGCGCCAGGGCGCATACGCGGCTGTTTTTGATGGTGCGCGCGATGGTCTGCACGGATTCAAAATCGCCCGGAGAAGAAACCGGGAAACCGACTTCCATCACGTCAACACCCATGCGCTCAAGGGCCAGAGCAATCTGCAGCTTCTCTTTGACACTCAGGCTTGCCTGTAACGCTTGTTCGCCATCACGTAAGGTCGTATCGAAAATAATGACTTGCTGGCTCATGGTTTGGATCCTTAGTCTGTGTCCTGGCGCCTTGTTGACGAGCATAAAAAAACCCGCGCCAAGGCGCGGGTTTTATAGTCTTGCTGGAAGATGACTTAACGCTGAACGTCGCCCAACAGCCTACCGCGCAAATGGCATGCGTTTAGTAGTAGTAGGCTGGTGATGCGAGTGGTGCGAATCATTGCGTCAAACTCCAGATGAAATCGTTATGCTTTTAGAGTTACTGGATAGCCGTTTCAAAGTCAACCCCTGGCATGGAAAAAGCGTTTTTGGTCCGCAGCGTGAATTAGCTAATTGTGCTGATGTTAGCCCTTTTTTGCCGAAGATCCTATTTTGGACCTGCGGGGGCGCACAGGGATATGTTTCATTTGAAAATGTACTTTGCATTAAAGGCCTCGCTCACGATGCGCCGCGAGCGAAGCGGTCAAAAATCGCTATCTGAATGAAATAATTATATTTATTTTTCGTGTGAATATGTCTACCCCTTAGCGGATCTTTTTTCAATGATAAATAGTTGTTAATTTTATGGGGTGGAAAATAAAATACTTTATTATTGCTTAAGTTACAGTTAACCATTGGTGTTGTTTTTATTTTTTTGGATTATGGTTAGACTCATCTTCATTAAGTAACTCATATTGTTTGAGCAGTTTATTAATTCCGGTGGTACCGGTTTGACACTGCCACTCATAGCCTTGATATATTCCTAAAATACACCTTTGCTATTTTGCAAATGTCATTGGCATGATAAATGATATTTTCGGCGCTAATTATAGCGGTTTAGTAAAGGGAATTCATCGTGACGGCGGAACTAGATATGTTAATTGAAAGTCCAGAATATAAATCAGCCCCCGGACAGGAAGTCGTAAAACCTCAACTACGGATGGTTGATCTCAATCTGCTTACCGTTTTTGATGCGGTTATGCAGGAACAGAATATTACCCGTGCCGCCCATACGCTCGGCATGTCTCAACCGGCGGTGAGCAACGCGGTTTCACGTCTGAAAGTGATGTTTAATGATGAGCTGTTTGTACGCTATGGCCGCGGTATTCAGCCGACGGCGCGGGCCTATCAGCTGTTTGGCTCAGTGCGTCAGGCGCTGCAGCTGGTACAAAACGAATTGCCAGGCTCCGGTTTTGAACCCTTGAGCAGTGAGCGTGTTTTCAATCTGTGCGTCTGTAGCCCGCTGGATAACATCCTGACGTCGGTAATTTTTAATAAAGTCGCCGAAATCGCGCCCAATATTCATTTAGTCTTTAAATCAGCGCTTAATCAAAATACGGAACATCAGTTACGTTATCAGGAAACGGAATTTGTGATCGGTTATGAAGAGTTTCGTCGTCCTGAGTTTGCCTGTGTACCGCTATTCAAAGATGAAATGGTTCTGGTGGCTAGTCGCAACCATCCGCGTATCTCCGGACCGGTGATGGAGGCTGATATTTATCGCGAGGAGCATGCCGCGGTGGCTCTCGATCGGTATGCCTCATTCAGTCTGCCGTGGTATGACACGGCCGATAAACAAGCGCGCATCGCATATCAAGGTAATGCGATGGTCAGCGTATTAAACGTGGTGTCGCAAACGCAGATGGTGGCCATTGCGCCGCGCTGGCTGGCAAATGAGTTTGCCGATAAGTTAGCGCTGCAAATATTACCTCTGCCGCTGAAGGTGAATAGCCGGACCTGCTATCTCTCCTGGCACGAAGCGGCGGGTCGCGATAAAGGTCATCAGTGGATGGAAGAGCTGCTGGTGGATATTTGTCAGCGCTGAGCCGATGGCAATAAGCATGAAAGGGGCTTCGGCTCCTTTTTTTATATGATTTAATTACAATAATGCAGAATTTTATGCTGTTTACCCTTTCGGTTGCTCTCCGCCCGTTAACAAAAAATGGATCAATTCCTGCTATCGCGCCTTTTCTCCGAGTATTTACTATTCTCTTTTCTTATATCTGAAGCATTCCACCATATTTTCCTCTCTCCGCTTGTTTTTCTTCTTATTCTACTTAGAAAGCATCTCCGGTGGCGAATTGCCTGCCTGCTGGCGAGCAGTTATGGTAGTGGCATGCAGTCCATTCACCTCAGTGCGGAGGGGTACTCCTTCGCATCGTGCGAGCGCGCGGAAATTGAGTTCCGCTGTCGTAAAACAATAAGCCTGGAGGCAAACCATGGAGATGTTGTCAGGAGCCGAGATGGTCGTCCAATCGCTTGTCGATCAGGGCGTCAAGCAAGTATTCGGCTATCCCGGAGGCGCAGTCCTCGATATCTATGATGCGTTACATACCCTTGGCGGTATCGATCATGTGCTGGTTCGCCACGAGCAGGCGGCGGTGCATATGGCGGATGGCCTGGCGCGAGCGACCGGGGAGGTCGGTGTGGTGCTGGTGACCTCAGGGCCTGGGGCGACGAACGCCATCACCGGTATCGCGACGGCCTATATGGACTCTATCCCGCTGGTGATCCTCTCCGGGCAAGTGGCGAC
This sequence comes from Klebsiella sp. 2019SCSN059, assembly GCF_021739525.1. NCBI lineage: Bacteria > Pseudomonadati > Pseudomonadota > Gammaproteobacteria > Enterobacterales > Enterobacteriaceae > Klebsiella > Klebsiella sp. 2019SCSN059. Next base: position 92,075 of record NZ_JAKKOM010000013.1, on the reverse strand, counting down.
ATCGCTTATCGGCTACGATGCCTTCCAGGAGTGCGACATGGTGGGGATTTCCCGCCCGGTGGTGAAGCACAGTTTCCTGGTGAAGCAGACCGAAGATATTCCCGGCGTGCTGAAGAAAGCCTTCTGGCTGGCGGCCAGCGGTCGCCCCGGGCCGGTGGTGGTCGATCTGCCGAAGGATATACTCAATCCGGCGAAGAAACTGCCGTACGTCTGGCCAGACGCGGTCAGCATGCGCTCGTATAACCCGACGACCAGCGGTCATAAAGGCCAGATCAAACGCGCCCTGCAGACCCTGGTGGCGGCGAGCAAGCCGGTCGTCTACGTCGGCGGCGGGGCGATCAATGCGCATTGCGAACCTCAGCTGCGCGAGCTGGTGGAAAAGCTGAAGCTGCCGGTGGCCTCCTCCCTGATGGGGCTGGGCGCTTTCCCGGCGACGCACTCGCAGGCGCTGGGGATGCTGGGCATGCACGGCACTTATGAAGCCAACATGACCATGCACCATTCAGACGTGATTTTTGCCGTCGGCGTTCGCTTTGACGATCGGACCACCAATAACCTGGCCAAATACTGTCCGAACGCGACTGTGCTGCATATCGATATCGATCCGACCTCAATCTCGAAAACCGTGCCAGCAGATGTGCCGATCGTCGGCGATGCCCGACTGGTGCTGGAGCAGATGCTGGAGCTGCTGGAGCAGGAAGAGGCGCAGCAGCCGCTGGACGACATTCGCGACTGGTGGCAGCAGATTGAGCAGTGGCGCGCCCGCCATTGCCTGCGCTACGACGACCAGAGCGACAAGATCAAACCGCAGGCGGTGATAGAAACGATCTGGCGCCTGACTCAGGGCGATGCCTATGTCACTTCCGATGTGGGTCAGCACCAGATGTTCGCCGCCCTCTATTACCCCTTCGACAAGCCGCGGCGCTGGATTAACTCCGGTGGCCTCGGCACCATGGGCTTTGGCCTACCGGCTGCGCTGGGGGTCAAAATGGCTCTGCCGGACGAAATGGTCGTCTGCGTGACCGGTGACGGCAGTATCCAGATGAACATTCAGGAACTCTCTACTGCGCTGCAGTATGAGCTGCCGGTCCTGGTGCTTAACCTTAACAACCGCTATCTGGGGATGGTGAAGCAGTGGCAGGATATGCTCTATTCCGGGCGCCACTCGCAGTCCTATATGGAGTCGCTGCCGGACTTCGTTCGTCTGGCGGAAGCCTACGGCCACGTTGGGATCCGCATCAGCGAGCCGCAGGAGCTGGAGACGAAGCTTGCAGAAGCCCTGGAGCAGGTGCGACAGCGCCGGCTGGTGTTTGTCGATGTCACCGTCGACGGCAGTGAGCATGTGTACCCCATGCAGATCCGCGGCGGCGGCATGGATGAAATGTGGTTGAGCAAAACGGAGAGGACCTGATTATGCGCCGGATATTATCGGTATTACTGGAAAACGAATCGGGCGCATTGTCCCGCGTTATCGGCCTCTTTTCCCAGCGCGGCTATAATATAGAAAGCCTGACTGTCGCCCCGACGGACGATCCGACCCTCTCCAGGATGACCATCCAGACCGTGGGCGATGAAAAAGCGATCGAGCAGATTGAAAAGCAGCTGCACAAGCTGGTGGATGTCCTGCGGGTCAGCGAGCTGGGGCAGGGGGCTCATGTCGAACGCGAAATCATGCTGGTGAAGGTCCAGGCCAGCGGTTACGGCCGTGAAGAAGTGAAGCGCAACACCGAAATCTTTCGTGGACAGATTATCGACGTGACGCCTTCTATCTATACCGTTCAACTCGCCGGCACCAGCGATAAGCTCGACGCTTTCCTGGCCTCCCTGCGCGATGTCGCTCGGATCGTGGAAGTGGCTCGCTCCGGCGTGGTCGGCCTGTCTCGCGGTGATAAAATCATGCGCTGAGGATCGGGAACTGATGCAAAAATAGCCCGGCAGCGACTGTCGGGCTTTTTTTTTGCGAAATCAGTAGGAACTGTAAGCGAAAGCGGTTGCTGCGCTAACTATTCTGCGCTTAGATGTTATAAAAAGGGTTCCATACCTGAATAATGGTTATGTTTGGCACTTCTTACCCAAGGGGCAATTGTGAAACTGGATGAAATCGCCCGGCTGGCCGGTGTTTCAAGAACCACCGCGAGCTATGTGATTAATGGCAAAGCGAAGCAGTACCGCGTAAGCGACAAAACGGTCGAAAAAGTGATGGCTGTCGTGCGAGAGCACAACTATCACCCGAATGCGGTCGCTGCTGGCCTGCGTGCAGGACGCACACGCTCTATCGGTCTGGTGATCCCGGATCTGGAGAACACCAGCTATACCCGCATTGCAAATTATCTGGAGCGGCAGGCGCGCCAGCGCGGCTATCAGTTGCTGATTGCCTGCTCGGAGGATCAGCCCGATAACGAAATGCGCTGTATCGAGCATCTGCTACAGCGCCAGGTGGACGCCATCATTGTTTCCACCTCGCTGCCGCCGGAGCACCCTTTTTATCAGCGCTGGGCTAACGATCCGTTTCCGATTGTCGCCCTCGACCGCGCCCTTGACCGCGAGCACTTCACCAGCGTCGTCGGCGCTGACCAGGATGATGCCGAGATGCTCGCCGCCGAGTTGCGGACTTTTCCCGGCGAAACGGTGCTTTATCTGGGCGCGCTGCCGGAACTGTCGGTGAGCTTCCTGCGCGAGCAAGGCTTCCGTAAAGCCTGGCAGGACGATCCGCGTGAGGTGCATTATCTCTATGCCAACAGCTACGAGCGAGAAGCGGCGGCCCAGCTGTTTGAGAAATGGCTTGAAACCCATCCGATGCCGCAGGCGCTGTTCACCACCTCTTTCCCGTTGCTGCAGGGCGTCATGGATGTGACGCTGCGCCGTGAGGGTAAACTGCCTTCCGAGCTGGCGATCGCCACCTTCGGCGATAATGAGCTGCTCGATTTTCTGCAGTGTCCGGTACTGGCCGTGGCCCAGCGCCATCGCGATGTCGCTGAGCGGGTGCTCGAGATCGTCCTCGCCAGCCTCGATGAACCGCGCAAGCCGAAGCCGGGCCTCAGCCGTATTCGTCGTAATCTTTATCGCCGCGGCAGCCTGAATCGCCGTTAAGGGCGCAATATCGTCAGCACCCAGGATTAATCCTGGCAGGCCTGCCAGAGAGCAGGCCGCTGGCGATAAATCAGGCAACTGACGTCCAGAATGCAAAACTGAATATATTTCAGACAAATCCCTAAACTTCTTTACGCGTTATTTTGTTTTATTCGCTGGCAATCGTTTTGCGACTCAAAACGGGACACAAAAAATGATTGTGCCGGCTTTAATTGTATTATTTTGTTACATTCACCAAGTTAATTGCTGAATTAACACCCATTTTGTTAGCCCCAACCTTTCTCTCCTGCCTTATCCCGCGCCTGGTCAGCCCTTCAGCCAGCAACAGGTACTGTTAACGGCCGGCATAATGGCCTAAAATGCCGCTCGCGTCGCAAACTGACACTTTATATTTTCCCGCCGAAGATATTTTGATGTTTATAACTGTTACGAGTTTGTTGGTTATTTTCTTACACGTATTCATAACGTTAATTTGCCTCGCCTGTTGATGATTTTTTCATCAGGGCTAATGTCGGCTGTAAATAATGGGTTTTTGAGCTCCGTTGGCATTCGTGCTGGCTTGACAAGCTTTTCCTCCGCTCCGTAAACTCCTTGTGGTGGGAATTTGTGGGATAAAGTGGCGAAAAGGGGTGAGGCTGGCATGTTCCGTGGAGCAACGTTAGTCAATCTCGACAGCAAAGGCCGCCTGGCCGTGCCAACGCGCTATCGCGATGGGCTGATCGAGGACGCTGCCGGTCAATTGGTATGCACCATTGACATTCATCACCCGTGCCTGCTGCTTTATCCATTGCCTGAATGGGAAGTCATCGAGCAGAAATTGTCGCGTTTATCGAGCATGAATCCCGTTGAGCGGCGCGTACAGCGTTTGCTTCTGGGTCATGCCAGCGAATGTCAGATGGATAATGCCGGTCGCTTGTTGATAGCGCCGGTGTTACGGCAGCATGCCGGGCTGACAAAAGAAGTGATGCTGGTCGGGCAGTTTAATAAATTTGAACTGTGGGACGAAACGACCTGGTATCAACGGGTCAAGGAAGATATCGACGCTGAGCAGTCCGCGACCGGTGAACTGTCGGAGCGCCTGCAGGATTTGTCTTTATAAAAATGATGGAAAATTTTAAACACACTACGGTACTTCTGGATGAAGCCGTCAACGGCCTCAATATTCGTCCAGACGGTATCTATATTGATGGTACCTTTGGTCGCGGCGGTCACTCGCGCCTGATCCTCTCCCAACTGGGAGCGGAAGGACGCTTGCTGGCAATCGATCGCGATCCTCAGGCGATTGCCGTCGCGCAAACCATCGATGATCCCCGCTTTTCCATCGTACATGGTCCATTTTCACAGCTTGCTGAGTACGTCGGCGAGCGCAATCTTACCGGTAAGATCGACGGCATTCTGCTCGATCTTGGCGTCTCTTCCCCGCAGCTTGACGATGCGGAACGCGGCTTTTCCTTTATGCGCGACGGGCCGCTGGATATGCGCATGGATCCGACCCGCGGTCAGTCCGCGGCCGAATGGCTGCAGACCGCTGAAGAAGCGGATATCGCCTGGGTGATTAAAACCTTCGGCGAAGAGCGTTTCGGTAAACGGATCGCCCGCGCGATCGTCGAACGTAATCGCATTGCACCGATGACCCGCACCAAAGAGCTGGCGGAGGTCATCGCCGCGGCGATGCCGGTAAAAGATAAGCACAAACATCCCGCGACCCGTACCTTCCAGGCGGTGCGCATTTGGGTAAACAGTGAACTGGAGGAGATAGAGCAGGCGCTAAAAAGCTCGCTCAGCGTGCTGGCCCCGGGCGGGCGGCTGTCGATCATTAGTTTTCATTCGCTGGAAGATCGCATTGTAAAGCGCTTTATGCGTGAGCAAAGCCGCGGTCCGCAGGTTCCGGCGGGAATACCGATGACCGAATCGCAGCTCAAAAAACTGGGCGGCCGTGAGTTACGAGCACTAGGCAAGTTGATGCCGGGCGAAGAAGAGGTGGCAGAGAATCCACGTGCCCGTAGTTCAGTGCTGCGTATCGCAGAGAGGACGAACGCATGATCGGCAGAGTGACAGAGGCCTTAAGCAAAGTTAAAGGGTCGATTGGAAGCAACGAGCGCCATGCTTTGCCTGGCGTGATCGGGGACGACCTTCTGCGGTTTGGGAAACTGCCACTCTGCCTGTTCATTTGCATCATTATTACGGCGATTACCGTGGTCACCACCGCGCACCACACGCGCCTGTTGACCGCGCAGCGTGAACAACTGGTTCTGGAACGCGACGCCCTGGACATTGAGTGGCGCAACCTGATCCTCGAAGAGAACGCGCTCGGCGATCACAGTCGGGTTGAACGGATCGCGACCGAGAAGTTGCAGATGCAACACGTCGATCCATCACAAGAAAATATCGTTGTACAGAAATAAGGATTATTGCGACGGATGAAAGCAGCGCCAAAAACGCCAAAAGCAAAACGTCAGGAAGAACAGGCCAACTTTATCAGTTGGCGTTTTGCGTTGCTGTGCGGCTGCATTCTGCTGGCGCTGACTTTCCTGCTGGGGCGCGTTGCCTGGCTACAGGTGGTCAGCCCGGATATGCTGGTGCGTCAGGGCGATATGCGTTCCCTGCGCGTACAGGAAGTGTCCACCGCGCGCGGGATGATTACCGACCGCTCCGGACGTCCACTGGCGGTCAGCGTGCCGGTGAAAGCTATCTGGGCCGATCCGAAAGAACTCCATGATGCCGGCGGGGTAACACTGGATACGCGCTGGAAGGCGCTGGCGGATGCCCTCAATATGCCGCTGGATCAGCTGGCGACGCGGATCAATACCAATCCGCGGATGCGTTTCATCTATCTGGCGCGTCAGGTTAACCCTGACATGGCCGACTACATCAAAAAACTGAAGCTACCGGGCATTCATCTGCGTGAAGAATCCCGTCGTTACTACCCTTCCGGGGAAGTGACCGCTCACCTCATCGGTTTTACCAACGTCGACAGCCAGGGGATTGAAGGGGTCGAAAAAAGCTTTGATAAATGGCTCACCGGCCAGCCGGGCGAGCGTATCGTGCGTAAAGACCGCTATGGCCGGGTAATTGAAGACATCTCTTCCACCGACAGCCAGGCGGCGCACAACCTGGCGCTGAGTATCGACGAGCGTCTGCAGGCGCTGGTCTATCGTGAGCTGAACAACGCCGTGGCCTTTAACAAAGCCGAGTCCGGCAGCGCGGTGTTAGTGGACGTGAACACCGGCGAAGTGCTGGCGATGGCCAACAGCCCGTCCTACAACCCAAACAACTTCGCCGGCACGGCGAAAGACACCATGCGTAACCGCGCCATCACCGACGTCTTCGAACCCGGTTCGACGGTGAAGCCGATGGTGGTGATGACGGCGCTGCAGCGCGGTATCGTCAACGAAAATACCGTGCTCAATACCGTGCCTTATCGAATTAACGGCCACGAAATTAAAGACGTGGCGCGCTACAGCGAATTGACCCTGACCGGGGTGCTACAGAAGTCGAGTAACGTCGGTGTTTCTAAGCTGGCGTTAGCGATGCCGTCCTCAGCGTTAGTAGATACTTACTCACGTTTTGGGCTTGGAAAGGCGACCAATTTGGGGTTGGTCGGAGAACGCAGTGGCTTATATCCTCAAAAACAACGGTGGTCTGACATAGAGAGGGCCACCTTTTCTTTCGGCTACGGGCTAATGGTAACCCCGTTACAGTTAGCGCGAGTCTACGCAACGATTGGCAGCTACGGCATCTATCGCCCGCTGTCGATTACCAAAGTTGATCCACCGGTTCCGGGCGAGCGTGTCTTCCCGGAATCACTCGTTCGTACCGTCGTTCATATGATGGAAAGCGTGGCGCTGCCCGGCGGCGGCGGCGTGAAAGCGGCGATCAAAGGCTATCGCATCGCGATTAAAACCGGTACGGCGAAAAAAGTGGGGCCGGATGGCCGCTATATCAACAAATATATTGCTTACACCGCAGGCGTTGCGCCCGCCAGCCATCCGCGCTTTGCGCTGGTGGTGGTGATCAACGACCCGCAGGCAGGTAAATACTACGGTGGCGCCGTTTCCGCGCCGGTGTTCGGTGCCATCATGGGCGGCGTATTGCGCACCATGAACATCGAACCGGATGCGCTGGCAACGGGCGAAAAAAGTGAATTTGTAATTAATCAAGGCGAGGGAACAGGTGGCAGATCGTAATTTGCGCGACCTTCTCGCTCCATGGGTGCCAAACGCACCGGAGCGCATTCTGCGAGAGATGACGCTGGACAGCCGGGTGGCGGCTTCCGGCGATCTCTTTATCGCGGTACAGGGTCATCAGGCGGACGGGCGTCGTTATATCCCGCAGGCGATAGCGCAAGGTGTGGCTGCCATTATTGCTGAAGCGCAGGGCGAAGCGAAAGACGGTGAGATCCGTGAAATGCACGGCGTGCCGGTTATCTACCTGAGCCAGCTTAACGAACGTTTATCGGCGCTGGCCGGGCGTTTTTATCATCAGCCGTCGCAGCAGCTGCGTCTGGTGGGCGTGACTGGTACCAACGGCAAAACCACCACCACCCAGCTTCTGGCGCAATGGGCGAAACTGCTCGGCGAAACCAGCGCGGTGATGGGGACCGTCGGCAACGGGCTGCTGGATAAAGTGGTGCCGAGCGAAAACACCACCGGCTCTGCGGTCGATGTTCAGCACGTGCTTTCCGGCCTGGTCGAGCAGGGGGCAACCTTCGGCGCGATGGAAGTCTCTTCCCACGGGCTGGTGCAGCACCGCGTGGCGGCCGTGCAGTTTGCCGCCTCGGTATTTACCAACCTGAGCCGCGACCACCTCGACTACCATGGCGATATGGCGCACTACGAAGCGGCGAAATGGCTGCTGTACTCCACCCACCATTGCGGCCAGGCCATCGTCAACGCTGACGATGAAGTCGGTCGTCGCTGGCTGGCGAAGCTGCCGGACGCGGTGGCGGTGTCGATGGAAGATCATATCAATCCGAACTGCCACGGCCGCTGGCTGAAGGCCACCGCGGTCAACTATCACGACAGCGGCGCCACCATCCAGTTTGACTCCAGCTGGGGCAACGGTGAAATCGAAAGTCGCCTGATGGGCGCCTTTAACGTCAGCAACCTGCTGCTGGCGCTGGCCACGCTGCTGGCGCTGGGCTATCCGCTGGCCGATCTGCTGAAAACGGCGGCTCGTTTACAGCCGGTATGCGGCCGTATGGAAGTGTTCAGCGCGCCCGGTAAACCGGCCGTGGTGGTGGATTATGCCCATACGCCTGACGCGCTGGAAAAAGCGCTGCAGGCCGCGCGCCTGCACTGCAGCGGCAAGCTGTGGTGCGTCTTCGGCTGCGGCGGAGACCGCGACAAAGGCAAGCGTCCGCTGATGGGGGCGATTGCTGAAGAGTTCGCCGATATCGTGGTCGTCACTGACGACAACCCGCGTACCGAAGAGCCGCGGGCGATTATCAACGATATTCTGGCCGGCATGCTCGATGCAGGTCATGCAAAAGTGATGGAAGGCCGTGCGGAAGCGGTGACCAACGCCGTGATGCAGGCGCAGGAGAACGACGTGGTGCTGGTGGCGGGTAAAGGCCATGAAGATTACCAGATCGTCGGCAACCGTCGTCTGGATTATTCCGACCGCGTCACCGTCGCGCGTCTGCTGGGAGCGGTAGCATGATTCGCTTTACGTTAAGCCAGCTCGCCGCGATCGCTCATGGCGAACGGCAGGGTAGCGATATCGCTATCGACGAGGTGACCACCGACACCCGTAAAGTCACGGCGGGCTGCCTGTTTGTGGCGCTGAAAGGCGAGCGTTTCGACGCCCATGATTTTGTCGAACAGGCGAAAGCGGCAGGCGCCAGCGCGCTGCTGGTGAGCCGTCCGCTGCCCTGCGATCTCCCGCAGGTGATCGTGAAAGATACCCGGCAGGCTTTCGGCGAGTTGGCCGCCTGGGTACGTCAGCAGGTGCCGACCCGCGTCGTCGCCCTGACCGGCTCGTCCGGTAAAACCTCGGTCAAAGAGATGACCGCGGCGATCCTCAGCCAGTGCGGCAACACGCTGTATACCGCCGGCAACCTGAACAACGATATCGGCGTACCGATGACCCTGCTGCGTCTGACCAAAGAACATCAGTACGCGGTGATTGAGCTTGGCGCCAACCACCAGGGCGAAATCGCCTGGACCGTCAGCCTGACGCGTCCGGAAGCGGCGCTGGTCAACAACCTTGCCGCCGCGCACCTTGAAGGTTTCGGCTCGCTGGCGGGCGTGGCGAAGGCGAAGGGCGAAATCTATACCGGTCTGCCGGAAAACGGCATCGCCATTCTCAATGCCGACAACAACGACTGGCTGAACTGGCAGGCGGTGATTGGCGATCGCAAAGTGTGGCGCTTCTCGCCGAACGCGGCCAACAGCGATTTCACCGCGACTAACGTGCAGATCACCAGCCACGGCACCGAATTTACGCTGCAGACCCCAACCGGCAACGTTGACGTACTGCTGCCGCTGCCGGGACGCCACAACATCGCTAACGCGCTGGCGGCGACCTCGCTGGCGATGGCGGTAGGCGCCGATCTGGCGGCGGTGAAAGCCGGTCTGGCGCAGCTGCAGGCCGTTCCGGGACGTCTGTTCCCGATCCGCCTGACCGAGAGTCAGCTGCTGCTGGATGACTCCTATAACGCTAACGTCGGTTCGATGACCGCGGCGGTGCAGGTGCTGTCAGAGATGCCCGGCTTCCGGACGATGGTGGTCGGCGATATGGCGGAGCTTGGCGCGGAAAGCGCGGCTTGCCATCGTGAAGTCGGCGAAGCGGCGAAAGCGGCAGGGCTGGATTGTGTTCTCAGCGTCGGCGCCTTGAGCGCGGATATCAGCCGCGCCAGCGGCGTGGGCGAACATTTTAACGATAAAGCCGCCGTGGTGGCTCGCCTGCGCGAGCTGCTGGCGGAGCATAAGATAATGACCATTTTAGTGAAGGGTTCACGTAGTGCCGCCATGGAAGAGGTAGTACGCGCATTACAGGAGACTGGGACATGTTAGTATGGCTGGCCGAACATTTGGTCAAATATTATTCCGGCTTTAACGTCTTTTCGTATTTGACGTTTCGCGCCATCGTCAGCCTGCTGACCGCGCTGTTCATCTCTCTGTGGATGGGCCCGCGCATGATCGCCCGTCTGCAAAAACTCTCCTTCGGCCAGGTGGTTCGTAACGACGGTCCGGAGTCTCATTTCAGTAAGCGCGGCACCCCGACCATGGGGGGGATCATGATCCTCACCGCGATCACCGTGTCGGTGCTGCTGTGGGCTTACCCGTCCAACCCGTACGTCTGGTGCGTGCTGACGGTGCTGATCGGCTACGGCATTATCGGCTTCGTTGATGACTACCGTAAAGTGGTGCGCAAAGACACCAAAGGCCTGATCGCCCGCTGGAAGTATTTCTGGATGTCGGTGATCGCGCTGGGCGTGGCGTTCGCGCTCTATCTGGCCGGGAAAGACACCCCGGCGACCGAGCTGGTGGTGCCGTTCTTTAAAGACGTCATGCCGCAGCTGGGGCTGTTCTATATCCTGCTGGCCTACTTCGTGATCGTCGGCACCGGCAATGCGGTTAACCTGACCGACGGTCTCGACGGCCTGGCGATCATGCCCACCGTCTTCGTCGCGGCGGGTTTTGCGCTGGTGGCGTGGGCGACCGGTAACATGAATTTCGCCAACTACCTGCACATCCCCTATCTGCGCCACGCCGGCGAACTGGTGATCGTCTGTACGGCGATCGTCGGCGCGGGGCTGGGCTTTCTGTGGTTTAACACCTATCCGGCGCAGGTCTTTATGGGCGACGTCGGTTCGCTGGCGCTCGGCGGCGCGCTGGGCATTATCGCCGTGCTGCTGCGTCAGGAATTCCTGCTGGTGATTATGGGCGGCGTTTTCGTGGTGGAGACCCTGTCGGTGATCCTGCAGGTCGGCTCCTTTAAGCTGCGCGGTCAGCGTATCTTCCGCATGGCGCCGATCCACCACCACTATGAACTGAAAGGCTGGCCGGAGCCGCGCGTTATCGTGCGCTTCTGGATTATTTCGCTGATGCTGGTGCTGATTGGCCTGGCGACGCTGAAGGTGCGTTAATCATGGCAGATTATCAGGGTAAAAAAGTCGTCATTATTGGGCTGGGCATGACCGGCCTGTCATGCGTGGACTTTTTCATGGCGCGCGGCGTAACCCCGCGCGTGATGGACACCCGCGTCGCGCCTCCCGGGCTGGATAAATTGCCTGAATCGGTCGAATGCCATGTCGGCGGCCTCAATGATACCTGGCTGCTGGCGGCGGATCTGATTGTCGCCAGTCCCGGCATCGCGCTGGCTCATCCTTCGTTGAGCGCGGCGGCGGACGCTGGTGTAGAGATCGTTGGCGATATCGAACTGTTCTGCCGCGAAGCGCAGGCGCCGATCATCGCCATTACCGGCTCGAACGGCAAAAGCACCGTCACCACCCTGGTGGGCGAGATGGCGAAAGCGGCCGGGGTTAACGTCGGCGTGGGCGGCAATATCGGCCTGCCGGCGCTGATGCTGCTGGATACCGATCGTGAGCTGTATGTCCTGGAGCTCTCCAGCTTCCAGCTGGAAACCACCTCCAGCCTGCAGGCGGTGGCGGCAACCATCCTCAACGTGACTGAGGACCATATGGACCGCTACCCGCTGGGGCTGCAGCAGTATCGCGCGGCGAAGCTGCGGATTTACGAGAATGCAAAGACCTGCGTGGTCAACGCGGACGATGCGCTCACCATGCCGGTACGCGGCGCGGACGATCGCTGCATCAGCTTTGGCGTCGATGTCGGTGACTACCACCTTAACCGTCAGCAGGGCGAGACCTGGCTGCGCGTTAAAGGTGAGAAAGTCCTCAATGTAAAAGAGATGTCTATCACGGGTCAGCATAACTACAGCAACGCCCTGGCGGCGCTGGCGCTGGCCGATGCCGCGGGCCTGCCGCGTGCCAGCAGCCTGAAGGCGCTGACCACCTTTACCGGCCTGGCGCATCGCTTCCAGCTGGTGCTGGATCACAACGGCGTGCGCTGGATTAACGACTCGAAGGCAACCAACGTCGGCAGTACCGAGGCGGCGCTGAACGGCCTGCAGCTTGATGGCACGCTGTATCTGCTGCTGGGCGGCGACGGCAAGTCCGCTGATTTCACCCCGCTGAAGCGCTACCTTGGCGGCGATCGTATCCGCCTGTACTGCTTTGGTCGCGACGGCGCCGAGCTCGCCGAGCTGCGTCCTGAGGTGGCGGTACAAACTGAAACCATGGAACAGGCGATGCGTCAGATTGCGCCCCTGGTGAAAGCGGGCGACATGGTTCTCCTGTCGCCGGCCTGCGCCAGCCTGGATCAGTTTAAGAACTTTGAACAACGGGGCGAGATGTTTGCCCGCCTGGCGAAGGAGTTAGGTTGATGCGTTTCTCTCTCCCACGCCTGAGAATGCCGCAACTGAGCTTGCCTCGGTTGAGACTGCCGCGACTGCCGGGGATGTTTATCTTCGCCTGGCTGTTCGCCGCGCTGAAAGGCTGGGTGATGGGCTCGCGCCCAAAAGATAACGACAGTCTGGTGATGTATGACCGGATGCTGCTGTGGCTGACCTTCGGCCTGGCGGCGATCGGTTTTATTATGGTGACCTCGGCGTCAATGCCGGTGGGGCAGCGTCTGGCGAACGATCCTTTCCTCTTCGCCAAGCGTGACGGCCTGTACATTGTGCTGGCCTTTGTCCTCGCGCTGGTGACGCTGCGACTGCCGATGGATTTCTGGCAGCGCCACAGTACCGCAATGCTGATCGCCTCGATCGTTATGCTGCTGATCGTGCTGGTGGTGGGTAGCTCGGTAAACGGTGCATCGCGCTGGATCGCCCTCGGTCCGCTGCGCATTCAGCCGGCGGAGTTCACCAAGCTGTCGCTGTTCTGCTACATCGCCAACTATCTGGTGCGTAAAGCTGACGAAGTGCGCAACAACCTGCGCGGCTTCTTAAAACCGATGGGCGTGATTTTCGTGCTGGCGATCCTGCTGCTGGCGCAGCCTGACCTCGGTACGGTGGTGGTGCTGTTCGTCACCACGCTGGCGATGCTGTTCCTCGCCGGCGCCAAGCTGTGGCAGTTCATCGCCATTATCGGCATGGGCATCTCGGCGGTGGTCCTGTTGATCCTCGCCGAACCGTACCGTATTCGCCGCGTGACCTCCTTCTGGAACCCGTGGGAAGACCCGTTCGGCAGCGGCTACCAGCTGACCCAGTCGCTGATGGCCTTTGGCCGCGGCGAGATGTGGGGGCAGGGACTCGGAAACTCGGTGCAAAAACTGGAGTATTTGCCGGAAGCGCACACTGACTTTATCTTCGCCATCATCGGCGAAGAACTCGGTTATATCGGTGTGGTACTGGCGCTTTTAATGGTATTCTTCGTCGCTTTCCGCGCCATGTCGATTGGCCGAAAAGCGCTGGAGATCGATCATCGCTTCTCCGGCTTCCTCGCCTGTGCGATTGGTATCTGGTTTAGCTTCCAGGCGTTAGTTAACGTCGGGGCGGCGGCGGGGATGCTGCCGACGAAAGGTCTGACGCTGCCGCTGATCAGTTATGGTGGTTCCAGTCTGCTGATTATGTCGACGGCCATCATGTTGTTGTTGCGAATTGATTATGAAACGCGTCTGGAAAAAGCCCAGGCGTTTACACGGGGTGTTCGATGAGCGGTCAGGAAAAGCGGTTGATGGTGATGGCGGGCGGTACCGGCGGGCATGTGTTCCCGGGACTGGCGGTCGCGCACCATCTAATGGACCAGGGCTGGCAGGTTCGCTGGCTGGGTACCGCCGATCGTATGGAAGCGGATTTAGTGCCGAAAAACGGCATCGAGATTGATTTTATCCGTATCTCCGGCCTGCGTGGCAAAGGGATTAAAGCACAGCTGCTGGCGCCGGTGCGGATCTTCAACGCCTGGCGTCAGGCGCGGGCGATCATGAAGCGTTTCCAGCCGGACGTGGTGCTGGGCATGGGCGGCTATGTGTCCGGGCCTGGCGGTCTGGCGGCGTGGTCGCTGGGGATCCCGGTGGTCCTCCACGAGCAAAACGGCATTGCCGGCCTGACCAACAAGTGGCTGGCGAAGATTGCGAAGAAAGTGATGCAGGCGTTTCCCGGCGCCTTTCCGCATGCGGACGTGGTCGGGAATCCGGTGCGCACCGATGTGCTGGCGCTGCCGCTGCCGGGGCAGCGTCTGGTGGGCCGTCAGGGGCCGATTCGCGTACTGGTGGTCGGTGGCTCTCAGGGCGCGCGCGTCCTGAACCAGACCATGCCGCAGGTGGCGGCGAAGCTCGGCGATACGGTGACCATCTGGCATCAGAGCGGTAAAGGCGGCCAGCAAACCGTGCAGCAGGCCTATGCCGCCGCGGGGCAGCCGCAGCATAAAGTGACGGAATTTATTGATGATATGGCCGCGGCGTATGCCTGGGCAGATGTCGTGGTTTGCCGTTCCGGCGCGCTGACGGTCAGCGAAATCGCGGCCGCGGGCTTACCGGCGCTGTTTGTACCGTTCCAGCACAAAGATCGTCAGCAGTACTGGAATGCGCTGCCGCTGGAGAAAGCCGGCGCGGCGAAAATTCTCGAACAGCCGGCGTTCACGGTAGAGGCGGTAGCCTCTACTCTGGCGAGCTGGGATCGGGAAACCTTGCTGGATATGGCGGAACGAGCGCGTGGCGCTTCGATTCCGGACGCTACCGAGCGGGTAGCAGAAGAGGTCAGCGCCGTAGCTTTGGCGCGCTAATTGCGGTGATTTTCACCGCCCGAATACAGAAGTTGATGGCGTAAAGAATGAATACACAAGATTTGGCAAAACTGCGTTCCATAGTGCCCGAGATGCGTCGCGTCCGGCACATTCACTTTGTCGGCATCGGCGGTGCCGGTATGGGCGGTATTGCCGAAGTGTTGGCTAATGAAGGTTACCAGATCAGCGGCTCCGACCTGGCGCCGAATCCGGTGACCCAGCAGCTGTCGCAGCTTGGCGCCACCATTTATTTCAACCATCGCCCGGAAAACGTGCGCGATGCCAGCGTTGTGGTCGTTTCCAGCGCGATTTCTGCGGATAACCCGGAAATCGTCGCCGCGCACGAAGCGCGTATCCCGGTGATCCGTCGTGCGGAAATGCTGGCGGAGCTGATGCGCTTCCGTCACGGGATCGCGATTGCCGGAACTCACGGCAAAACCACTACCACCGCGATGGTGTCCAGTATTTACGCCGAAGCCGGGCTGGATCCGACCTTCGTCAACGGCGGGTTGGTGAAAGCGGCGGGCGTTCATGCGCGTCTCGGCCATAGCCGTTACCTGATTGCGGAAGCGGATGAGAGCGATGCGTCGTTCCTGCATCTGCAGCCGATGGTCGCGATTGTGACCAACATCGAAGCCGACCATATGGATACCTACCATGGCGACTTCGAAAATCTGAAGCAGACCTTTATTAATTTCCTGCACAACCTGCCGTTCTACGGACGCGCGGTAATGTGCGTGGACGATCCGGTTATTCGTGAACTGCTGCCGCGCGTCGGCCGGCAGATCACCACCTACGGTTTCAGCGACGACGCCGACGTTCGCGTAGAAGACTACCGTCAGGTTGGGGCGCAGGGGCATTTCCGCCTGGTGCGTCAGGATAAAGAACTGCTGCAGGTGACACTCAATGCCCCGGGACGCCATAACGCGCTGAACGCGGCGGCGGCTGTCGCCGTGGCGACGGAAGAGGGGATTGACGATCAGGCGATCCTGCGCGCGCTGGAAAGCTTCCAGGGTACCGGTCGTCGCTTCGACTTTCTTGGCGAATATCCGCTGACGGAAGTCAACGGCAAAGCGGGCAGTGCGATGCTGATCGATGACTACGGTCACCACCCGACGGAAGTCGACGCCACTATCAAAGCGGCGCGTGCCGGCTGGCCGGATAAAAATCTGGTGATGGTATTCCAGCCGCACCGTTATACCCGTACTCGCGATCTGTACGATGATTTCGCCAACGTGCTGACCCAGGTCGATGCGCTGCTGATGCTCGATGTCTACCCGGCAGGCGAAGCGCCGATCCCGGGCGCCGACAGCCGCTCGCTGTGCCGTACGATCCGTGGTCGCGGTAAAGTCGACCCGATTCTGGTATCCGACCCGGCGCAGGCCGCGGGGATGCTGGCGTCGGTGCTGACCGGCAACGATTTAGTGCTGGTGCAAGGTGCCGGAAACATTGGAAAAATCGCCCGTCACCTGGCTGAAATCAAACTGATCCCGCAAAAAACGGAGGAGGAGCGCCATGGCTGATAAAATCGCGGTGCTTTTCGGTGGAACCTCCGCTGAACGTGAAGTGTCGCTGAATTCAGGCGCCGCGGTGCTGGCCGGGCTGCGTGAAGCCGGGGTGGATGCCCATCCGGTTGACCCGCGCGATGTCGATATTACCCAGTTGAAAAAGCTGGGCTTTAAGAAAGCGTTTATTGCACTCCACGGCCGCGGCGGGGAAGATGGCACGCTGCAGGGGCTGTTGGATCTGATCCAGCTGCCTTATACCGGCAGCGGCGTGATGGCTTCGGCGATTTCAATGGATAAACTGCGCAGCAAATGGCTGTGGCAGGGGGCCGGATTACCGGTCGCGCCGTGGGTGGCGCTGACCCGCGCCCAGTTTAGCGCCGGATTATCTGCTGATGTCGAACAGCAGATTGCGGCGCTGGGTCTGCCGCTCATCATCAAGCCCAGCCGCGAAGGCTCCAGCGTTGGGATGTCGAAAGTCAGCGAAAGCTGTGATTTAGCGAGTGCACTCGCGCTGGCTTTTCAGCATGATGATGAAGTTTTGGTCGAAAAATGGCTCAGTGGGCCGGAATTTACCGTCGCCATCGTCGGTGAAGAAATTTTACCGTCAATACGTATCCAGGCGGCTGGAACCTTCTATGATTATGAGGCGAAGTATCTCTCTGATGAGACGCAATATTTCTGCCCAGGATTGGAAGATCCAGCGCGTGAGTCAGCCATTCAGAGCCTGGTGCTTAAAGCCTGGAATGTTCTGGGTTGCAAAGGCTGGGGCCGTATTGACGTGATGCTGGACAGCGATGGCCAGTTTTATCTGCTGGAAGCGAATACTTCCCCGGGCATGACCAGCCATAGCCTTGTACCGATGGCGGCGCGTCAGGCAGGAATGAGCTTCTCCCAGCTTGTTGTACGAATTCTGGACCTGGCGGGGTGATATGTCGCAGGCTGCGCTGAATACGCGGAACCATGAAGAGGACGTTTCTTCTTCGCGTCGGAGTAATGGAACGCGGCTGGCAGGGATCGTTTTCCTGCTGGCGGTGCTGTTTACCGTGCTGGTCAGCGGGTGGATGGTTCTTGGCTGGATGGAAGACGCGCAGCGTTTACCGCTGTCGAAGATGGTGGTGACCGGCGAGCGTCACTATACGCGCAATGATGACATCCGCCAGGCGATCCTGGCGCTGGGTTCGCCGGGCACCTTTATGACTCAGGATGTGAACATCATTCAGAGTCAGATTGAACGTCTGCCATGGATTAAGCAGGCGAGCGTCCGAAAGCAGTGGCCCGATGAATTGAAGATTCATCTGGTTGAATATGTGCCGATTGCACGCTGGAATGATCAACATATGGTGGATGCAGAAGGAAATGCCTTCAGCGTGCCGGCGGATCGCACCAGCAAACAGAATTTACCGATGTTATATGGCCCGGAAGGCAGCGAGAACGAAGTGCTGCAAGGGTACCGTGACATGGGGCAGGTGCTGGCAAAGGATAAATTCACGTTGAAAGTGGCGGCAATGACCGCCCGTCGTTCCTGGCAGTTGACGCTTAATAATGACATTAAGCTCAACCTTGGCCGTGGCGACACCATGAAACGGCTTCAGCGCTTTATGGAACTCTACCCGGTTCTTCAGCAGCAGGCGCAGACCGACGGCAAACGGATTAGCTACGTTGATTTGCGTTATGACTCGGGTGCGGCAGTGGGCTGGGTACCTGCTCCCGCAGAGGAAACTAATCAACAACAGAATCAGGCACAGGCAGAACAACAATGATCAAGGCGACGGACAGAAAACTGGTAGTTGGACTGGAGATTGGCACCGCCAAGGTGGCCGCTTTAGTAGGGGAAGTTCTGCCCGACGGCATGATTAATATCATCGGCGTGGGCAGTTGCCCATCGCGTGGTATGGATAAAGGCGGTGTGAACGACCTCGAGTCGGTGGTGAAATGCGTACAGCGCGCCATCGACCAGGCCGAACTGATGGCGGATTGCCAGATTTCATCAGTTTATTTGGCTCTTTCGGGTAAACATATAAGCTGTCAGAATGAAATCGGGATGGTACCGATTTCGGAAGAAGAAGTGACGCTGGATGACGTCGAGAACGTGGTCCATACCGCGAAGTCGGTTCGCGTACGCGATGAGCACCGCGTCCTGCACGTGATTCCGCAGGAATACGCCATTGACTACCAGGAAGGGATAAAAAACCCGGTAGGGCTGTCCGGCGTGCGTATGCAGGCGAAGGTACATCTGATTACCTGCCATAACGATATGGCGAAAAACATTGTTAAAGCGGTGGAACGTTGTGGTCTGAAAGTTGACCAACTTATTTTCGCCGGTTTAGCGGCCAGTTATTCCGTATTAACAGAAGACGAACGTGAGCTGGGCGTCTGCGTGGTGGATATTGGCGGAGGTACAATGGATATCGCCGTCTATACCGGCGGCGCGCTGCGTCACACCAAAGTGATCCCGTACGCGGGCAACGTGGTGACCAGCGATATCGCCTATGCCTTCGGTACGCCGCCGAGCGACGCCGAAGCCATTAAGGTTCGTCACGGTTGCGCGTTGGGTTCCATCGTCGGTAAAGACGAAAACGTCGAAGTACCGAGCGTAGGCGGACGGCCGCCGCGTAGCCTGCAGCGTCAGACGCTGGCTGAGGTGATTGAACCGCGCTATACCGAACTGCTTAATCTGGTCAATGAAGAGATCCTGCAGCTGCAGGAACAGCTCCGCCAGCAGGGGGTTAAACACCATCTGGCGGCGGGGATTGTGTTAACCGGCGGCGCGGCGCAAATTGAAGGTCTGGCGGCCTGTGCGCAGCGCGTGTTCCATACTCAGGTGCGCATTGGCGCGCCGCTGAACATCACCGGTTTAACGGACTATGCCCAGGAGCCGTATTATTCGACGGCGGTGGGGCTGCTGCACTACGGAAAAGAGTCACATCTGAGTGGTGAAGCGGAAGTCGAAAAACGCGTGACGGCGTCGGTGGGCTCGTGGATTAAGCGACTCAACAGCTGGCTGCGAAAAGAGTTTTAATTTTTTAAGAGAACGCAGACAATTAGCGTTCTCAGGCGACAGGCACAAAACGGAGAGAAACTATGTTTGAACCTATGGAACTGACCAACGACGCGGTGATTAAAGTCATCGGCGTCGGTGGCGGCGGCGGTAATGCCGTTGAACACATGGTGCGCGAGCGCATTGAGGGTGTTGAATTCTTCGCGGTGAACACCGATGCGCAGGCGCTGCGTAAAACGGCTGTTGGCCAGACTATCCAGATCGGTAGCGGTATTACTAAAGGTCTGGGCGCTGGCGCGAACCCGGAAGTCGGCCGTAATGCGGCGGACGAAGACCGTGAAGCGCTGCGCGCGGCCCTTGATGGCGCAGACATGGTGTTCATCGCGGCAGGCATGGGCGGCGGTACCGGTACCGGCGCGGCGCCTGTTGTTGCCGAAGTGGCTAAGGATCTGGGGATCCTCACCGTGGCGGTGGTCACTAAGCCGTTTAATTTTGAAGGCAAGAAGCGCATGGCGTTTGCTGAGCAGGGGATCACCGAGCTGTCCAAGCACGTTGACTCACTGATCACCATCCCGAACGACAAGCTGCTGAAAGTACTTGGCCGCGGCATTTCTCTGCTTGACGCGTTCGGCGCGGCAAACGACGTCCTCAAAGGCGCGGTGCAGGGTATCGCCGAACTGATCACCCGTCCGGGCCTGATGAACGTCGACTTCGCGGACGTCCGTACCGTGATGTCAGAAATGGGCTACGCGATGATGGGCTCCGGCGTGGCGAGCGGTGAAGACCGTGCGGAAGAAGCGGCTGAAATGGCTATCTCTTCTCCGCTGCTGGAAGATATCGACCTGTCCGGCGCGCGCGGCGTGCTGGTTAACATCACCGCGGGCTTCGACCTGCGTCTGGATGAGTTCGAAACCGTGGGTAACACCATCCGCGCATTTGCTTCGGATAACGCCACCGTGGTTATCGGTACCTCTCTGGACCCGGATATGAACGACGAACTGCGCGTCACCGTAGTGGCGACCGGTATCGGCATGGACAAGCGTCCGGAAATTACCCTGGTGACCAACAAACAGGTTCAGCAGCCGGTGATGGATCGCTACCAGCAGCACGGTATGTCCCCGCTGACGCAAGAGCAGAAGCCGGCGGCAAAAGTGGTGAACGACAATACGCCGCAAACCGCGAAAGAGCCGGATTATCTGGATATCCCAGCCTTCCTGCGTAAGCAAGCCGATTAAGAATCGACTGGAAGTTGGGCATCTGCGCTCTTTGTGCTAAACTGGCCTCCCGATAGTGGTGTACACTTCGGTTGGATAGGTAAATTGGCGAGATTATACGATGATCAAACAAAGGACTCTTAAACGTATCGTTCAGGCGACTGGTGTCGGTTTGCATACCGGCAAGAAAGTCACACTGACGTTACGCCCTGCGCCGGCAAATACCGGGGTCATCTATCGTCGCACCGACTTGAATCCACCGGTAGATTTTCCGGCTGATGCCAAATCTGTGCGTGATACCATGCTCTGTACTTGCCTGGTTAATGAGCATGACGTGCGGATTTCTACGGTTGAACACCTGAACGCCGCATTGGCTGGCCTGGGTATCGACAACATTATTGTTGAAGTCGATGCACCGGAAATCCCGATTATGGACGGCAGTGCGGCTCCGTTCGTTTATTTGTTGCTGGACGCCGGCATCGATGAACTGAACTGCGCCAAGAAATTTGTACGTATCAAAGAGACGGTTCGCGTCGAAGATGGCGACAAATGGGCTGAATTCAAACCGTACAATGGTTTTTCGCTGGACTTCACCATCGATTTTAACCATCCGGCGATTGATGCCAGCACCCAGCGCTATACGCTGAACTTCTCGGCCGATGCGTTCATGCGTCAGATTAGTCGTGCGCGTACCTTCGGTTTCATGCGCGATATCGAATATCTGCAGTCCCGCGGCCTGTGCCTGGGCGGCAGCTTCGATTGTGCCATCGTTGTTGACGATTATCGCGTACTGAACGAAGACGGTCTGCGCTTTGAAGACGAATTTGTTCGCCACAAAATGCTGGATGCGATCGGTGACCTGTTTATGTGTGGTCACAACATTATCGGCGCATTCACGGCGTACAAATCGGGTCACGCGTTGAATAACAAACTGCTGCAGGCTGTTCTGGCAAAACAGGAAGCCTGGGAGTATGTGACCTTCGAAGACGACGCAAAACTGCCAATGGCGTTCCGCGCACCGTCGATGGTTTTGGCGTAAGCCTGACCATTCAGTAAATTCGACTGGTAACCTGGTACTCTCTCCGACCAGGGAACCAGTCGTTTTTCTTTTATAGCCTCTTCCCGTTATTTTTCGCTGCGATTTCTGGGTAATAATTAGCGCGCGTTCGCTGCTTTATTAAGCGTTTTCCCCGGGCAACAGCCTTCATTCATGCTGCCTCAGCGCGCTATTAATGTTAGTATTTGAGCGCAAAATTATTTCTCCGGGTTGCTTTACCCCGTGGACATCATGCTGTCCTGCGAAAAACGTTAATAAAGAGACAGCCTGAACGACAACGGGTATACCAAAGAAAGGTAATGAACGTGAGTGGATTGCTGACGCGCTGGCGACAGTTTGGCAGACGGTATTTTTGGCCGCATCTCCTGTTGGGGATGGTCGCGGCCAGCCTCGGCCTGCCTGCGTTAAGCAACGGCCATGAGACCGCGACGCCAGCGAAGGCGACCGCCAGCAACCATAATCCGAGCAAAGTTAATTTCTCCCAGCTGGCGCTGCTGGAGACGAATCGCCGGCCAAACTTTACCGTCGACTACTGGCATCAGCACGCCATTCGCACCGTTATTCGTCATCTCTCTTTCGCCATGGCGCCGCAGGCCTTGCCGGTGGCGGAAGAAGCGTCCCCGCTGCAGGCGCAGCATCTGGCGCTGCTCGACACGCTCAGCGCGCTGCTGACGCAGGACAGCACGCCGCCGGTGGTGTTCCGCCAGGCGGCGTATATCCCTTCCTCATATTCTGCCTTCCGCGTCAGCGCCTGGATAAGCCAGGTGGCGGGGATCCGCGCAGGGCCTCAACGTCTCAGCTGAAAATAACCACGGACTATCCTATTTTTTGTGACTCCGCACCGCGGGGCGTTTGAGATTTTATTATGCTTATTAAAATGTTAACCAAGGTTTTCGGCAGCCGTAACGACCGTACGCTGCGTCGTATGCGCAAAGTCGTCAATATCATCAACGGTATGGAACCGGCGATGGAAAAACTCTCTGATGACGAGCTGAAAGCGAAAACCGCTGAATTCCGCGCGCGCCTGGAAAAAGGCGAAGTGCTGGAAAACCTGATCCCTGAAGCTTTCGCCGTCGTTCGCGAAGCCAGTAAGCGCGTGTTCGGCATGCGCCACTTCGACGTCCAGCTGCTGGGCGGTATGGTGCTTAACGATCGCTGCATCGCCGAGATGCGTACCGGTGAAGGTAAAACCCTGACCGCGACCCTGCCGGCCTACCTCAACGCGCTGACCGGCAAAGGCGTTCACGTGGTGACCGTCAACGACTATCTGGCCCAGCGTGACGCCGAAAATAACCGCCCGCTGTTCGAATTCCTCGGCATGACCGTTGGCATCAACATGTCCGGCCTGCCGGCGCCGGCGAAGCGTGAAGCCTACGCTGCCGATATCACCTATGGCACCAACAACGAATACGGCTTCGATTACCTCCGCGACAACATGGCCTTCAGCCCGGAAGAGCGCGTTCAGCGTAAACTGCACTATGCGCTGGTGGATGAGGTGGACTCCATCCTGATCGATGAGGCGCGTACCCCGCTGATCATTTCCGGCCCGGCGGAAGACAGCTCTGAAATGTACCGCAAGGTCAACAAGATCATTCCACACCTGATCCGTCAGGAAAAAGAGGATTCGGACACCTTCACCGGCGAAGGCCACTTCTCGGTGGATGAAAAAGCGCGTCAGGTTAACCTGACCGAACGCGGTCTGGTGCTGATTGAAGAGCTGCTGGTACAGGAAGGCATTATGGATGAAGGTGAGTCCCTGTACTCCCCGACCAACATTATGCTGATGCACCACGTCACCGCCGCGCTGCGCGCCCATGCGCTGTTCACCCGCGACGTTGACTACATCGTTAAAGATGGCGAAGTTATCATCGTTGATGAGCACACTGGCCGTACGATGCAGGGCCGCCGCTGGTCCGATGGCCTGCACCAGGCCGTTGAGGCCAAAGAGGGCGTGGAGATCCAGAACGAGAACCAGACCCTGGCCTCTATCACCTTCCAGAACTATTTCCGTCTGTATGAGAAACTGGCGGGGATGACCGGTACCGCCGATACTGAAGCCTTTGAATTCAGCTCCATCTACAAGCTGGATACCGTGGTCGTCCCGACCAACCGTCCGATGATCCGTAAAGACATGGCGGATCTGGTCTATATGACCGAAGCGGAAAAAATTCAGGCGATTATCGAAGATATTAAAACCCGTACCGCAGCCGGTCAGCCGGTGTTGGTGGGGACAATCTCGATCGAGAAATCGGAAGTGGTTTCCCGTGAGCTGACCAAAGCTGGCATTAAGCACAACGTTCTGAACGCCAAGTTCCACGCCAGCGAAGCGGACATCGTCGCCCAGGCAGGCTATCCTTCCGCGGTGACCATCGCTACCAACATGGCGGGCCGTGGTACCGATATTATGCTCGGCGGTAGCTGGCAGGCGGAAGTCGCGGCGCTGGAAAACCCAACGCCTGAGCAGATTGAACAAATCAAAGCCGACTGGCAGGTGCGCCACGATGCGGTACTGGCCGCAGGCGGCCTGCACATCATCGGTACCGAGCGTCATGAATCACGCCGTATCGATAACCAGCTGCGCGGCCGTGCCGGTCGTCAGGGGGATGCCGGTTCTTCCCGCTTCTACCTGTCGATGGAAGATGCCCTGATGCGTATCTTCGCCTCCGATCGCGTATCCGGCATGATGCGTAAACTGGGGATGAAACCCGGCGAAGCCATTGAGCACCCGTGGGTCACCAAGGCTATCGCTAACGCACAGCGTAAAGTCGAGAGCCGTAACTTCGATATTCGTAAGCAGCTGCTGGAATATGATGATGTGGCCAACGACCAGCGCCGGGCAATTTACACCCAGCGTAACGAACTGCTGGACGTGTCTGACGTCAGCGAAACCATCAACAGCATTCGCGAAGACGTGTTTAAGGCGACTATCGATGCCCATATTCCGCCGCAGTCGCTGGAGGAAATGTGGGATATCGAAGGCCTGCAGGAGCGTCTGAAAAACGACTTCGACCTCGACCTGCCAATCAAAGAGTGGCTGGATAAAGAGCCGGAGCTGCATGAAGAGACCCTGCGCGAACGTATTCTGCAGAGCGCGGTAGAAACCTACCAGCGTAAAGAAGAAGTGGTTGGCGCCGAAATGATGCGCCACTTCGAGAAAGGCGTGATGCTGCAGACCCTGGATTCGCTGTGGAAAGAACACCTGGCGGCGATGGACTACCTGCGCCAGGGTATCCACCTGCGCGGCTATGCGCAGAAAGATCCGAAGCAGGAGTACAAGCGCGAATCGTTCTCTATGTTTGCCGCGATGCTGGAGTCACTGAAGTATGAAGTGATCAGCACCCTGAGCAAAGTGCAGGTGCGGATGCCGGAAGAAGTCGAGGCGATGGAGCAGCAGCGTCGTGAAGAGGCCGAGCGCCTGGCGCAGATGCAGCAGCTCAGCCATCAGAGCGATGATGAAGCCGCTGCACAGGATCTGGCGGCGCAAACCGGCGAACGTAAAGTGGGGCGTAACGATCCCTGCCCGTGCGGCTCCGGTAAAAAATACAAACAGTGCCATGGCCGTCTGAGCTAAGGGCTGATAAAAAAACAAAGGCGCAGAGTTCTGCGCCTTTTTTATGGAGCTGCTTCAATGAAAAAACTGCAAATCGCCGTAGGGATAATTCGCAATCCAGAAGGCGACATCTTTATTACCCAGCGCGCCGCCGATGCCCATATGGCGAATAAACTGGAGTTCCCGGGCGGGAAGATTGAATCTGCTGAAACGCCAGAGCAGGCGTTGATCCGCGAGCTACAGGAAGAGGTGGGGATTACGGTCACCACGTTTTCACTATTTGATAAGCTGGAGTATCAGTTCCCCGATCGCCACATTACGCTGTGGTTTTTCCTCGTGGAAAGCTGGGAAGGCGAGCCCTGGGGCAAAGAGGGGCAGCCGGGACAGTGGATGGCGCGGCAGGCGCTGGATCCGGCGGCGTTTCCCCCGGCGAATGAACCGGTTATCCGCAAACTTATCGCCCAGGGCTGAGCCCCGGGTCGGGAGACTAACCCAACAGGCGTTGGGTTAGCGTGCCGTCAAATCAGGGCTGCTGCTCGCTCCAGTCATCGCTATCGGAGAGATCGCCCGCGCTGGGGATGCGCTTCTCCTCTGCTGCCCATTCTCCCAAATCGATCAGCTGGCAGCGCTTGCTGCAGAACGGACGATAGGGGCTTTGTTCGCCCCATACCACATTTTTGCCGCAGGTCGGACAATTGACGATAGTCTCTTCTGACATGTTATCTCCTTAACAGCAGGCCAGTTCAAAATCAAAGCGCTCCGGCACGATCCCATACTCACTGTCCAGCGGCAGGAAGCGGATGGCGAAACGGCTCTTATGGCCGGAGATCTGCGGATAAAGCTGGTGGGACAGATCGAGACGCAGGCGCAGCAGATCGGCATCTTCGCCATTATCCTGATAAAAGCCATTGAGGCTGGTCTGTTTGCGAAACTGCCCGGAGTTACGGATCAGATCGAGGATCAGGCTCAGGGACTGGACCAAAGGATCGAGGCTGGCAAGCCAGCTGGCCACCTGCTCGTCACGATGCGCCTGCGGCATATGGAGCCAGATATGCAGGGTCGGTAAATCGAAGCTGCAGCAGCCTCCAGGGATACTCAGACGCTGGCGCACTAGCGCAATCAGGCGATCTTCACGCAGAAACTGACCAATGCGCGGCGCGGCCATCAGGGTGCTGGAAGACTGCTTGAGCTGCTGGCGCAGCGCGTTAATACGCTCCTGATCGACTCCCGGCACTTCTGCCCAGGACTGGAGCTTACGCTGCTGGCGCTCCAGCTCTTTGACCAGATCGGTACGCACCTCGCCGCGCTCCAGGACATCCAGCAGATCGCCGGCGTTACGGAAAAAATGGAGCGCATCGGCATGGCTGGCAATCATCGGATGGAAAGCCATCTGCTGGATCAGAAATTCGATGCGCAGCCAGGTGCGCATTTTCTCATTAAGAGGATGTTCAAACAGAACGGGGGTATGCATTACGAGTTTTCCTGTGAGGCGGCCTGCGATGCCAGCGTTAAGTACTTTTCGTGCAGGCGGGCAACATCCGATGCCACTGCATCCGGCGTGCCAGTGTTTTCAATAACATCGTCCGCGACGGCCAGGCGCTGCTCGCGCGTGGCCTGGGCGGCAAGAATATGTTCAGCATGTTCGCGGCTGACCTTATCGCGCAGCATGGTGCGTTCGATTTGCGTCTCTTTTGGCACATCGACGACCAGGACGCGATCGGCCTGGCTGGACAGGCGGTTTTCGACCAGCAAAGGTACGACCCAGAGGAGATAAGGGGAGGTGGCGGCCTGCATCTGGCGGCGCGTTTCCTGCTGAATTAGCGGATGCAATAGCGCGTTGAGCCAGGCTTTTTCCTCCACCTGAGCAAAAATTTTTTCCCGCAGCAGACGGCGGTTTAGCGTGCCGTCGGGCGCGATCATCTGTGGCCCGAAGTGGCCGGCAATGGCCTGGAGCGCCGGGGTGCCGGGTTCGACTACCTGGCGGGCGATAACATCGGCATCGATAACGTTAATCCCGAGCTGCGCGAAGGCGTCGGCAACCGTACTTTTACCGCTGCCAATCCCGCCTGTTAACGCGACTGTGTACCCCATATCTTCTGACCCTGAAACGGATTGCTCGTATTTTTTGGTATTCAGACAGCGAGGACGGGCAGTATGCCGGAGAGGCGACAGCGATCTTGTCGTGATGGCCCCGTGCCAACCGGGAGCGCCGTCCGCTATTCTGTTTATTTTAATCAAGCAAATCAAATGGTTAAAAATAATGCACTGGCGGGTGGAGACATAAGCGTTTTTTTCTCCATTCACCAGGTAAATTTATACGATTGTAGCGTAAAAAAAGTGAAAATCGCAGTCTTGCGCGGGCCTGATTCGTGCGTATGATAACGTCACTGGAGTTGTGCTCTTACATTAATGCCATTAACCCCAGGAATTCGCACATGCGTATTGAAGAAGATCTGAAGCTTGGTTTCAAAGACGTTCTTATCCGCCCGAAACGCTCTACCCTCAAAAGCCGTTCTGATGTTGAGCTGGAACGTGAATTCACCTTTAAACATTCAGGCCTGACCTGGTCCGGCGTGCCGATTATTGCGGCAAACATGGATACCGTCGGCACCTTCAGCATGGCGAAAGCGCTGGCCACTTTTGGCATTCTTACCGCAGTACACAAGCACTACACCGCAGAAGAATGGCAGGCGTTTGTCCAGAGCGTATCCGCAGACGTTCTCAAGCATGTGATGGTTTCCACCGGTACTTCCGACGCGGATTTCGATAAAACGCAACAGATCCTCTCTGAGAACCCACAGTTGAATTTTGTGTGCATTGACGTCGCCAATGGCTACTCTGAACACTTCGTTCAGTTTGTGGCGAAGGCGCGCGAAGCCTGGCCGCAAAAAACCATTATCGCCGGGAACGTGGTCACCGGTGAAATGTGCGAAGAGCTGATCCTTTCCGGCGCCGATATCGTCAAAGTTGGCATTGGCCCGGGGTCCGTTTGCACCACCCGTGTCAAAACCGGGGTCGGCTACCCGCAGCTCTCCGCCGTGATCGAGTGTGCTGATGCCGCACACGGCCTTGGCGGCCAGATCATCAGCGATGGCGGTTGCACCATGCCGGGCGATGTGGCGAAAGCCTTCGGCGGCGGCGCTGATTTCGTGATGCTCGGCGGTATGCTGGCGGGCCACGAAGAGAGCGGCGGTACTGTGGTTGAAGAGAACGGTGAAAAATTCATGCTGTTTTACGGTATGAGCTCCGAGTCGGCGATGACCCGCCATGTGGGCGGTGTCGCGAAATACCGCGCGGCGGAAGGGAAAACCGTGAAGCTGCCGCTGCGTGGCCCGGTGGACAATACCGCGCGCGACATTCTCGGCGGCCTGCGTTCAGCCTGCACCTACGTTGGCGCCTCGCGACTGAAAGAGCTGACCAAACGCACCACCTTTATCCGCGTTCAGGAACAAGAGAACCGGGTATTCAACAGCCTGTAACCGGCTGCGCTGGCGCCTGCGCGGTGCCAGCGTTTCTCATCCTCCCGCCCCGCCAATGGCATCGCCCAGGTGAAAAACGGGCAAATACATCGCCACCACCAGGATCCCAACCAGCGAGCCGGTTATTACCAGCATCAGGGGTTCCAGATGCGCAGCCAGACTGTCGGCTCGCTGATGGGTCTGCTCACGATGATGATGCGCCAGGTTTTCCAGCATCTGATCCAGCGCCCCCGCGCTTTCCCCCGTACGGATGAGCTGCAGACACAGCGGTGTAAAACCGCCGCAGCGGCTTAACGCCTGCCAGATCGGATCCCCCTGAACGATCAGCGCGCGGGCCTGCGCCAGGCGCTGGCGCCACAGCGGGCACGACAGGGTCTCTTCAACGCTTTGCAGCCCGTGCAGAAAGCTGATACCGGCGCTTTGGGTTAACGCCAGAACGGTGAATATCAGGCTCAGCTGTTGGCCGCCGATCAGGGGGCCGACGAGAGGGAGCGCGTTAAGCAGCTGCTGGCGACGCAGCAGCCAGTCGGCGCGCTGCCGGACCAGCTGGTTGAGCAGCAGCGGGCTCAGCAGAAAGGCCAACAGCAACGGCCAGCCGCGGCTCAGCATGTCGCCTGCCGCAATAACCATTCGCGTCAACAACGGCAGCGGCGTATTGAACGTCTGGTAGATGGCGGTGAATTCGGGAAGGACAAAATAGAGCATTCCAAGCACCACCAGCAGCGCCAGAGTGAGCACGATTAGCGGGTAGCGCAGCGCCTTTTTGACCTTGCCGGCAAGCCGCTGCTGCTCCTGCTGCTGGTTGGCCAGCTGCTGGCAGCAAATATCGAGCTTGCCCGTCAGTTCGCCGGTGCTAATCATCGCCAGATACAGTGGCGGAAAAGCCTGCGGCCACTGCGCCAGTGCGGCAGAGAAGGCTACGCCCTGGGCCAGTTCGCGGCCCAGCGCCTCAAGCAGCGCCTGCCACTGCGCATGCGGTTGCTGCTGCGCCAACAGCGATAACCCTTCCGCCAGCGGTAGCCCGGCCTGCAGCAGGGTTGCCAACTGGCGGATGGTTTCGCTGCTGTAGCGCGGGCGCCACAGGCTTTGCTTCACCGAACAGCGGCGTATAGCCAGCGGCATGATGCGCTGCTGCTGGAGGTGATGCAGCACCTCCGGACGACTGGCTTGCCATAGCATCCCCTGACAAGGAGCGCCTTGTGCATCGACGCCTCGCCAGCGCCAGAGACGCTTAGTCGCCATGGGGGATCCCCAGCACCCGCACCACCTCTTCGAGGCTCGTCAACCCCTGTTCGATAGCCTGACATCCGCTTTCAAAAAGCGTCATCATGCCCGCGGCTCGCGCCAGAGATTCGATCTCAAGGGCGTTAAGTCCCTGGACTATCCCCTGACGTAGCCCCGGGGTGACAGGCAAGACCTCAAACAGCGCCAGACGGCCATGATACCCGTGATAACAGTTTTCGCAGCCTGCTGCCTGCCAGCGCGGCAGCGGGCGGGGCCACAGACTGTGCGGCAGGTCTGCGGCGCTGCCGGCATTGCGCCGGCAGTGGGGGCACAGCTTGCGGACCAGACGCTGGGCGATAACCAGCGAGAGCGCAGAAGAGATCATCCAGCGGGCGATGCCCATTTGCTGCAGGCGAGTGAGGGTTTCGCTGGTGGAATTGGTGTGCAGGGTAGAGAGCACCAGATGGCCCGTTTGAGCGGCTTTCAGCGCGATTTCAGCGGTTTCGGCATCGCGGATTTCACCCACCATCACAATATCCGGGTCCTGGCGTAACAGGGCGCGCAGCACGCTGTGAAAGGTCAGCCCGGCGCGCGGATTGATTTGCGTCTGGTTCATCCCGGCGATAGGGATCTCCAGAGGATCCTCGACGCTACAGATGTTCACTTGCTCCCGGTTTCGAGCCTGCAGGGCGCTGTAGAGGGTCACCGTTTTCCCGCTTCCGGTTGGGCCAGTGACCAGCAGCAGCCCCTGCGGCTGATTCAGGGCCTGGCGAAAGGCCGCCAGCTGAGAGGATGAGAGGCCGAGAGCCTCCAGATCCAGCGCCTGGTCAACCTGATGCAGAAGGCGCAGGACAATTTTCTCGCCATAGCGGCAGGGCAGGGTGGCGATGCGAAAGGAGAGCGGCCGTCCGGCGAGGTTCAGCGCGAACTGGCCATCCTGCGGCAAACGATGCTCGGCGATATCGAGATTGGCCATCACCTTGAGACGTGCGATAACCGGCGCGGCCAGCTCGGGCGCCAGCAGCGGCAGAGCGTGTAGCACGCCATCGACACGCAGGCGGATCCTTAAGTGCGCTTCCGTGGGCTCGATATGAATATCGGACGCCCGCTGACGCAGGGCCTGCTCGAGGATCTGGTTGACCCGCTCGGCGATGTTTTCCGGCCCTGCATTTTGCGCCAGCAGCGCCTGCTTTTCCTGGACTTGCAGGCGCTTATCCATCTGCTCCTGGCTCCAGCATTCAATATCGATCCGTTTTTGCGTCGCGAAACGCAGCGCCTCCATTAGCTCTGTCGGTGGGGTATCGACCACCGCAATGGATATCGTCTGCTCATCGCTGTGCAGCAGCAGGGCGTGATGGCGACGACAGAGAGGGATCAGCTGTTCTGTTTTCATATTGTCGCCCTCACTTCACCCGGAAGACGTCTTCGCAGGCCTGCTGAAGTGCGCTGTTGTCGGTGATAGTGCAGACCCGCTGCCAACCGGTGACGCCTTCGGCGTTATCCCAGGTCGGGGTCAGGGTGACGCCCAGTCCGTTGAGACTTTCCTGGCCGGTGAGGGTAACGACGCCTTTGGCCACGCTCATGGCGGAGAGGTAGCGGGTGGTTGTTGGCGAGGGGATGCCATTGCTGCCGCCGTCGCATGTCGTCAGGCCGCCATGATCGAGCGCGCAAAGTTCGATTGCCGTCCGGTAGGGGACAAAGGTCTGCAGCAGGTCGGTGAGGGCGGCTTTACGCAGGTAGTTCTGGTAGGCCGGGATACCGATGGCGCTGAGAATGGCGATGATGCCGATGACCACCATCAGTTCAATCAGGGTAAAACCTCGTTGTTTATCCATAAGTCGCTCCTTGTTGTGACAGGAGCACTGTGACGGGATTCTGGGGGGCAGGCGAGGAGACGAAAACGATCCGGGAAACCGGGTTCCAGGGTTTTTACCGGTATTGCATGGCGAGCAAGAGCGACTGCGAGTCGGGTCGCAAATTCAGGCCTTCACGCCCGGAAGCGTGAAGGCCAAATCCTCAGCGGAAACGCATCGACAGGTCGAGCGCCTGCACATGTTTGGTCAGGGCCCCGACGGAAATATAGTCGACCCCGGTCTCGGCAAATTCGCGGATGGTGTCAAAGGTGACGTTGCCGGAGACCTCCAGCGCCGCCTGGCCAGCGGTGATTTTCACCGCCTCGCGCATCAGGTCGGTGGTGAAGTTATCGAGCATAATGATATCGGCCCCGGCTTTTAACGCCTGCTCCAGCTCATCCAGCGTTTCCACTTCCACTTCCACCGGCACATCAGGATGCAGCCAGAAAGCCTTCTCCACCGCCTGACGGATCGAGCCGGAGGCGATGATGTGGTTTTCTTTAATCAGGAAAGCGTCGAACAGCCCCAGACGGTGGTTGGCGCCGCCTCCGCAGAGAACCGCGTATTTCAGCGCGGTACGCAGCCCTGGCAGCGTTTTACGCGTATCCAGAAGTTGGGTTTTGGTGCCGGCCAGCAGGTCGACATAGCGGCGGACGACGCTGGCGATGCCGGAGAGGGTTTGCACAAAGTTCAGCGCCGTACGTTCGCCAGTGAGCAGAATGCGCGATGGGCCTTCCAGCTCGAACAGGGGTTGATCGGCTTTGACCGCGTCGCCATCGGCGACGTGCCAGGTGATAGTCACGTCGTCACCGGCGAGCTGAATGAAGACTTCTTCCACCCAGCGTTTACCACAGAAGACGCCATCTTCGCGGGTAATGACCACCGCATGGGAGCGTGCATCCTGCGGCAATAATTGTGCGCTAATATCGTTGCTGGCGTCGACTTCGCCGCCCAAATCTTCCCGCAGGGAGTGTGCGACAGCATCGGTAATATCGAGATTAATTCGTTCCAGCAGCACGTCACGGCGGCGGTCGGGGTTGTAACGACGAGGCGACATGATAAAGCTCCAGATAGATAAGATTCAGAAGTGGGAAACATGCTAACCTGAACGACGTTTCAGTACCATACACACTTCATCCTTTGGGCCGGCGTGTGGCCCGGAAGCATGAGTTCGCGAAAGGAGATCCCGCATGCAGTTGAACGAGGGATGGCTGGTCGGCGCGCGTCGGGTTCCCTCGCCGCACCATGACTGCCGTCCGGATGAAGAAGCCCCTTCCTTACTGGTGGTGCATAACATTAGCCTGCCACCAGGTGAATTTGGTGGTCCATGGATTGACGCGCTGTTCACCGGCACCCTGGATCCGCACGCGCATCCTTTCTTTGCCGAGATCGCTCATCTGCGCGTTTCGGCGCATTGTCTGATTCGGCGTGATGGTGAAATCGTGCAGTATGTGCCTTTCGATAAGCGTGCGTGGCATGCGGGGGTCTCCTGCTATCAGGGGCGCGAACGCTGCAATGACTTTTCCATCGGCATAGAGCTGGAAGGCACGGATACCCTGGCGTATACCGATGCGCAGTACCAGCAGCTGGCGGCGGTGACGGATCTGCTTATCACTATTTATCCTGCCATCGCCACAAACATCACGGGACATAGCGATATCGCGCCCGTGCGCAAGACAGACCCGGGACCGGCCTTTGACTGGAAAAAATTTCGTGCGCTGCTCAGCGCGCCGTCAGAAAAGGAGACCTCATGACGCTGTTTACTACGCTGCTGGTGCTTATCGCTGAACGCCTGTTTAAACTGGGCGAACACTGGCAGCTTGATCATCGGCTGGAGGTGGTGTTCCGCCGGATAAAACATTTCTCGTTGCCGGGAACGCTGCTGATGACCCTGGTCGCCGTCGCGGTGGTCTACCTCGTTCAGCGCTTGCTGCAGGGGCAGCTGTTCAACGTACCGCTGCTGGTGTTCTGGATCTTGCTGGGTCTGCTGTGCATCGGCGCCGGCAAGGTTCGGCTGCACTATCATGCCTATCTGAAAGCGGCGTCGCGCAATGACAGCCGCGCCTGCGATGCGATGGCCAGCGAGCTGACGTTGATCCATGGCGTCCCGCCGGGCTGTGATGAGCGCGAGTACCTTAGCGAACTGCAAAATGCGCTGTTATGGATTAACTATCGTTACTACCTGGCGCCACTCTTTTGGTTTGTGGTGGGTGGGGCGTGGGGGCCGCTGACGCTTATCGCTTATTGCGTTCTGCGTGCCTGGCAGACATGGCTGGCGCGCTACCAGACGCCGCATCATCGTTTGCAGTCTGGAATCGATGGTATCCTGCATATTGTCGACTGGCTGCCGGTGCGTCTGGTGGGGGTTGTCTATGCCCTGGTGGGGCATGGAGAGAAAGCGCTTCCGGCGTGGTTTGCATCGTTAGGCGACCGCCATTCGTCGCAGTATCAGGTATTGACCCGCCTGGCGCAGTATTCCCTGGCCCGTGAACCGCACGTGGATAAAGTGGCGACCCCAAAGGCCGCGGTGTCGATGGCCAAGAAAACCTCGCTGGTGGTGGTGGTGATCATGGCGCTGCTGACGATTTACGGCACCCTGGTGTAACGGCCTGCGCCCGTACTTTATCTGTCAGGATACCCCACCTGCGGGGCTTTGATTGCCGGATGGCGCTGCGCTTATCCAGCCTGGGGCTCACACCACGCAGGCCGGCAAGCAACAGCGCCGCCGGGCGCTATATCTGACGCCGCGCTTGTCATGTTGCCGGGGGGCGGCTTCGCCTGACCCGGCCTGGAGAACCCGCACCTGCGGGCAGCATACCGAACCGCTACAGCGTATCCGCCGGCGGGATGCCGAAGTCGGGCATGCCGTCCTCTCTCCAGGCGACGAGTTTTAGCCGCGTATGACGATTGGGATCATACAGCGGGTCGCCTTCAATCTCGGTGTAATTCCGCGCGTGATATACCAGCACATCTTCTCCCGCCGGCGTTTGGGTAAAACTGTTATGGCCCGGGCCATACTGGCGGTTTTCATAGCTGGTCCGGAACACTGGCTGCGAGGCTTTATGCCAGTTTTCCGGCTGCAGCGGATCGGCCTCCCGGTCGATCCAGAGCAATCCCATGCAGTAGTTTTCATCGGTGGCGCTGGCGGAATAGCTGATGAAAAGCTTATCGCCATGCACCAGCACCGCGGGTCCTTCATTGACCTTAAATCCCCGGCACTCCCAGTCGAACTCCGGCTTGCTTAGCATGACCGGCTCGCCTTTTAGCGTCCACGGGTTGGCCATTTCAGCGAGATACAGGTTTGAGTTGCCCTCGATATGCGGAGATTTTTGCGCCCACAGATACCAGCGTTTGCCCTGATGGATAAAGGTGGTGGCATCGAGGGCGAAGGTATCGAAAGGCGTCACCACCTGGCCTTTTTCCTGCCAGCGGCCGGTCAGCGGATCGCTGTCGGCGCACTCGATAACGAACATGCGATGCTGGAACATGCCCAGCGCATCCAGATCGTGGGTATGGGTGGCGGCAAAATAGATATACCACTTACCGTCTATCTCATGTAGCTCCGGCGCCCAAATCAGCTGGCTCATCGGCCCGCTTTGCGGTGCGCGCCACACCACCACTGGCTCAGCATCGCGTAACCCCTCAAGGGTTGCCGCGCGCCGGATCTCCAGCCGGTCGTATTCCGGCACTGAGGCAATAAAGTAGTAATGATTCAGGTGGCGCAGAATAAAGGGATCTGCGCGCTGCTCAATAAAGGGGTTTGGCCAGTTGTTCATCAGGCTTTCCTTACGTGTTCACTGGTTTTCAGTTCCTGGTATTCATTCAGCTCGCTGTAGTTGCTGCGGCGCTTCTCTAAATCGCTCTGAATCTGGCGCATCAGGGTGCGGTCAACTTTAAGCAGGCGCACCACGCCGGCGGTGATCAGGTAGCCGACGCCGGGGATGACCGAGAACAGCAGCACGATGCCGTTGAGGGCCGAGGCGCTCTGCGCTTTGGCGCCGGCGTCGTAGCCGTACCATGACAGCAGGAATCCGACCATCGCCCCGGCGACCGCCAGGCCGACTTTAAGGAAAAACAGATTGCCGGAGAAGCTAATACCGGTGATGCGCTTGCCGGTTTTCCACTCGCCGTAGTCGTCAACATCGGACATCAGCGACCAGTGCAGCGGGGAGGGGATCTGATGCAGGATATTGAGCAGGAAGTAGAGCACCATAATCAGCGTGGTGGCGTGCGGATTAAAGAAATAGAAGGCGCAGGAGAAGATCGCCAGCACGATGTTGGTCCAGAAGAAGACCTGCAGTTTGCACCAGCGGTCGGTGAGGACTTTTGCCAGCATGCTGCCAATCATCATCCCGACCACGCCGAGGCTGATAAACAGCGTGGCAAAATGGGTGCTTTGCCCCATCACCCAGGTAACGTAGTACATGGTGGCGGCCATGCGGATAAAGCCCGGACAGACGTTGCATAGCGTGAGCAGCAGGATGCGTACCCACTGGTCATTTTTCCACACGTCTTTGAGATCTTTTTTCAGTTCATCATTGGTCTGCACTGCCGGGTGGATGCGTTCGCGCACGGTGGCGAAGCAGAACAGGAACATACACATGCCGATAAAGGCCAGCACGGTCATTGCCATCTGATAGCCTTTCGCTTTATCGGCGCCGCCGAACCAGTCGGCCATGGGCAACAGCGTCAATGACAGCAGCAGCGTGGCGATACCCACCATCACGAAACGATAGGACTGGCAGGCAACACGTTCTTTCGGGTCGGCGGTCATCACCGTTCCCAGCGAGCAGTAGGGTATATTAATCGCGGTATAGGTAATCGACAGCAGAAAGTAGGTGACAAACGCATAGATGACTTTGCTGTTATAGGTCCACTCAGGAGTGGTGAACATCAGCACGCTGAACAGGGCGTAGGGGAAGGCAATCCACAGCAGCCATGGACGAAAGCGGCCATATTTACTGCGGGTGCGGTCGGCGAGGGCGCCCATGATCGGGTCGGTCACCGCATCGATGACGCGCACCGACAGCAGCAGTACGCCCACCAGCGCCGGCGCCAGGCCGAAGATATCGGTATAAAAATAGTTAACAAACAGCATGATGGCGCCAAAGATGATATTGCATCCGGCATCCCCCATCCCATAACCAATCTTTTCTTTTATTGAAAGTCTATTGTCTGCCATGTGCGGTCTCTCCGTTGCAGTATGGAGAGAATTATTGGCTGCTATCGAGAGAATTACGTTGCAGGAACGCGTTGACGATATGGATAAATAAGCTATGGAAGGGAAAGTGTGAAGCAGATAACAATGCTCTGCGCCCGTTATTAAGGGAGGGCGCAGAGCAAAGAGAATTATTGATGAGATGTATTATTGTGCTTTTACGGTGGCGGCGGCTTTCTGTTTAAACAGATAACCCACGCCCAGCACTGCGATCCATACCGGGATCAGCCAAACGGAAATCGCCATCCCCGGGGTCATCAGCATAATGATCAGCACCGCGGCCATAAACAACAGGCACACCCAGTTACCCAGCGGGTAGAAGAGGGCGGGGAAGCGGGTGGTGACGCCCTGCTGCTGTTTGGCGCGACGGAATTTGATATGCGCGAGGCTGATCATCGCCCAGTTGATCACCAGGGCGGAGACCACCAGCGCCATCAGCAGGCCAAATGCGGATTCCGGCGCCAGGTAGTTGATCAGCACACACAGGGCGGTGACCACGGCGGAGACGAGAATGGTATTGACCGGCACGCCGCGTTTGTCGACGCTGAGCAGCGCTTTCGGCGCGTTCCCCTGCTGGGCAAGGCCGAACAGCATACGGCTGTTGCAGTAGACGCAGCTGTTATACACCGACAGGGCCGCCGTCAGCACCACCACGTTGAGGGCGTTTGCCACCAGCGTATCGCCAAGCTCATGGAAAATCAGGACGAACGGGCTGGTGTCCGCGGTCACGCGCGTCCACGGCAGCAGCGAGAGCAGGACCGCCAGCGAACCAACATAGAAGATCAGAATACGGTAGATAACCTGGTTGGTGGCTTTCGGAATGCTTTGCTCCGGGTTATCCGCTTCCGCCGCGGTGATACCCACCAGCTCGAGACCGCCGAAGGAGAACATAATGATCGCCATCATCATCACCAGCCCGGTAAAGCCGTGCGGCAGGAACCCGCCTTGATCCCACAGGTTACGTACCGTCGCCTGCGGGCCGCCGTTGCCGCTGAACAGCAGCCAGCCGCCGAACAAAATCATCGCCACGACGGCGACCACTTTGATAATGGCAAACCAGAACTCCATTTCACCGAACACTTTCACGTTGGTCAGGTTAATGGCGTTGATGGCGATGAAGAAAACCGCCGCTGAGGCCCAGGTCGGGATTTCCGGCCACCAGAACTGGATATATTTGCCGACGGCGGTCAGTTCCGCCATGGCTACCAGGACATACAGCACCCAGTAGTTCCAGCCGGAGGCGAAGCCGGCAAAGCCGCCCCAGTATTTATAAGCAAAGTGGCTAAACGAACCGGCTACCGGCTCTTCCACCACCATTTCGCCCAGCTGACGCATGATCAGAAAGGCGATAAAACCGGCAATCGCATAACCAAGAATGATACCCGGGCCGGCGGACTGAATGACGGACGCGCTCCCCAGAAACAGGCCGGTGCCGATAGCCCCGCCCAGCGCGATGAGCTGGATATGGCGGTTTTTGAGGCCGCGCTTCAGCCGATCGCCGTGCTGTTGACCTTCCATATGAAACCTCGTGTGTGGTTATTTTTTGTGTACGTCATCCGTCAGGTTGCTGCTTCACTGCTGTCCCTGCCAGAAAGCATAGCCAGCGAAAATTTGGGCGAAGTGGCCCACTTTTTACCTGAGTGATGGCGCGCACATATTGTTGTGTTTGTGTATTTTTGGACTTCCGTTTCTGTATTGTTTTGTTTACGGAAGGCGATGCAGTAATTCAGAAAAAGGCCTTTCGTCTCAGGGAGAATAGTGGTAAGCGCGTTTGAATGCACCTGCTTTATGAAGGGATGATGACCATGTGTTTAAAAAGACATCAATAGACACATTCAGTATTATTCCGACGCATTGTTCTCATTTGGTTATTTATTCGTATTTACTGCCTTTATATTCACTTATCTGGTCGTTGAATCGGTTCAGATAGCGTAATTTTTCGTTTCCATTAAGTTAATGCTACCTCTTTATGAGTAAACGTAACATTTGTGCAAGGTTACATTTCTGAAATGTTATTTCTGTAAGGTTGTTAAAATGTCCGTGGTTTACTGATTTCAATCAAAACCTGTATGGACAGAAGGTGAATACTTTGTTACTTTAGCGCTACGAACTTTAAATTGGTAAGACCAATTGACTCCGGGCTAATGGCAGAGACAGGGAATATGGCCTACAGCAAAATCCGCCAACCAAAATTATCCGATGTGATAGAGCAGCAGCTGGAGTTTCTGATCCTTGAGGGGACTTTGCGCCCCGGTGAAAAACTCCCGCCTGAACGCGAACTGGCCAAACAGTTCGACGTTTCCCGCCCCTCGCTGCGTGAGGCGATTCAACGCCTCGAAGCCAAGGGCCTGTTGCTTCGTCGTCAGGGAGGTGGAACGTTTGTACAGAGCCGCCTGTGGCAGAGCTTCAGCGATCCGCTGGTCGAGCTGCTGTCCGATCACCCTGAATCCCAATTCGATCTGCTTGAGACCCGTCACGCGCTGGAAGGCATTGCGGCTTATTACGCGGCGCTGCGCAGCAATGATGAAGATCGCGACCGTATCCGCGAGCTACATCAGGCTATTGAGCGGGCTCAGCAGTCGGGCGATCTGGACGCCGAGTCCGGCGCCGTCGTCCAGTATCAAATCGCCGTCACCGAGGCGGCACACAATGTGGTTTTGCTCCATCTGCTAAGGTGTATGGAGCCGATGCTGGCGCAAAACGTGCGTCAGAACTTTGAATTGCTGTATGCCCGCCGGGAAATGCTCCCGTTGGTCAGCAACCATCGCACTCGCATTTTCGAGGCGATAATGGCCGGGGAGCCGGAGCAGGCGCGTGAGGCGTCGCACCGTCACCTGGCGTTCATTGAGGAAATTTTGCTGGACCGTAGCCGTGAGCAGAGTCGTAGAGAACGCTCGCTGCGTCGTTTACAGCAACGAAAGGACGAGAACTCCGGTTCTTAAGCGCCATTTTTAGAGCGCGGCAACTAAACGCAGAACCTGTCTTATTGAATTTTTGGTTGTTCAAAGGTGAAGAACGAAGAGTTCAATGGGACAGGTTCCAGATTAATCAACGATTAGATAGATAAGGAATACCCCCCATGTCAGAACGTTTACCAAATGACGTGGATCCGATCGAAACTCGCGACTGGCTACAGGCGATCGAATCGGTCATCCGTGAAGAAGGTGTTGAGCGCGCTCAGTATCTTATTGACCAACTCCTTTCTGAAGCCCGCAAAGGCGGGGTGAAAGTGGCTGCTGGCGCATCGACCGGCGGTTACGTAAACACTATTGCCGTTGAAGATGAACCGGAATATCCGGGTAATCTGGATCTGGAACGTCGTATCCGTTCTGCGATCCGCTGGAACGCCATCATGACCGTTCTGCGCGCATCGAAAAAAGATCTCGAACTGGGCGGCCACATGGCTTCTTTCCAGTCTTCCGCAACCTTCTACGAAGTGTGCTTCAACCACTTCTTCCGCGCACGCAATGAGCAGGATGGCGGCGACCTGGTGTACTTCCAGGGTCACATCTCTCCGGGCGTTTATGCGCGTGCTTTCCTGGAAGGTCGTCTGACTGAAGAGCAGATGAACAACTTCCGTCAGGAAGTTCACGGTAAAGGTCTGTCCTCTTATCCGCACCCGAAACTGATGCCGGAATTCTGGCAGTTCCCGACCGTTTCTATGGGCCTGGGCCCAATCGGGGCGATTTATCAGGCTAAATTCCTGAAATATCTGGAACACCGTGGTCTGAAAGACACCTCCAAACAAACCGTTTACGCGTTCCTGGGCGACGGTGAGATGGACGAGCCGGAATCTAAAGGCGCGATCACCATCGCGACCCGTGAGAAGCTGGACAACCTGGTCTTCGTTATCAACTGTAACCTGCAGCGTCTTGATGGCCCGGTCACCGGTAACGGCAAAATCATTAACGAACTGGAAGGCATCTTCGCGGGCGCTGGCTGGAACGTTATCAAGGTTATCTGGGGCGGTCGTTGGGATGAGCTGCTGCGTAAAGACACCAGCGGTAAGCTGATTCAGCTGATGGAAGAAACCGTTGACGGTGACTACCAGACCTTCAAATCCAAAGACGGCGCTTATGTGCGCGAGCACTTCTTCGGTAAATATCCGGAGACCGCCGCGCTGGTTGCCGACTGGACTGACGAGCAGATTTGGGCTCTGAACCGCGGCGGCCACGATCCGAAGAAAGTTTACGCTGCACTGAAGAAAGCGCAGGAAACCAAAGGCAAAGCGACCGTCATCCTCGCCCATACCATCAAAGGTTACGGCATGGGTGATACTGCTGAAGGTAAGAACATCGCTCACCAGGTTAAGAAAATGAACATGGACGGCGTTCGCTACGTCCGCGATCGTTTCAACGTGCCGGTTGCCGATGCCGATCTGGAAAAACTGCCGTACGTAACCTTCCCGGAAGGTTCCGAAGAGCACACCTATCTGCACGCTCAGCGTCAGAAACTGCACGGCTATCTGCCGAGCCGTCAGCCGAACTTCACTGAGAAGCTGGAGCTGCCGACGCTGGAAGATTTCCGTCCGCTGCTGGAAGAGCAGAATAAAGAGATCTCTACCACTATCGCGTTCGTTCGTGCCCTGAACGTGATGCTGAAGAACAAATCCATCAAAGACCGCCTCGTGCCGATCATCGCCGACGAAGCGCGTACTTTCGGTATGGAAGGTCTGTTCCGTCAGATCGGTATCTACAGCCCGAACGGTCAGCAGTACACCCCGCAGGACCGTGAGCAGGTTGCTTACTACAAAGAAGACGAAAAAGGCCAGATCCTGCAGGAAGGGATCAACGAGCTGGGCGCAGGCGCATCCTGGCTGGCTGCGGCGACCTCTTACAGCACCAACAACCTGCCGATGATCCCGTTCTACATCTACTACTCGATGTTCGGGTTCCAGCGTATCGGCGACCTGTGCTGGCAGGCAGGCGACCAGCAGGCTCGCGGCTTCCTGATCGGTGGTACTTCCGGTCGTACGACGCTGAACGGCGAAGGTCTGCAGCACGAAGATGGCCACAGCCATATTCAGTCTCTGACTATCCCGAACTGTATCTCTTACGATCCGTCCTACGCCTACGAAGTGGCGGTCATCATGCATGACGGCCTGGAGCGTATGTACGGTGAGAAACAAGAGAACGTTTACTACTACATCACGACCCTGAACGAAAACTACCACATGCCGGCGATGCCGGAAGGCGCCGAGGAAGGTATCCGTAAAGGTATCTACAAACTCGAAACCATCGAAGGTAGCAAAGGTAAAGTTCAGCTGCTGGGCTCCGGTTCTATCCTGCGTCACGTCCGTGAAGCAGCGCAGATCCTGGCGAAAGACTACGGCGTGGGCTCTGACGTGTACAGCGTCACCTCCTTCACCGAGCTGGCGCGTGATGGCCAGGATTGCGAACGCTGGAACATGCTGCACCCGCTGGAAACCCCGCGCGTGCCGTACATCGCTCAGGTGATGAACGACGCTCCGGCTGTGGCATCCACTGACTATATGAAACTGTTCGCCGAGCAGGTTCGTACTTACGTACCGGCTGACGATTACCGCGTACTGGGTACCGATGGC
The DNA here is from genome assembly GCF_021739525.1 of Klebsiella sp. 2019SCSN059. Classification (NCBI taxonomy): domain Bacteria; kingdom Pseudomonadati; phylum Pseudomonadota; class Gammaproteobacteria; order Enterobacterales; family Enterobacteriaceae; genus Klebsiella; species Klebsiella sp. 2019SCSN059. The sequence goes on along the minus strand of NZ_JAKKOM010000013.1, from coordinate 49,569 downwards.
TTCGGTCGTTCCGACAGCCGTGAAAACCTGCGTCACCACTTCGAAGTTGATGCTTCCTATGTGGTCGTTGCAGCGCTGGGCGAACTGGCTAAACGTGGTGAAATCGATAAGAAAGTGGTCGCTGATGCTATCGCGAAATTCGACATCGATGCAGAAAAAGTTAACCCGCGTCTGGCGTAAGAGGTAAAAGAATAATGGCTATCGAAATCAAAGTACCGGACATCGGGGCTGATGAAGTTGAAATCACCGAGATCCTGGTCAAAGTTGGCGACAAAGTAGAAGCTGAACAGTCGCTGATCACCGTAGAAGGCGATAAAGCCTCTATGGAAGTCCCGTCTCCGCAGGCTGGCGTCGTGAAAGAGATTAAAGTCTCCGTCGGCGACAAAACCGAGACTGGCAAACTGATTATGATTTTCGATTCCGCCGAGGGTGCAGCAGCCGCTGCACCTGCGCAGGAAGAGAAGAAAGAAGCCGCTCCGGCCGCTGCTGCGCCAGCCGCCGCCGCGGCAGCGAAAGAAGTGCACGTCCCGGATATCGGCGGCGATGAAGTTGAAGTCACCGAGATCATGGTTAAAGTGGGCGATACCATCGCCGCTGAGCAATCCCTGATCACCGTAGAAGGCGATAAGGCCTCTATGGAAGTACCGGCGCCGTTCGCGGGTACCGTGAAAGAGATCAAAATCAACACCGGCGATAAAGTATCCACCGGCTCCCTGATCATGATCTTCGAAGTCGCGGGCGCTGCGCCTGCGGCCGCTCCGGCACAGGCTGCCGCTCCGGCTGCCGCGGCACCGGCTGCTGCTGCCGGCGCGAAAGACGTTAACGTCCCGGACATCGGCGGCGACGAAGTTGAAGTCACCGAAGTGATGGTGAAAGTCGGCGATAAAGTGGCTGCTGAGCAGTCCCTGATCACCGTCGAAGGCGACAAAGCGTCTATGGAAGTGCCGGCGCCGTTCGCGGGCACCGTCAAAGAGATCAAAATCAGCACCGGCGATAAAGTCAAAACCGGCTCCCTGATCATGGTCTTCGAAGTGGAAGGCGCTGCGCCTGCCGCCGCTCCGGCTCAGGCTGCTGCACCGGCACCGGCTGCTGCGCCGGCTCAGGCTGCTAAGCCTGCCGCGGCGCCGGCTGCGAAAGCAGAAGGCAAAACCGAATTCGCTGAAAACGATGCTTACGTTCACGCGACTCCGCTGATTCGCCGCCTGGCGCGCGAGTTCGGCGTTAACCTGGCGAAAGTGAAAGGCACCGGCCGTAAAGGTCGTATCCTGCGCGAAGACGTTCAGGCCTACGTGAAAGAAGCCGTTAAACGCGCTGAATCCGCACCGGCGGCTGCCGCTGGCGGCGGTATCCCGGGCATGCTGCCATGGCCGAAGGTTGACTTCAGCAAGTTCGGCGAAATCGAAGAAGTGGAGCTGGGCCGTATCCAGAAAATCTCTGGTGCTAACCTGAGCCGTAACTGGGTCATGATCCCCCACGTTACCCACTTCGATAAAACCGATATCACCGATCTGGAAGCGTTCCGTAAGCAGCAGAACGCCGAAGCTGAGAAGCGTAAACTGGACGTGAAATTCACCCCGGTTGTCTTCATCATGAAAGCTGTGGCCGCTGCGCTTGAGCAGATGCCGCGCTTCAACAGCTCGCTCTCCGAAGATGGTCAGCGCCTGACGCTGAAGAAATACATCAACATCGGTGTGGCGGTTGATACCCCGAACGGTCTGGTGGTTCCGGTCTTTAAAGACGTGAACAAGAAGAGCATCACCGAGCTGTCTCGCGAACTGACCACCATCTCGAAGAAAGCGCGCGATGGCAAACTGACGGCGGGCGAAATGCAGGGCGGTTGCTTCACCATCTCCAGCATCGGCGGCCTGGGTACGACCCACTTCGCGCCGATTGTTAACGCGCCGGAAGTGGCCATCCTCGGCGTGTCTAAGTCCGCGATGGAGCCGGTATGGAATGGTAAAGAGTTCGTGCCGCGTCTGATGCTGCCGATCTCTCTGTCCTTCGACCACCGCGTGATCGACGGTGCTGATGGTGCCCGCTTCATTACCATCATCAACAACACCCTGAGCGACATTCGCCGCCTGGTGATGTAATCGAAAAAGCCGGCCTGACGGCCGGCTTTTTTCTGATAACCTCAGGCTGTTTGGGATTATCAGCAACAAAGGACAAAATCGTTTGCCGTTTGTTGTTTAAAAATTGTTAACAATTTTGTAAAATACACGCGGATAGAACGTCCCGGTGGACTTGGGCGTAAGAATAATAGCGTCAGACCCGCCGGATATAAATTACAGAGGTCATGATGAGTACTGAAATCAAAACTCAGGTCGTGGTACTTGGGGCAGGTCCTGCAGGCTACTCTGCAGCTTTCCGTTGCGCTGATTTAGGTCTGGAAACCGTCATCGTAGAACGTTACAGCACCCTCGGTGGGGTGTGCCTGAACGTGGGTTGTATCCCTTCTAAAGCGCTGCTGCACGTGGCAAAAGTTATCGAAGAAGCGAAAGCGCTGGCCGAACACGGCATCGTTTTCGGCGAACCGAAAACTGATATTGACAAGATCCGCACCTGGAAAGAAAAAGTCATCACTCAGCTGACCGGTGGTCTGGCTGGCATGGCCAAAGGGCGTAAAGTGAAGGTGGTTAACGGTCTGGGTAAATTCACCGGCGCTAACACCCTGGAAGTGGAAGGCGAAAACGGCAAAACCGTGATCAACTTCGACAACGCCATCATCGCGGCGGGTTCCCGTCCGATTCAACTGCCATTTATCCCGCATGAAGATCCGCGCGTATGGGACTCCACCGACGCCCTGGAGCTGAAATCCGTACCGAAACGCATGCTGGTCATGGGCGGCGGTATCATCGGTCTGGAAATGGGTACCGTATACCATGCGCTGGGTTCAGAGATTGACGTGGTTGAAATGTTCGACCAGGTTATCCCGGCGGCCGATAAAGACGTGGTGAAAGTCTTCACTAAACGCATCAGCAAGAAATTCAACCTGATGCTGGAAACCAAAGTGACTGCCGTTGAAGCGAAAGAAGACGGTATTTACGTTTCCATGGAAGGCAAAAAAGCGCCGGCGGAAGCACAGCGTTACGACGCCGTACTGGTGGCTATCGGTCGCGTACCGAACGGCAAAAACCTCGACGCAGGCAAAGCGGGCGTGGAAGTGGACGATCGTGGCTTCATCCGCGTTGACAAACAAATGCGCACCAACGTGCCGCACATCTTTGCTATCGGCGATATCGTCGGTCAGCCGATGCTGGCGCACAAAGGCGTACATGAAGGTCACGTTGCCGCAGAAGTTATCTCCGGCCTGAAACACTACTTCGATCCGAAAGTGATCCCGTCCATCGCCTACACCGAGCCAGAAGTGGCATGGGTCGGCCTGACTGAGAAAGAAGCGAAAGAGAAAGGCATCAGCTACGAAACCGCCACCTTCCCGTGGGCGGCTTCCGGCCGCGCTATCGCTTCCGACTGCGCAGACGGTATGACCAAACTGATCTTCGACAAAGAGACCCACCGTGTTATCGGCGGCGCGATTGTCGGCACCAACGGCGGCGAGCTGCTGGGTGAGATCGGCCTGGCTATCGAAATGGGCTGCGACGCTGAAGACATCGCGCTGACTATCCACGCTCACCCGACTCTGCACGAGTCTGTTGGCCTGGCGGCAGAAGTCTTCGAAGGCAGCATCACCGACCTGCCGAACGCCAAAGCGAAGAAAAAGTAACTTTTTCTTTCAGGCAAAAAGCATAAGCGGCTCCCGGAGCCGCTTTTTTTATGCCTGATGTTTAGAACTATGTCGCTATTCATAAACCGCTACACCTCATACATACTTTGTAAATAGTCACTCAGTAAACTTATAGGTAGTTAACGATATCGATGAGGTGTGTGATGAAACGCTTTTTAACCACTGCGCTGGTCGCAGCAACGTGCTTATCCGGTGTAGCCTGCGCGGCTGACGCCACGATTCCGTGGGCGGATAACAGCGGCGGCACGGAAACGACCCATATCGCGGCGATGGGCCAGGATCTGAATGCCCAGCATCAGCAGGTGACGAAGACCAGTGAAGGGGTATGGGCGGCGAATTCCGGCAGCATCAGCGCTGACGAAGCGGCATTGTCCAGTACGAAACCAGCCTTTGCCGGCGATCCGTCACTGATGCCCCACCAGGGCTAAGTGAATGAAAACGCCCGGTTGCGTATTCGTAACCGGGCGTTTTTTTATGGATTGACCACCTGCCAGCCGGCGTCAGCGTCGGGGGCAAAGCGCGTTATCGCCTGGGCCTTTGCCGCACTCTCTTCACCGAGATTGGCCTGATAAACCGTATCGTGCTGATCAATCATAAAGCTCATCACGCCGGTTTCCCCCCACGCCACCGGCCACGCCAGCAAGGCGACGCTCTGCTCATCTCTACCGGTGATAATGCGGAAGCGGTAGCCATGGTAGCCGCTGCCGGGTACCGTCGGGCTAAAGGCGGGCCCAAGCGGGCTTGGCGCTTCGCCCGGTGAGGTGGGCCAGTACAGACCATCTTTTTTGCCTTCGCTACTGATGATTTTCTGCGCCCAGCGGTGGTTCAGTTGATAGTAATCCTGCTGGGCGTCAACGTAGGCGTGCATGGCGGCTATCGCCGACAGTTCATTACGGCCAATAGCGCGGGTAAGGATCTCCTCTTCGCCAGCGGCCATATCAAAGCGCCAGCCCTGGGATGATTTAACGATGGGGACGGGCAGACGCCATGCTTCGCTACCAACGTCGAGCCAGGCGTTATCACCCTGCTGCACAATCACATGTTTCACCTGCCAGTCGCGCTGGAAGCGGTCGACGGCAGTGGGGTCGATCCCGTCGGGGGGTAAAAAATGCTGCCAGTTATCGCCAAGCACCTCGCTCAGCGCCGCGTCATTTTGCTGGCCGATCGCCTCGGCCAGCGCGCTCGCGGCCTGCTCGGGGGTGGCATATTGCTGCTGGGCGAAGGCGGCAAGCGGTGACAGCATTAACGTGAACAGGGCAATAGGTAATGGGTTTCTCATTCTGCTCATCCTCAGCGGCGGCGTAGTTCATGGTGTTCAGAAAGACGCTCTCTGGCGCCGTCGCGCTGCTCGCGGTTTACGCTGGAAAACTGACGACTCTGTCGTCCCCGTTCCTGCTGAGCTTGCCAGGAGGGGGCGCGGCTTTCGTTGCCGCTAAGGGCGCTGGCGCGCAGATGATTGACCGTCTGCTGGCGCTGGGCGGGCGTGGCGGAATGGAGTTGCTGCCGGCGCTGTTGCTGCTGCGGTGTAGCATTCTGCTCGTGGTTCTTAATGGTTTCCCTACGCTGCTGTTGCTGCGGCGTAGGGTTTTTCAACTGCGCTTTCGCCGCATCTCGACGCTGCTGGGTTGATGTCGGCGCGCTGTCGTAACCGCGGTAGTTGCTGCGCTGGGTGGCTTGTTTCAACTGCGCCGAGGCCGCCTGACGCTGGGCATCGCGCGAGGGGGTGTTTGCCGCCAGGTTGCCTGCCGTGGCGGTCGACGCGCTGCGCTGCTGAAGCTGGGTCATTGCCGCCTGGCGCTGCGCCTCACGATCGACCGGCGCATGCTGGGTCGCGCTCAGTCCGCCGGATACGTTGGTCTGATGAAAGCGCTGGGCGACGGTATTATCGGGGTATGGCACGTGACCGCGATAGGCGGGATTGTGCTGCCAGTTTACGTGGTCGCCCGGCAGGTTTTGTCCGGTAATGCGGTTAAAATTATTCACATTGATATTGATGTTATCGCCATTATGCGAGTAATCCCCGCGGTGGTAGTCGTCATCGTGATGGTGGTAGTCATCATCATCATCCCAGTCGATGCTGCTGAACAGCGCCCAGGTGGTCGCCACGCCCAGGCTGTAACCGAAGCCTTTGACGAAGCTATCGGTAAACTGCTCCCCGGGAGGGGGCGGCAGATAGACCGGAGGATAGGCGCTGTTCGGCCAGGTACCATAGACGGTGGAGGGGTTGTAGTTGGGAACATAGACCACCTGCGGGTCGGTCGGTTCTATTTTTATGACCTGGGTCGGCGCAGGCGCCGCCGCGGTAGTGCTTGACGTTGATACGGTGCTGCTTTTCGAAGTGGTGGCCGGCACAGGCGCCGATGCGGCGACAATCACTTTTTGCTGCGGCGTGGATTTCAGCGTCCCTGTCTCCTGGGCGATGGCACGCAGGCGCTGCACCGCGTCCATCACATCATGCGGCTGGGCCAAAAACGCATTACCCAGATTTTCCACCCAGGGCGGATTCTCGCCCATCATCGCCAGCAGGGCAGGGAAAGCGACAAGCGATTTGACGCTGGGATCCCACGGCTGGCTGGCAACTGCCTGAACGGCGGGATCCCCTTTCATGGTGGGGTTATCCTGGGACCACTGCACCGCCTGCATGACGTTGTCCGGGTAGGTGGAAGCCATCAGCACCTGCGACAGCAGACTGTCCGGGTAGAGCGCGATGGGGGCAACCCACTGGTCAATCTGCGCCTGGGTGTAGGTGGCGGCCACCGGCTCCGCGGCGGCGGGTGCGGCTGGCGTTGGCGCTGGCGCAGGCTGCGCCGTCGGCTGAGTGACCGTCTCTGGAGTACGGCTTTGCACATAGAGTGTTCCCGCCGCCGCGAGTAAGCCAGCGCTACAGAGCAGGGTGATAATATGGGGTTTGAACGGCAGTGACATAGAAGCTCCTGACCCAAAAAGTAACCCATCTCGCTAAAGTATCGGCGAAAACGGCGCGTTTGCTGAGTATAAGTAAGCGGTATGGCTTTTTATTGATGATTGTTGGGATCGGCCCATGGCGTTGTACGCGGAAAGGAATTTTTGTCGCGGGATTTGAACAGAAAGCCTGCAATATCCTGCCCTTAACGATTCAGCTAAATTTTAATGTTGCTTTTTTGTAAACAGATTAACACCTTTCAAAAATCCTGCTATGCTGCCGACGCGGTATCGGGCATTTACCCTACAAACTGCTGTCTCACAGGAGCGTGAAGAAAATCGCCCAGCCACTAAATCCTTCAAGATGCGTCAAGGCGGCAAACTGCCAATACCGAAGCAGATTGATTGAAGAGGTGTAGGCCGCATTATGACAATGAGAAGCGAGGAGAACCGTCGTGCTAGAAGAATACCGTAAGCACGTAGCTGAGCGTGCCGCCATGGGGATTGTTGCCAAACCCTTAGATGCAACCCAAATGGCCGCGCTGGTAGAACTGCTGAAAAACCCGCCTGCGGGCGAAGAAGAATTCCTGTTAGACCTGCTGATTAACCGTGTACCGCCGGGCGTCGACGAAGCCGCCTATGTTAAAGCTGGATTCCTTGCCGCGATCGCCAAAGGCGAAACGACCTCCCCCCTGGTTACCCCTGAAAAAGCCGTTGAACTGCTGGGCACCATGCAGGGCGGTTACAATATCCACCCGCTGATCGATGCCCTGGACGACGCGAAACTGGCGCCGATTGCCGCGAAAGCGCTGTCCCATACTCTGCTGATGTTCGATAACTTCTACGACGTGGAAGAGAAAGCGAAAGCGGGTAACGAGCACGCTAAACAGGTTATGCAATCCTGGGCCGACGCTGAGTGGTTCCTGAACCGCCCGCAGCTGGCAGAGAAAATCACCGTTACCGTTTTCAAGGTCACTGGCGAAACGAACACCGATGACCTGTCTCCGGCGCCGGATGCCTGGTCGCGTCCGGATATCCCGCTGCACGCCCTGGCGATGCTGAAAAACGCCCGCGAAGGCATTGAACCGGATCAGCCGGGCGTGGTTGGCCCGATCAAACAGATCGAAGCCCTGCAGCAGAAAGGCTACCCGCTGGCCTACGTCGGCGATGTGGTCGGGACCGGCTCTTCACGTAAATCGGCCACCAACTCGGTGCTGTGGTTTATGGGCGACGATATCCCGAACGTGCCGAACAAGCGCGGCGGCGGCCTGTGCCTGGGCGGCAAAATCGCGCCAATCTTCTTCAACACCATGGAAGATGCGGGCGCGCTGCCTATCGAAGTGGATGTGTCAAACCTGAACATGGGCGACGTCATCGACGTTTACCCGTTCAAAGGCGAAGTGCGTAATCACGAGACCAACGAACTGCTGGCCAGCTTCGAGCTGAAAACCGATGTGCTGATCGACGAAGTCCGTGCCGGCGGCCGTATCCCGCTGATCATCGGTCGCGGCCTGACCACCAAAGCACGTGAAGCGCTGGGTCTGCCGCACAGCGATGTCTTCCGTCAGGCGAAAGACGTGGCGGAAAGCACCCGCGGCTTCTCTCTGGCGCAGAAAATGGTTGGCCGCGCCTGCGGCGTTGCCGGTATCCGCCCGGGCGCCTACTGCGAGCCGAAAATGACCTCCGTCGGTTCTCAGGACACCACCGGTCCAATGACCCGTGATGAACTGAAAGACCTGGCGTGCCTGGGCTTCTCCGCTGACCTGGTGATGCAGTCCTTCTGCCACACTGCGGCCTATCCGAAGCCGGTTGACGTCACCACGCATCATACTCTGCCGGACTTCATTATGAACCGCGGCGGCGTCTCGCTGCGTCCGGGCGATGGCGTGATCCACTCCTGGCTGAACCGCATGCTGCTGCCGGATACCGTGGGCACCGGCGGCGACTCCCACACCCGTTTCCCCATCGGTATCTCCTTCCCGGCGGGCTCTGGTCTGGTGGCCTTCGCCGCCGCGACCGGCGTGATGCCGCTGGATATGCCGGAATCGGTGCTGGTGCGTTTCAAAGGTAAAATGCAGCCGGGCATTACGCTGCGCGACCTGGTCCACGCGATCCCGCTGTACGCCATCAAGCAGGGCCTGCTGACCGTTGAGAAGAAAGGTAAGAAAAACATCTTCTCTGGCCGCATCCTTGAGATTGAAGGTCTGCCGGATCTGAAAGTGGAGCAGGCGTTCGAGCTGACCGATGCCTCCGCTGAACGTTCTGCTGCAGGTTGCACCATCAAGCTGAACAAAGAGCCGATCGTTGAGTATCTGAACTCCAACATCGTCCTGCTGAAGTGGATGATCGCCGAAGGCTACGGCGACCGCCGTACCCTGGAGCGTCGTATCCAGGGCATGGAGAAATGGCTGGCGGATCCGCAACTGCTGGAAGCCGATGCTGACGCGGAATACGCGGCAGTGATCGACATCGATCTGGCGGATATCAAAGAGCCGATTCTGTGCGCGCCGAACGATCCGGACGATGCCCGCCTGCTGTCTGACGTACAGGGCGAGAAAATCGACGAAGTGTTCATCGGCTCCTGCATGACCAACATCGGCCACTTCCGTGCCGCCGGTAAGCTGCTGGACAGCCACAAAGGCCAGTTGCCGACTCGCCTGTGGGTGGCGCCGCCAACCCGTATGGACGCCGCGCAGCTGACCGAAGAAGGTTACTACAGCGTATTTGGTAAGAGCGGGGCGCGTATCGAAATCCCTGGCTGTTCCCTGTGTATGGGTAACCAGGCGCGCGTCGCCGACGGTGCGACGGTGGTTTCCACCTCTACCCGTAACTTCCCGAACCGTTTAGGTACCGGCGCTAACGTCTATCTGGCCTCTGCCGAGCTGGCAGCGGTGGCTTCTCTGCTCGGTAAACTGCCGACGCCGGAAGAGTACCAGACCTTCGTGGCGCAGGTGGATAAGACAGCGGAAGATACCTATCGCTATCTGAACTTCAACCAGCTGGATCAGTACACTGAAAAAGCTGACGGCGTGATCTTCCAGACCGCGGTGTAAAACCAGTCGGTCAGCCCGGCTGACCGTTTGGTTACAAACTCCCCAATGCCCGGTGAACATTGCATCACCGGGCATTTTTATTTCCAAACCTCCTGCCTGTTACGCTTTTTTTCTTTCGGTCTGCTGCGATAATTACTCCATGGGTACAGTGCAGCGGTGACGCATTGCCCTTGCAGAGGAAAAGACGATGGACTACGAATTTCTGCGCGATATTACCGGAGTGGTAAAGGTGCGAATGTCGATGGATCACGAGGCGATTGGCCACTGGTTCAACGAGGAGGTGAAAGACAATCTTGCTCTGCTTGACGAAGTGGAGCAGGCTGCGCGCACCGTGAAAGGCAGTGAACGTTCCTGGCAGCGTGCCGGACATGAATATACGCTGTGGCTGGATGGCGAAGAGGTGATGATCCGCGCCAATCAGCTGGAATTTTCCGGGGACGAAATCGAAGAGGGGATGAGCTACTACGACGAAGAAAGCCTCTCTCTGTGTGGTGTTGAGGATTTCCTGCAGGTGGTTGCCGCCTATCGTGAGTTTATGCAGCAGCGTTGATGACTCGTTTTGCGCCGGGCTGCGGAAAACCGTAGCCCGGCTAAGCGTCGCGTGCGCAGGGCACATCTCCGGGTCGCGACGAGTACCTTTCCCCGCTTCCAGCCGGCGCAGAACCCAGGCCCGGCAAGCAAAAGCGCCGCCGGGCATTTGACGTATTACACGGCAGGAATATTGCGGCCGTAGTAAATCTCGCGCATCTCTTTCCACAGCAGGTCGGTAATGACCTTGCGCTCTTCAGCGGTCAACTCTTCCGGTCGGGTATGGAACATGTAATGCTTAAGGTCGAACTCCTTAAGCAACATTTTGGTATGGAAGATATTTTCCTGATAAACGTTGACGTCGACCATGTCATACAGCGACTTCATATCGTCAGACATAAAGTTCTGAATTGAGTTGATTTCATGATCGATAAAATGCTTCATCCCATTGATGTCGCGGGTAAAGCCGCGCACGCGGTAGTCAATGGTCACAATGTCCGATTCCAGCTGGTGGATCAGATAGTTCAGCGCTTTGAGCGGTGAAATAACCCCGCAGGTAGAGACTTCGATATCGGCGCGGAAGGTGCACAGGCCGCCTTCCGGGTGGCTCTCCGGATAGGTATGCACGCAGATATGGCTTTTATCGAGATGGGCGACCACGGTTTCAGGCAGCGGGCCGGGGTGTTCGGTCTGGTCGATAAGCCGCGGGTCGACGGGCTCTTCGCTTACCAGAATGGTCACGCTGGCGCCCTGGGGTTCATAATCCTGGCGGGCGATATTCAGGATATTAGCGCCAATAATAGAGCAGGTTTCGCTCAGGATCTCTGTCAGGCGATTGGCATTATAAAGTTCGTCGATATAGGCGATGTAGCCGTCGCGCTCTTCTGCCGTTTTGGCGTAACAGATATCGTAGATACAAAAACTCAGGCTTTTGGTCAGGTTGTTAAAGCCGTGCAGCTTCAATTTTTTCAATTTAGTTCACCCCCTTATTTCGCTTCACGGTGCGGACAGAGCATCATGCAGATATTGTGGTAAGGCGAAGGCCGCCGTATGGATTGCCGGATTGTAGTAGCGGCAGGTCAGGTTGGCTTTGTGAAAGCGCGCCTGAATGATTTCGCTGGAAAGATGGCGCAGCGCCTCGTTGTCGCTCGCCCAGGCAAAGGTCATTATCCCGCCGTAATAGGTCGGAATCGCCGCCTGGTAGAAGCTGACGTCGCGAAAATAGTGGCTCAGTTTGCGATGGCTACCGACCGCTTCATCCTGCTGCAGGAAGCAGACGCCGTTCTGCGCAACGAAAATCCCTCCCGGATTCAGGCAGCGTTTGCAGCCTTCATAAAAAGCCGAGGTGAAGAGGCTTTCCCCCGGGCCAATAGGGTCGGTACAGTCCGAAATGATCACATCAAACGTTTGCGTCGTCTGATTAACAAAATTGACGCCATCATCAATCACCAGCGTAAAGCGCGGATCGTCATAGGCGCCGGCGCTATGGTTGGGCAGGTACTGGCGGCAGAATGAGACCACCCCGGCGTCGATTTCCACCATGGTGATGCTTTCGATGCTGCGATGACGAGAGACTTCGCGCAGCATCGCGCCATCGCCGCCGCCGATGATCAGGACATGCTTGGCGTTGCCGTGAGCCAGCAGCGGCACGTGGGTCATCATTTCGTGATAGATAAACTCATCGCGTTCGGTGGTTTGCACGACGCCATCCAGCGCCATCACCCGGCCAAAGGCGCGGTTGTCAAAGATGATCAGATCCTGATGATCGGTTTTTTCGTGGTACAGCACGTTATCAACGCTAAAGTACTGACCAAAATGGTCATGCAGCGTTTCATGCCACAGTGGATTATCGGCCACGGTGAGGCTCCTCCTTCGTTAACATCTGTTACACCCGTAAAACGAGTGCAACATCATAGACAACTATAGATGAGGATGCACGGCGGTTATTGCAGCAATGCGGCAGGAATAACAGCACCGCCCGGAGAGGGCGGTGGGGAGACAGGGCTATTTTACCGGCGCGGGTTGGCTATCCACTATCCGCACGGAATAGACCATGGTGGCGCCTGGGGGGATCTTCGGTGGCAACCCTTTACTGCCATAGGCTTTGTCGGGCGGGACGACCAGCGTCACGGAGCCGTGGTTCTGCAGGCGCTTCAGCGGCCCGCGAAATACCGGGGGATAGGCATCCAGTTTCTGGGTAAGCGCCTGATCTTTCGTCTCCATATCATTGATCACCGTTCCGTCCGTCAGCATCTCTTTGATCACCACGGTCACCAGATCGTTGCCGCTAATTTTTCCTTTACCCGGGTAATCGATACGGCTGTAGACGCCCTCTTTGAAGACCACACCTTTTTTGCGCGCAAACGCCTGCTGGTATTTCTGACCGGCGCTGATGTTTTTCTGCTCGATTTTATTCAGGTTCTGGAAAACCTGCTGTGAAATGTCAAACAGCGCTTTGTTACGCTCCTGTTCGCCGAGGCGAAGCTGGCCGCTGAAAGCATCTTCGATGCCCTGCAGCACCAGGCCAGCGTCGACGTTAACTCCCTGAGTGCGACGAGTCGTGAGGACATTAAGCGCCTCTGTACCCATCGAGGCGCCGATGGCGTAAGCCTGCTGTTCACCTGGCGCGCTGAGTTTGGCGGCGGTTTTGCCGGTGGTATTTCTCGGCGGGACCGTCAGCTGCGTCCGCAGCAGCTGGATTTCATCCTCTTTCATCCGCAGCTGGGCGTTATCTTTGTCCGCCTGCAGGCGATAGGCCGCCACTATGGTCGCCATCTCGGGGGGCTCATCTTTTGCCGCCACGGCGGCATCGGCGCGGCTCGATGGCGCTTTCTCCGCCGCGGCGAGCCGGTTAGCCAGCGACTGCTTATCGGCGTTAAGGGCTTTGATCTGGTCGAGGGCGGTCTGCTTCTCTTTTTCCGCCGCCGCCAGCCGGTTGACCAACGGCTGTTTGTCGGCGTTAAGGGCTTTGATCTGGTCGAGGGCGGCCTGTTTCTCTTTTTCGGCCGCTGCCAGCCGGTTGACCAGCGGCTGTTTATCAGCGTTAAGGGTTTTGACCTGGTCGAGAGCAGCCTGCTTCTCTTTTTCCGCCGCCGCCAGCCGGTTAGCCAGAGACTGCTTATCGGCGTTAAGGTTTTTGACCTGGTCGAGGGCGGTCTGCTTCTCTTTTTCCGCCGCCGCCAGCCGGTTGACCAACGGCTGTTTGTCGGCGTTAAGGGTTTTGACCTGGTCGAGGGTGGTCTGCTGCGCCTTCTCTGCCGCGGCGAGCCGGTTAGCCAGCGTCTGCTTATCTGTATTCAGAGCGGTGAGGCTGGCGCTGAGCCGTTTATTTTCAGCTGCGGCTTGCTGAAGCTGTGACGTTAATTGTTGGATCTGCTTCAGCGCGGCGGCCTGACTTTGCTGCAGAGTCGTATTCTGGGCTGCGCTTTCTTTTTTAATTAACGCCTCATTTTTCGCGGTGGCGGCGGTTAAGGCGATCTGTAATTCTTTTATTTTGTTATTTAAGGCCGCTTGCTCATTCGCGATGGAGGTTTCTGTGGCCGGAGTGTTAGCAAGCTGTTTTTTTAATTGCTGAATAGTTTTATCTTTTTGCTCAATCGTCGCCTGCTGGTTGACGATTCTTTTTTGCAATTGTGCGGTATTGGGTGTCTTTATTTTATTATCCGCAGGTTGACGATCGCCTGACGTTTGCTTTGCGGTTGCAGCATCGCTTTTTTCATGCGCCTGGGTTTGCTGCTGGGCGTAGTCAAGAAACGCCGGCGCGGCGCCGGCGAAGAAAGGTGTTGAAAGCGCCAGCGCCGCGACGAGCATCAGCAGGGGCGCGTTGAGGGTCAGCGTGGCGGCTCTGTTCATGGCTGCTTGCTTTCACCCCGCTGTACCAGGCTATCGATTAGCGTTTTCTGAATATCGGCGCACAATTTGATGGATTTAAACTGATACATGGAGTCAATGCCAAGCCGGGTGGGATCCGCCACTTTCTCGCGCACGCTGTTGTATTGTGACGCCGCACGCACTAAGGCGTTGAAGTCATTGCTGAGTTTGGTTGCCTGCTGTGGGTTAACCTCTTTTAGCGAGTCCAGCGCCTGTCGGCAGGATTCAATGCGCGCTTGTTCGCTGGCCGCTCGCTCCTGCTCTGCCTGCTGCTGCGACGTTAGCGGGGTGGTGAGCGGTTTTACCTGCTGGCGAGAGGCGGTATTGCTACAGCCGGCTAATAACATAGCGGCAAGTGGAATAATACGAAGAGTCAGCGAGATATTCACAATTTCAGTCCATGAAGTAGATATATTTTCAACGGATTCTAAAAGGCTGCTTTTTATTTTGCAATATATCGTTAGGGATATTTTATTGTTTTTATCTGCCAGGGCTGTTAGTACGGGTTTAATTTATTTATTGGCTTGATGTATTGCGAGGTAGATAAAATTTATTTTGTATAAAATAATAATGGTAAATATTAAAGGCGGGTGAGTCGGGGAAAAGCGCGGCGCGTTGCCGCCCGCGCGGGAAATTATTTGACGTAAGCCAGCAGGCTAAGTGAATCGCGGGCCAGCGCTTTACATTTTTTCGCCGTCGGAAGGTTAATGCCGCTGAGATCGCGATAGCTGTCTTCGCCAAGCGCTTTCATGTTGTAGCTGTCGTAGTTGCTCAGGTCCCATTGGTTCTGCTGGGCAAAGAACACCAGGGCGCGACGGATCTGCGTGTTGGGCAGGTTCTGGTAGCCACAGTCGTTTTTCAGAAACACAAAAACCGCGGTTAAATCAGCCATGTCTTCCGCTTCTGATTCGCTGAGCGCGTAGCTGTTGGCGGAGAGAGTAAGCAGGCTGCCGAGTACCATTGTTCTGAAAAGCGTCTTCATTTTTTCTACCGTTAGATCACCGACGCTTCAAATTAGCATACTTCTTTACACAGCGCCGATCTTTATTCTTACTCTTCTGCTTGACCTTCCCGTTACGGTAGGGTTTAAGCTCAAATATTCGCCCGCAGAATAAAAGGATGTGAATATGCAACGTCGAGACTTCCTCAAACTGACCGCCGCGGTCAGCATGGCCAGCGCGTTACCGCTTTGGAGCCGTGCGGTCTTTGCGGCCAGTCGCCCGGCCCTGCCGGTACCGCCGCTGTTGACGGCTGATGCGCGCAATCGTATCGCGCTGACCATCCAGGCGGGCAAAACGCAGTTTGGCGCTTTGAACGCCACCACCTGGGGGTATAACGGCTCGCTACTGGGTCCCGCGCTGCAGCTGACGCAGGGGAAGGCTATCACGGTGGACATTACCAACCAGCTGGCAGAGGAGACGACGCTGCACTGGCATGGTCTGGAGGTACCGGGCGAGGTCGACGGAGGACCGCAGGGGGTCATCGCCCCGGGCGCCACTCGGACGGTGAGCTTCACGCCAACGCAGCGGGCGGCCACCTGCTGGTTTCACCCGCATCAGCACGGGACCACCGGTCGGCAGGTGGCGATGGGGCTGGCGGGGCTGGTGCTGATCGAGGATGAAGAGAGCGGACGCCTGCTGTTGCCGAAGCAGTGGGGAATCGATGATGTACCGGTGATTGTGCAGGACAAGAAGTTTACCGCCGCTGGCGAAATTGATTATCAGCTGGATGTGATGAGCGCTGCCGTCGGCTGGTTTGGCGATACGCTGCTGACCAATGGCGCTCTCTATCCTGAACATGCCGCCCCGCGCGGCTGGCTACGTCTGCGCTTGCTGAACGGCTGTAATGCCCGTTCCCTCAATTTTGCGACCAGCGATAAGCGCCCGCTGTACGTGGTGGCCAGCGATGGCGGTCTGCTGGCAGAGCCGGTGAAGGTCAATGAGTTGCCGGTCTTGATGGGGGAGCGTTTTGAGGTGCTGGTGGACACCAGCGACGGCAAACCTTTTGATCTGGTGACCCTGCCGGTGGGTCAGATGGGCATGGCCATTGCGCCTTTTGATAAACCACAGCCGGTACTGCGCGTCCAGCCGCTGGTCATTCCTGCCTCCGGTAAGCTGCTGGATACCCTGGCCGCTATGCCGGCGCTACCTTCTCTGACGGGGCTGACGCAGCGTCAGCTCCAGCTGTCGATGGATCCGATGCTCGACAGGATGGGCATGCAGGCGCTGATGGAGAAATATGGCGATCAGGCGATGGCAGGAATGGATCACGGCATGATGGGGCACGGCGGGATGGGCGACATGGGGAATATGCACCACGGCGACATGAGCAACATGAACCACGGGTCCGGCATGGATCATGGCATGTCGTCGGGCAAAGGATTTGATTTCCATAACGCCAACCGCATCAACGGCAAAGCCTTCGACATGAATGTGCCGATGTTCGCCGCCGCCAGAGGCCAGTATGAGCGCTGGGTGATTTCGGGTAAGGGCGACATGATGCTGCATCCGTTCCATATCCACGGCACCCAGTTCCGCATCCTGAGCGAAAACGGCAAGCCGCCAGCGGCGCATCGTCGCGGCTGGAAAGACACCGTGCGTGTGGAAGGGGACGTGAGTGAAGTATTAGTGAAGTTTGATCATCCGGCGCCGAAGGAGTTTGCCTATATGGCCCACTGCCACCTGCTGGAACATGAAGACACCGGGATGATGTTGGGGTTCACGGTTTAGGGCGGTATAACCCTGGCGCGTGGGAGAGGGGATAAAGACAAAAAAAAACGGCAACTTTCGTTGCCGTTTTGCGTTTTATTTCGCCTCATCCGGGAGCGCATAGGCGACGATATAATCGCCCATTTTGGTACCGAACGAGCCGTGACCGCCGGCAGAGATGACAACATACTGTTTGCCATTCACTTCGTAGGTCATCGGGGTGGCCTGACCGCCGGCTGGCAGACGGGCTTCCCACAGCTTCTCACCGTTGCTCATATTGTACGCGCGCAGGTAGTTATCCGCGGTCGCGCCGATGAACAGAACGTTGCCCGCCGTGGAGATCGGACCGCCCAGCATCGGCATACCCATGGTGAATGGGAGTTTAACCGGCATCGGGAACGGCAGGCTGTCCTGCGGGGTACCGATACGTTTTTTCCATACCACTTCGTTAGTTTTCAGATCCAGCGCGGAGATATAGCCCCAGGCCGGCTGTTTGCACGGCAGACCGAACGGCGATAGGAACGGGTTCAGGGTGACGCCGTACGGGACGCCGTACTGCGGCTGCACGCCGGACTCGGTGCCTGAGCCTTTCGCATCTTTCGGCGGCTCCATTGGGTTGCCCGGGCCGCGTGGGATCAGTTTAGAGACGAACGGCAGCGCCATCGGATTGGCGATAGCCACCTGACGGTTCGGATCGACGGAGATACCGCCCCATTCAAACATCCCCAGGTTACCCGGGAAGACGAGGGTGCCCTGCTCAGATGGCGGGGTGAAGATACCCTCATAGCGCATCTGATGGAAAATCACGCGGCACACCAGCTGGTCGAACATGGTGGCGCCCCACATGTCCGCCCCGGTCAGATCTTTCTTCGGACGGAAGCTCAGATCGGAGAACGGCTGGGTTTTGGCGACGTAATCGCCTTTGGCGGCGCCCTGCGGAACCGGTTTTTCCGGGGCCGGGACCACCAGCTCGCCGTTACGGCGATCCAGCACGAAGATGTTGCCGGTTTTCGCCGGAGCATAGACGACCGGCACGGTTTTGCCATTGACTTCAATGTCAGCCAGCGTCGGCTGGGAAGGCATGTCCATATCCCACAGGTCGTGGTGGACGGTCTGGTAGCTCCAGGCCAGCTTACCGGTGGTGGCGTTCAGCGCGACAATCGAGCTGGCATAGCGCTCTTGCTCCGGCGTGCGGTTACCGCCCCAGATATCCGGAGTGGTCACGCCCATCGGCAGATAGACCAGATCCAGTTTGGCGTCGTAGGCGGCAGGCGCCCAGGAGTTGGGTGAGTTGAGCGTGAAGTGATGCTCATCGCTTGGGATGGCGTTCGGATCTTTCGCGCCCGGATCGAAGGCCCACAGCAGTTTACCGGTATTCACATCAAAGCCGCGGATCACGCCTGACGGCTCGCGGGTAGAGAAGTTATCGGTAACTGCGCCGGCAATCACGATGGTCTTATCGGTGATAATCGGCGGGGAAGTGGGTTCATACATGCCCGGCGTGGTCACCGGCATGTTGGTCTGCAGGTTGAGAATACCTTTGTTGGCAAAGGTTTCGCACAGCTTACCGTTGTCGGCGTTCACTGCGAACAGGCGACCATCGTTCACCGGCAGGATAATGCGGCGCGGACAGTCGGCGACGACGTCGGCAGGGGCGTTATCCGCTTTCGCTTCGTGATACGAGACACCGCGGCAGGTGACGTGCTGGAACGACGGGTCGGCGTTCAGCTGCGGGTCAAAATGCCACTTCTCTTTACCGGAGGCGGCGTCAAGCGCGAACAGACGCTGGTGGGCGGTACACAGGAAGAGCGTGTCGCCGACTTTAATCGGCGTCACTTCGTTAGTGATTTCACCCGGATCGTTCGGCTGTTTCAGGTCGCCGGTGCGGAACACCCAGGCTTCCTTCAGGTTCTTCACGTTGTCGGCGTTAATCTGCTTCAGCGGGGAGAAGCGCTGGCCTTCCTGGTTGCGGCCATAGGCCGGCCAGTCGCCGTCGGCAACGTTGGAAATCGGCGCCGCCGGGGTGGCGTCGGCGCTCAGAGTGCCGTTGATCTCCTGCGGGTCGTTAAAACCAGCCCAGGTCAGCATGCCGCCGCTGATCAGCAAGGCGACGACCAGCGCGCCTACGGCGCCAGCGGAAGGCACCGGCAGACGACGCCAGACAAAGGGCAGGATCAGCCAGATACCAAAGAAGACGAGGATATCGCTACGCGGCGTCAGCGCCCAGAAGTCGAAGCCGACTTCCCAGACGCCCCAGATCATGGTCGCCAGCAGCAGCGCGGCGTACAGCCACAGCGCAGCGCGCTTGCCGCGGAACAGCATCACGGTCACGCCCAGCATCACCAGACCGGCGACGGGGTAGTACCAGGAGCCGCCAAGCACGACCAGCCATGCTCCGCCGATTAAAAGATAGAGGCCGCAGAACGCTGCAAATAGCGCAGTCAGCGTCACCAGGAGCCTTGATTGTTGAGACTTTGTTTCAGCCATAGAAAGTTACTCATGTGTTTGTTAATTTTTTAACTGCAATTAATTATAGGATTTAACAAGTGTGATCGGAATCACAAATATGGCTTTATTAATCCCTGCACCGCAGATTTCTTTTTGCTGGTATACTGGATGGCTTGCCGGTCATCGTCGGGGCGAAAGCAGCGGCTTTGATGATTTATATTTAGAATCAAATGGTTAGTCTTATGAAACATACTGTAGAAGTGATGATCCCGGAATCCGAGATCAAAGCGCGCATCGCGGAACTGGGTCGTCAAATCAACGAACATTATCAGGACAGCGGCAGCGAAATGGTGCTGGTGGGGCTGCTGCGCGGCTCGTTTATGTTCATGGCCGACCTGTGCCGTGAAGTGCAGGTGCCGCATGAAGTCGATTTTATGACCGCCTCGAGCTACGGCAGCGGCATGTCCACTACCCGTGATGTGAAAATCCTCAAAGATCTGGACGAAGACATCCGTGGTAAAGACGTTCTGATCGTGGAAGATATCATCGACTCCGGCAATACCCTGTCTAAAGTGCGTGAGATCCTCAGCTTGCGCGAGCCGAAGTCGCTGGCCATTTGTACGCTGCTGGATAAACCAAGCCGCCGTGAAGTGAATGTCCCGGTAGAGTTCGTCGGTTTCGCCATTCCGGACGAGTTCGTGGTGGGCTACGGTATCGACTACGCTCAGCGCTACCGCCATCTGCCGTATATCGGCAAAGTCACCCTGCTGGACGAGTAAGGGGATATCCCACTCTGGCGCGCGCGCCAGAGTGGCTAAGTCTGAAGGCTATTTGTGGTTGATGTGCTTGATCTTGAGGTTGGAGATCCCGTGGCGATAGCGCTGTTCAAGGGTTTCCCGGCTCACGGCGGTCACATCCAGATCGCGCAGCAGTCCGTCGTGAATGCCATATGCCCAGCCGTGGATGGTCACCTTCTGTCCGCGCTTCCACGCCGATTGCATAATCGTCGAATGTCCCAGGTTGTACACCTGTTCCATTACGTTCAGTTCACAAAGGGTATCCAGCCGGCGCTCCTCCGGCATTTCCCCCAGCAGCGAGCTGTGTTTAAACCAGATATCGCGGATATGCAGCAGCCAGTTGTCGATGAGCCCCAGCTCCGGGTTCTCCACCGCCGCCTGTACGCCGCCGCAGCCGTAGTGGCCGCAGATAATAATGTGCTCGACTTCGAGAACATCGACGGCATACTGCACCACCGACAGGCAGTTGAGGTCGGTGTGGATCACCAGATTCGCCACGTTACGATGCACAAACAGTTCGCCTGGCTCCAGGCCGGTGAGTCGCTCAGCGGGAACGCGGCTGTCAGAACAGCCAATCCACAGGAAGCGCGGTTTCTGCGTTTGCGACAGTTTCTCAAAAAAGCCGGGGTCCTCTTCCACCAGCATTTTTGACCATAGTGCATTGTTGCTGATGAGTGTATCTATATCATTCATGGACGTTATCGGCCTGTAACCAAGTAAGTGCGTTGCGCTAATATAGGGTAAGCTCACCTTTTTTAAAACCATCTTAACCCGTGATACTTCCGGCTGCAGATGCGCTGGCCGCGCCACTACAGCGCAAACGTCAGTCAGGCGGGTTAATGACGTGTCATGACACGAGAAGAGATATTTAATGACCATTGCTCTGGAATTAAAACAGCTCAAAAAAACCTACCCCGGCGGGGTTCAGGCGCTGCGGGGAATTGACCTGCAGGTTGAAGCGGGGGATTTCTATGCCCTGCTGGGCCCGAACGGGGCGGGAAAATCCACGACGATCGGCATCATCAGCTCGCTGGTGAACAAAACCTCCGGTCAGGTCAATGTCTTTGGCTACGATCTGGAGAAAGACGTCGTCAACGCCAAGCGCCAGCTTGGCCTGGTGCCGCAGGAGTTTAACTTTAACCCGTTCGAGACCGTGCAGCAGATCGTCGTTAACCAGGCGGGCTACTACGGCGTTGAACGTAAAGAAGCCATCGCCCGCAGCGAAAAGTACTTAAAACAGCTCGATCTGTGGGAAAAACGCAGCGAACGCGCGCGGATGCTCTCTGGCGGGATGAAGCGCCGCCTGATGATCGCTCGCGCGTTGATGCATGAGCCGAAGCTGCTGATCCTCGACGAGCCGACCGCCGGCGTCGATATCGAACTACGCCGCTCGATGTGGGGCTTCCTCAAGGATCTCAACGATCGCGGAACCACCATTATTCTGACCACTCACTATCTGGAAGAGGCCGAAATGCTGTGCCGCAACATCGGCATCATCCAGCACGGTACGCTGGTGGAAAACACCTCGATGAAAGCGCTGCTGTCGAAGCTGAAATCAGAGACCTTTATTCTCGACCTCGCGCCAAAAAGCCCGGTGCCGAAGCTCGAGGGCTACCAGTATCAGCTGGTTGATACCTCGACGCTGGAAGTGGAGGTCCTGCGCGAGCAGGGGATTAACAGCGTTTTCGCGCAGCTGAGCGCCCAGGGGGTGCAGGTATTGAGTATGCGTAACAAAGCCAACCGTCTGGAAGAGCTGTTTGTCACCCTGGTGCATGAGCGAAAAGGAGAGTCAGCATGATGCAGCTTTATTGGGTCGCGCTGAAAAGCATCTGGACCAAAGAGATCCACCGTTTTATGCGCATCTGGGTGCAGACGCTGGTGCCGCCGGTGATCACCATGACCCTGTACTTCGTGATTTTCGGTAACCTGATCGGGTCGCGCATCGGCGAGATGCATGGCTTTACCTACATGCAGTTTATCGTGCCGGGCCTGATCATGATGGCGGTGATCACCAACGCATACGCCAACGTCGCCTCGTCGTTCTTCAGCGCCAAGTTTCAGCGCAACATTGAGGAGCTGCTGGTGGCGCCAGTGCCGACGCACGTGATTATCGCCGGCTACGTGGGCGGCGGGGTGGCGCGCGGGCTGTGCGTGGGTATCCTGGTGACCGCGGTGTCGCTGTTCTTTGTGCCGTTCCAGGTTCACTCCTGGCTGTTTGTCGCCCTGACGCTGCTCCTCACCGCGGTGCTGTTCTCGCTGGCCGGACTGCTGAACGCGGTGTTTGCCAAGACCTTCGATGACATCAGCCTGATCCCGACCTTTGTGTTGACGCCGCTGACCTATCTCGGCGGGGTGTTCTACTCGCTGACCCTGCTGCCGCCGTTCTGGCAGGGGCTGTCGCATCTGAACCCCATCGTCTACATGATCAGCG
The DNA here is from genome assembly GCF_021739525.1 of Klebsiella sp. 2019SCSN059. Classification (NCBI taxonomy): domain Bacteria; kingdom Pseudomonadati; phylum Pseudomonadota; class Gammaproteobacteria; order Enterobacterales; family Enterobacteriaceae; genus Klebsiella; species Klebsiella sp. 2019SCSN059. Next base: position 27,088 of record NZ_JAKKOM010000013.1, on the reverse strand, counting down.
GTTTCCGCTTCGGCTTCCTCGGTATCAACGATGTGCCGCTGGTGACCACCTTTGCGGTGCTGGTGGTCTTCATCGTCGCCTTCTATCTCCTCTGCTGGTCGTTAATCCAGCGCGGTCGCGGCCTGCGTAGCTGATACTCATCACGGTTAGCGCTTCCGGACGCCAATACGCGAAGCGCTAACCGCTTATCTTTGACCCCCATCACCGATACGCCATCTTCCCCTTGCTACATTGTTGGCTGGCTAAGGAGGGAAGCATGCTTGGTTGGGTCATTACCTGCCACGATGAGCTGGCGCAGGAGATGCTGGATCGTCTTGAACAAAAATTTGGTCCGCTGGCCCAGTGCCGGGCGGTCAATTACTGGCGCAATCTCAGCAGCAATATGTTGAGCCGGATGATGTGCGATGCGCTGCATGCCACCGACTCCGGGGACGGGGTCATTTTCCTAACCGACAGAACCGGCGCGGCGCCTTATCGGGCCGCGGCGTTGATGAGCCACAAACATACCCACTGCGAAGTGATCTCCGGCGTCAGCTATTCATTACTTGAGCGAATGTATCTGCTGCGGGACACGTTAAGCAGCGAGGCGTTTCGCCAGGCTATCGTCAGCGCGGGCGGGCCGATGGTGAGCAGCCTGTGGCATCAGCAGCAGAAGAACCCCCCGTTCCGGTTGCGTCATGATACCTTTGGAAATTAAGCAGCGGGACAGATGCCGCTTTTGTTACAATAACCGCCGTTGATGGTTTACCGGTTCGATGCGCATGCTTGTCCGATTTTTTACTCTGCTTCTTTTACTGACCTCACTCAGCGCCTCCGCCAGTCTGCTTAGTCAGCAGGGCAAACCTGTGCGCTATATGCAAACCACCGAAGACGCGGTGATCTGGGCGCAGGTGGGGAACCATGTGGTCAGCGTGGGCAATGTGCGTGCCGGGCAGATCCTCGCGGTTGTCCCGACGGCGGCTGATTACTATGAGTTTCGCTTCGGCTTCGGCACCGGGTTTATTGACAAGGGCCATCTGGAGCCAGTGCAGGGGAAGCAGCGGGTGGAGGACCGTCTGGGGGATCTCAATAAGCCGCTGAGTAACCAGAATTTACTCACCTGGAAAGATACACCGCTCTATGACGCTCCCTCAGTGAGCAGCGCGCCGTTCGGCACGCTGGCCAATAATCTGCGCTATCCGATCCTCAGCAAGCTGAAAGACCGCCTCAATCAGACCTGGTTTCAGATCCGCATTGGCGATCGGCTGGCGTGGGTCAGCAGTCTGGATGCGCAGGAGGATAACGGGATCCCCGTGCTGACCTATCACCATATTCTGCGTGACGAAGAGAACACCCGTTTCCGCCATACCTCGACCACCACCTCGGTACGCGCCTTCAATAACCAGATGACCTGGCTGCGGGATCAGGGGTATACCACGCTGACCCTGTATCAGCTGGAAGGCTACGTGCGCAATAAAATTAACCTTCCGGCGCGGGCAGTCGCCATTACCTTCGATGACGGTTTGAAATCGGTAAACCGCTACGCCTATCCGGTGTTGAAACAGTATGGCTTCCACGCCACCGCCTTTATTATCTCTTCGCGCATCAAGCGTCATCCGCAGCAATGGGATCCGAAATCGCTGCAGTTCATGAGCATTTCTGAGCTCCGGCAGATCCAGGACGTCTTTGACATTCAGTCGCATACCCACTTCCTGCACCGGGTGGACGCCGGCCGGCGGCCGATCTTATTCAGCCGCAATTACCATAATATTCTGTTTGATTTTGCCCGTTCGCGCCGGGCGCTGAGCCAGTTTAATCCACATGTGCTCTACCTTTCCTATCCCTTCGGCGGCTATAACGCCACGGCGGTGCAGGCGGCGAATGACGCCGGGTTTCATATGGCGGTGACGACGGTGCGTGGGAAGGTGAAGCCGGGGGACAATCCGTTTCTGCTAAAGCGGTTATATATCTTACGCACGGATTCGCTGGAGACGATGTCGCGGCTGATCAGTAACCAGCCGCAGGGGTAAACTTCGGCGCTGCGCCTGAGCGCTGCGCCGTGGTCATCAGGCGACCTGCACCGGAATCGCTTTCGCCTGGCGCTTCATTTCGTTGTCGCCTTCGAAATAGGCGATGTTGGGCTGCCAGCGGCGCGCCTCTTCGTCAGACATGGTGACGAAGCTGGCGATGATCAGGATATCGCCGACGCTGGCGCAGTGCGCGGCGGCGCCGTTAACGGAGATGATTCTGGAACCCCGCTCGGCGGCAATGGCGTAGGTGGAGAAACGGTTGCCGTTGGTGACGTTCCAGAGGTGAATGGTCTCATTCTCCAGAATACCGGCCGCATCCAGGAAATCCTGGTCAATGGCGCAGGAACCTTCATAGTGCAGGTCAGCCTGCGTCACTTTTACGCGGTGGAGCTTGCCCTGCAGCATATTACGCATCATAACTTCTACCCTTCAACCTTAATGTAGCAGAGCGGACACGACGTCCGCCCTGAGAAAAGCCCGGGCAAGTATTGCCCGATTTTTACCCGCTGTCTACTGACCGAGCGTGACGATCTGGTTGTCGATCAGGCGGGCCTGACCGAGCCAGGCGGCCATCAGGATCACCGCGCGCTGGCTGGCGTCGGTCAGCTCAAGCAGGGTGTCGGCATCGCGGATCTGAATGTCGTCGGCACGGAAACCTTTCTCGTTCAGTTCCTGCTCGGCGATAGCGATGATCTCGTCGAGCTGACGGTCGCCGGCGGCCAGTTTTTCCGCCACCGCGCTCAGCACTTTATACAGACCGGGGGCGATTTTGCGCTGGTCGGCGGTCAGATAGCCGTTACGCGAGCTCAGCGCCAGGCCATCCTTCGCGCGGACGATCGGCACGCCGATAATATCGATATCGTAGCCCATGTCGGCAACCATCTTGCGGATCAGCGCCAGCTGCTGGAAGTCTTTCTCGCCAAAGCAGGCGACGTCTGGCTGAACCAGGTTGAACAGCTTACTGACGATGGTCGACACGCCGCGAAAATGGCCCGGACGGCTGGCGCCTTCCAGCATAGTGGACAGGCCGGGGACGTCGACGTAGGTCTGGCCTTCGGTGCCCTGCGGGTAGACTTCCGCCGGCGTCGGCGCGAAGACAAAGTCGACATGACGCTTGTTCAGCTTTTCGCAATCATCCTGCAGGGTGCGCGGGTAGCGCGCCAGGTCATCGGCGCGGTCAAACTGCATCGGATTGACGAAAATACTGACCACCACCACGTCCGCGCTGGCTTTGGCTTCATCAACCAGCTTCATATGACCATCATGCAGGTTGCCCATCGTCGGGACCAGCGCGATACGCTTGCCTTCCTGACGCAGACGGCGGATATGCTGACGCAGCAGCAGCACGGATTCTATAATCAGCACAACAAGACTCCTTAATGGAAACTGTGTTCTTCGCCCGGATAGACCCCGGATTCGACTTCGGCAATATACTGCCGCACCGCGGCGCGGATGTCGCCCGCCTCGGCAAGGAAATTCTTGGCAAATTTCGGAATGTGGCCGCCGGTAATGCCGAAAGCGTCATGCATCACCAGGATCTGCCCATCGGTGACGTTGCCCGCGCCGATGCCGATCACCGGAATGGTCAGGGCTTCGGTGATGCGTTTCGCCAGGGCGACCGGGACGCACTCCAGCACCAGCAGCTGCGCGCCTGCCGCTTCCAGCGCTAACGCGTCTTCAAACAGGGTCTGCGCCGCATCGCCGCGGCCCTGCACTTTATAGCCACCGAATACGTTCACCGACTGCGGCGTCAGGCCGAGGTGGCCGCAAACCGGCACCGCGCGTTCCGCCAGCATCCTCACGGTCTCGGCCAGCCAGGCGCCGCCTTCGAGTTTGACCATATTGGCGCCGGCGCGCATCACGATGGCGGCATTTTCAAAGGTCTGCTCCGGCGTGGCGTAGGCCATAAACGGCAGGTCGGCGAGCAGCAGGCTGTTCGGCGCGCCGCGGCGGACGGCGCGGGTGTGATAGGCGATATCTTCCACGGTGACCGGCAGGGTGGAGTCGTGACCCTGCACCGTCATTCCCAGCGAGTCGCCCACCAGCAGCACATTAATGCCTTCATCGGCGAACAGCTTCGCGAAGCTATGGTCGTAGGCGGTAATGGTGGCAAAGCGCTTCTTTTCCTGTTTGCATTTCTGCAGCAGGGCAATGGTGGTCGGTTTCATAACATTTCCTGATGATGAAAGTCATATTAACCGGCATTCTAACAGCAGCATTTAGAGGGGCAATGATTTTGGGCAACCGATTACGACGATCGCCGTAAATGCTAAAAAAGGAGAGGGAATTACCAGATAGCGGGTTTTGTCGCGCCGAGATCATCCAGTACGGTACGCAGCGCAGGGCCGTCAGGAAAGCGGAGGTCCGGGGCGATCTCGAACAGCGGCCAGAGCATAAAGCCGCGGTTTTTCATATCGTAGTGCGGAACGGTCAGACGCTCGCTGTTAATGACCGCATCGCCAAACAGCATGATATCGAGATCGAGGGTGCGCGGCCCCCAGCGTTCGGCTTTGCGCACCCGACCCTGCTGCAGCTCAATGCGCTGGGTGTGATCGAGCAGCGCCTCGGGGGCCAGCGTGGTTTCCAGCGCGACGGCGGCGTTGAGATAGTCCGGCTGATCCTGCGGGCCCAGCGGCGGCGTACGGTAGAACGAAGAGACGTTCACCACGCGGCTGTAAGGTATTTCGCCCAGGGCGCGGATAGCCGCCTGCACCCGCGCCAGTGGCGAAGCGAGGTTACTGCCGAGGGCGATATAGACCAGGGTCATGCGTTACCCTGGCGCGGCGCGCGCTTGCGCGGACGGCGGTGGCGACGGCGCGGCGCCGGATCGTCCCCGAGGTCGTTGAGCATATCTTTTTGCGCCGGCGGCGCGGCGACCTGGAATTCGCCCCACCATTTGGTCAGACGCTGCAGTTCGCCGTTGTTTTCAGCGCCGGCGCGTAGCTCCAGCAGATCGTAGGCGGCGCGGAATTTCGGATGCTCCATCAGCTTCCAGGCGCGTTTGCCCTGGCGACGGGACATGCGCAGCTGCAGCTGCCAGATATCGCGGATCAGGGTGGTGATGCGCTTAGGGATCGCCAGCGTACGGCAGGCTTCGTCCAGTACGTCGTTCATCGCCAGCGCGAAGGCGTCATAGTACGCCAGACCGCTCTCCTGAGCGATTTTTTGCGCAGTTTCCAGCAGCGGATACCAGAACATCACCGAGAAGAGGAAGGCCGGATTGACGCGCATGTCGTTATGAATGCGGGTGTCGGTGTTCTTCAGCACCTGGTTGATGATCCGCTCCATCGGGCTATCGCCGCGCTCGGTAAAGTAGCGGGTGATGGTCGGGAACAGCGGCTGGAACAGGTTGTATTCCCGCAGCAGTAGGTAGGTCTGATAGCCATGCCCGGCCTGCAGCAGCTTGAGCACTTCTTCGAACAGGCGCGCCGGCGGCACGTCGTGGAGCAGGGCGGCCAGCCGCGGCAGCGGTTCGGCCGTTTCCGGGCTGATGGTCATATCCAGCTTGGCGGCGAAGCGCACCGCGCGCAGCATGCGTACCGGATCCTCGCGATAGCGGGTTTCCGGATTGCCGATCAGGCGGATCACGCCGTCCTGCAGATCCTTCATGCCGCCGACGTAGTCGCGCACGGTAAAGTCCGCCACGCTGTAATAGAGGCTGTTAATGGTGAAGTCGCGACGCTGGGCGTCCTCTTCGATCGAGCCGAAGATGTTATCGCGCAGCAGCATGCCGTTCTGGCCCCGCTGGGAGGTGACGCGATCGGTAGTGTGTCCTTCGTGATGGCCACGGAAGGTAGCGACCTCAATGATTTCCGGCCCGAACATCACGTGCGCGAGGCGGAAACGGCGCCCGACCAGACGGCAGTTGCGGAACAGCTTACGCACCTGATCCGGCGTGGCGTTGGTCGTGACGTCAAAATCTTTTGGCTTTTTGCCAAGCAGCAGGTCGCGGACGCCGCCGCCGACCAGCCAGGACTCGTAGCCCGCCTTGTTGAGGCGGTACATGACCTTGAGGGCGTTTTCACTGATATCTTTGCGGGAAATAGCATGCTGCTCACGCGGGATCACCGTCATAGGCGTTGGTTCGACGGCGGCTTCTGCCTCGCGCTCCTCACGGCTTAGCACCTTACGGCAAAAATTAGCGACTCGGGTAAAAATGGTGCACCTCGTAGTGTCAGACGGACTTCAGATCAACTGTACAGTGTAAAAATAGCGGCTAATCATAGCTCAGCGGGAGCCATTTGAGAATGCTCGATTTTCGCGGGCTGCCAGTTGGCGACGGCCTGGGCGAGTAAATCATCGACGCTCAGGGCCTGCCACTCCCCGGCGATCTCCTGATTCAGAAAGCGGAGCGCGCGGACGATTTCGGGGCGCGGATCGCCTTCCGGCAGCGCCGGCGCGTGGTTTTGTTTAGAGAGCTTATTGCCGTCGGCATTGAGGGCCAGCGGCAGATGGAGGTAGTCCGGCGCCTGCCAGCCAAAATGCTGATACAGCGAAATCTGCCGCACCGTCGGCTCAATCAGATCGGCGCCGCGGACGATCTCGGTGATCCCCTGAAAGTGATCATCGACCACCACCGCCAGGTTGTAGGCAAACAGCCCGTCGCGACGGTGGATAATAAAATCTTCACGCGCCAGCGGCTCGTTGGCGACCAGCGTGCCGCGCAGGCGGTCGGTGAACTGCAGAACCGGACGGGTCTGGCGCAGACGCAGCGCGGCGTTTTCCGCCCCCAGGCCAAGGTCGCGGCAGTGACCATCGTAGATCCCGCCTACGGCGTGGATCCGCGCGCGGGTGCAGGTGCAGTAATAGCTCAGCCCTTGCTCCCCCAGCCAGGCCAGTGCCTCGCGGTAGGCTTCGTGCCGTTGCGACTGCCAGAGCACCTCGCCGTCCCAGTGCAGACCGTAGTGGTCGAGCTGGCGCAGGATGGTGTCGGCGGCCCCGGGGACTTCGCGCGGCGGGTCGATATCTTCAATACGAACGCGCCAGATACCCTGGTTCGCGCGGGCTTGCAGGTAGCTGCCGAGCGCGGCGATCAGAGAGCCGAAGTGGAGTTCGCCGGAGGGGGAGGGAGCAAAGCGCCCTATATAGCGTGAGTCAGTCATGATACGGACAACAGAACCAGGCGGGAGAGACTCCCGCCAGAGAGTGAGGCAGCAGGGGATTAGCCCGCCATCTGTTTTTCGCGAATTTCCGCCAGGGTTTTGCAGTCAATGCACAGATCCGCTGTCGGACGCGCTTCCAGACGGCGAATGCCGATCTCCACGCCGCAGGATTCGCAGTAGCCGAAGTCTTCGTCTTCAACTTTTTTCAGCGTTTTCTCGATCTTTTTGATCAGTTTACGTTCGCGGTCGCGGTTACGCAGCTCCAGGCTGAACTCTTCTTCCTGGGCGGCACGGTCTACCGGGTCCGGGAAGTTAGCAGCTTCATCCTGCATGTGCGATACGGTGCGATCCACTTCATCCCTGAGTTGATTACGCCATGCTTCAAGAATACGCTTGAAGTGCGCCAGCTGGGCTTCGTTCATATACTCTTCGCCCGGTTTCTCTTGGTACGGCTCCACCCCAGCGATGGCGAGAATACTCAGGGACGATGTTTTACGGTTTTGCCCTTCTTGCATGTTGCTTCTCCTTAACACGCACTATCGATCCCCATGTGGGGGAAAATCAGGCCGCTATAAATAGCAGATGCTTTTCCGGATAGCAATTATCTAAACGTTACACTTGACAACCCTGTGAAGAAAAGCGTATTCGCGCTTGCGACCCGAACACTATTTAGCCACTTATTTACCGGGGTTTAACACCACGGCGATCGGCTTATTCAGAGTCATCCTCGTCGTAGAAAGTTCCGCTTTCCAGGCGAGAATTTCCACCCCCTTGTCGCGGGCTTCTGTTAACAGCTGTGCGTATCTGGCATCAATATGATGCGCGGGAGAGAAACGGTCAATTGCCGAATGCAGGACGGCAAATAAAATCACCGCGCGGTCGCCATTTGCCGCGACGGCCATCAGCTCCCGCAGGTGCTTCTGACCGCGCGTGGTCACCGCATCGGGAAAATAACCGTATTCTTTCTCCGCCAACGTAACCGATTTCACTTCAATATAGCAGTTTTGGCGATCATCTGCCTGTAACATAATATCGATACGGCTATTCTCTGCGCCATATTTCACTTCGCTTTTCAGCTGGTTATAGCCTGAAAGTTCAGGGATTATTCCGGCGGAAATCGCCTCTTTCGCCAGCGTATTCGCGCGCAGCGTATTGACGCAAATAACGGCGCCCTGCTGCGTTTCAGTTAATTCCCAGGTGTGGGCATATTTGCGCTTCACATTGTCAGAGGTGGAATACCAGACGGTGTCGCCCGGGGCGGCGCAGCCGGTCATCGCCCCGGTATTCGGGCAGTGGAGCGTCAGCTCGCGGCCATCGGGGGTCACCACGTCGGCAAGAAATCGTTTGTAACGTTTAAGCAAAATGGCGGGCTGCAACGGCGGATCAAACTGCATCAACTTTCCTTATCAAACGGATAATGTTCCAGCGCCGTGTAGCGCGTGCGCCCCCGGCTAAAGCTGGATTCATAGAGCACGAACTCGTTCACCGGAAACGTCCAGCGAAAGCCGGGCGGCGGGATCGGCACCGCCTGGCGGGCGTCGCGCCACAGGGTAATATGCGGATGAAACGGCTGCGGACTCTGATAGCAGCCGCTGCGCGCCGCCTGAGCGCGCAGCATGCTGGCGAGCTGCAGCAGGCCGCGCGGCGGCTGACGGGTCCCGAGCCAGACCACCCGCGAGCGCAGCCACTGTCCGGCATCGTCCAGCGTCAGGGTAAAGCCCGGCGGCTGGAGGCGGCCGGCGAGGGCGGTCAGCGCCCGCTGTTTTTCCGCGCTCACCTCGCCGAGAAACGCCAGCGTGAGGTGAAGGTTATCCGCCGCGACGGGCCTGCCGGCATCCTCCGGGAAGTGCGTTGCCCGCCACTGGACAATCTGTTTGCGGATGGCAGGCGGCAGTTCAATCGCAAAAAACAGCCTTTTCGGCTCAGACATGATAGAGACTCGGTAATGAATTAGGGGGATGCTACAATGCGAGCCCCTGAATGTTAACCCCCGGAGCCTTTTGTGTCCTCATTGCCGGTTGCCGCCGTCCTCCCAGAATTGTTATCCGCCCTGCAGCATGCGCCGCAGGTTTTGCTCAATGCGCCGACCGGCGCCGGGAAGTCGACCTGGCTGCCGCTGCAGATCCTTGCCGAGGGCAACATCACGGGACGCATTATCCTGCTGGAGCCGAGGCGTCTGGCGGCGCGCAATGTCGCGCAGCGGCTGGCTGAACTGCTCGGCGAAAAGCCGGGGGAGACCGTGGGTTACCGCATGCGCGCCGAAACCTGCGTCGGACCGCAGACCCGCCTGGAGGTGGTCACGGAGGGGATCCTGACGCGCATGATCCAGCGCGATCCCGAGCTGACGGGCGTGGGGCTGGTGATCCTCGATGAGTTTCACGAGCGCAGCCTGCAGGCGGATCTGGCGCTGGCCCTGCTGCTTGATGTCCAGCAGGGGTTACGTGACGATCTCAAACTGCTGATTATGTCGGCGACCCTCGATAACGAGCGCCTGCAGCGTCTGCTGCCGGAGGCGCCGGTGGTGGTCTCGGAGGGGCGCGCTTATCCGGTGGAGCGTCGCTTCAGCCCGCTCTCCGCGCACCAGCGTTTTGATGAGGCGGTGGCGGTAGCGGCGGCGGAGCTCCTGCGGCATGAACAAGGGTCGATGCTGCTGTTTCTGCCCGGCGTCGGCGAGATCCAGCGCGTTCTCGACCAGCTGACGGAGCGCGTGGCGGAGGATGTCATCCTCTGTCCGCTGTATGGCGCGCTGCCCCTGAGCGAGCAGCGCAAAGCGATCCTCCCGGCGCCGGCCGGGAAGCGCAAAGTGGTGCTGGCCACCAACATTGCCGAGACCAGTTTGACCATCGAGGGCATCCGCCTGGTGGTCGACAGCGCCCAGGAGCGGGTTGCCCGCTTTGACCCGCGCACCGGCCTGACCCGGCTGGTGACGCAGCGCATCAGCCAGGCATCGATGACGCAGCGCGCCGGACGCGCCGGTCGTCTCTCCCCGGGGATCTGCCTGCATTTGCTTGGCAAAGAACAGGCCGAACGAGCGGCGGCGCAGAGCGAACCGGAAATCCTGCACAGCGATCTGTCGGCGCTGTTGCTGGAGCTGCTGCAGTGGGGGTGCCACGATCCGGCTGCGCTGGCCTGGCTGGATCAGCCGCCGGCGGTGAACCTGGCCGCCGCGCGCCGCCTGCTGGAGGCGCTCTCGGCGCTGGACGGCGAGCGGCTGTCGGCGTTTGGCCGCAAAATGGCGACCCTCGGCAACGAGCCCCGGCTGGCGGCGATGCTGGCCGCTGCGCAGACCGATGACGAGGTGGCGACGGCGGCCAGGCTGGCGGCGATCCTCGAGGAGCCGCCGCGCGGCGGACTGGTGGATTTGGCCGCCGTTTTTTCCCGTCAGCAGGCCAACTGGCAGCAGCGGGCGCAGCAGCTGATGAAGCGTCTGGCCTGCCGCAGCGGACAGCCCGACGCCGGACGAATGGCCGCGCTACTGGCGTCGGCCTTCGCCGACCGCATCGCCCGTCGCCGCGGTCAGGAGGGACGCTATCAGCTGGCGAACGGCATGGGCGCGATGCTTGACGCCGACGACGCGCTGGGCCGCCATGAGTGGCTGATCGCCCCGCTGCTGCTGCAGGGCAGCGCCTCGCCGGATGCCCGCATGCTGCTGGCTCTGCCGGTGGATATCGGCGAGCTGATCGCCGCCCGTCCCGAGCTGGCGCAGCGTTCCGACACGGTGGAGTGGGATGAAGCGCAGGGGACGCTGAAAGCCTGGCGGCGGACCGTGACGGGCCAATTGGTGATCAAGACCCAGCCGCTGGCGAAGCCATCTGAGGCGGAGCTGCATCAGGCGATGCTCAATGGTATTCGTGAGAAAGGCCTTGCGGTGCTCAACTGGACGCCAGAGGCCGAGCAGCTGCGACTGCGGCTGCAGTGTGCGGCGCAGTGGCTGCCGGAAGAGGCATGGCCCGCGGTGGATGACGCTTCGCTGCTGGCCTCGCTGGAGGCATGGCTGCTGCCGCAGATGAACGGCGTTCACTCGCTGCGGGCGCTGAAGGCGTTGGATCTGCGTCAGGCGCTACAGGACTGGCTGCCGTGGCCGCTGCGCCAGAAGCTGGATCGCGAGCTGCCGACGCACTATACCGTGCCGACCGGCAGCCGTCTGGCGATCCGATACCATGCGGAGAACCCGCCGGCGCTGGCGGTGCGTATGCAGGAGATGTTCGGCGAGGCCACGACGCCGGTTATCGCCGAGGGGCGGGTGCCGCTGGTGCTGGAGCTGCTGTCGCCCGCCCAGCGTCCTCTGCAGATCACTCGCGATCTCAGCGCCTTCTGGCAGGGAAGCTACCGCGAGGTGCAAAAAGAGATGAAGGGACGTTATCCGAAACACGTCTGGCCGGACGATCCGGCCAACGCCGCCCCGACCCGGCGCAGCAAAAAATATTCGTAGCCCCAGGCGCCGGGCGGCATTCTGCCCGGCCAGGCGAACCACTCACGCTAGACCATCTGCTGCCAGAGAAAAACGCCCCCTCCCGCCAGCGCCAGCCAGGGGCCGAAGGCCAGCGGCTGCTGCAGCGACTGCCGGGTCCACAGGCGTTGCAGCAGGGTCCACGCCAGCCCGCTGGCCGAGGCGAGCAACAGCACCTGCGGCAGAGCCTGCCAGCCGCACCAGGCGCCCAGCGCCGCCAGCAGCTTAAAATCGCCATAGCCCAGGGCCTCTTTGCCGGTCAGCAGGCGGAACAGCCAGTAGACCGACCACAGCGCCAGATAACCGGCCATCGCCCCGGCGACCGCGTCCGGCAGCGCAATGTACACCTCGTTAAGATTAAACAGCAGTCCGGCCCACAGCAGGGGCAGGGTCAGGCGATCGGGCAGCAGCTGGGTCCGGGCGTCAATCCGCGCCAGTATCAGCAGGAAGGAGAGCAGCACCAGGCCGCCCGCCAGCGCCAGGCCCGGCGCGAGCAGCGCCCCGGCGAGGATAAACAGCAGGCCGGTAGCCAGCTCGGTCAGCGGATAGCTCCACGAGATGCGCGCCTGACAGCAGCGGGCGCGACGGCCTAGCCAGAGGAAGCTGAGCAGCGGGATATTGTCCCGCCAGGCTATCGGCTGGCGACACTGCGGGCAGGATGAGCCCGGCGTGCTGAGGGTTATCGGCTCGTCGTCCGCGGTTTGGGTCAGCATGCGCGGCAGACGGTAGATCACCACGTTGTAAAAGCTGCCCAGCGCCAGGCCGAACAGCAGCAGGAAACCATACCAGACAAGGGGAAAATGCAGCGATAATGCGGCTAATGTCGTCATTTTTGCTCCTTTAATCACCATTTTCCCTGCAGCTGCCACGGCGTCGGGCCCGGGGCGTTTTTCGCCATCGGGCGGGTGACCAGCAGCGCCAGCAGGGGCGGCATCCCCTGACGGGGCTGTAGCGTACCGCGAAACAGATAGCGGCCATCGGGCGACAGGGTTCCCTGGCCGCTGAGGCTCAACTGATGAGAATCCTGGCGGATGGCCAGCGCCACGGCGCCGTTCGCCGTACAGCTTAAGGCGCCACTGACCTGGGCCAGCTCCAGGCTACCGACCGGAGAGTGCAGCCGGGCCTGACGCCACTGCGCGCGTCCGGCGGTGATTTGCCGGCAGCGCCCCTCGCTGAAGTGCGCTTCGGCCAGGCTGAACGTGACCTCTCCCTCGGCGCTGACGGGCATAGTCGGCGTTAGCCAGCGTCCAAGCAGGCTGGCGGGGGCGGTGAGCCGCCCCTCCTGCAGACGCAGATCGCGGATGCCCCACAGCCGGGCCTGGCCCTCCACGCCGCGGGGATCGCTGAGCGCGACCTGCCAGCCAGCCAGGGTGAGCGACCACGTCAGCCGCTCAAGCCGCACGCCGCGCCAGGAGACCGACTGCGCCGCGCCGCGCCAGATGCTGCCGCTAAGGTTGGCCACCTGTACCTCAGGCGGCAGCATCGGGACTAACAGACGCGCCGGGGCGGTGGCGGTCAACCACAGCAGATAGAGCGCCAGCAGTAGCCCACCTGCGAGCCCGTTAGCTTTCATCGTCGCGCTCCAGCAGCAGATGGTTGACCGTGACCCAGCCCGGCCGCGACGGCTGCCCGGTTACGGACAGCGAGACCGCGTTGACGCCGCGCATCGCCGGGGCGTCCAGCCAGTCCATTAGCGCCTGGAAGGCGCAGGGCTGAAGGGTGACCTGCAGACGTTTCCCCTGCGGCTGCAGACGAACGACTTCCAGCCCGTGGCTCGCCGCCTCGCGCATCACCAGCGCGGTGAGCGCCTCTTTTGCCGCCGGCGCGGGCTGCTGGCTGAGCTGCTGCAGGCGCGGACCCTGCTGCGTCATCCAGCGCAGGCTGGCCTGCTCTTTCACCAGGGTTTGCCGCCACTGCGCCTCGCGGGCCCGCCAGGGCTGCCACAGCCCGTACCAGAGGGCGCAGGCTGTCAGCAATCCCGCCAGGCCGAGCAGCAGGCGCTGCTCGGATAGCGTGCGCTGCCGCCACCAGATGAGCAGATTAGCCATCGTTTTCCTCCAGCGTCAGCTGTCCCTCAATGCCATCCGGCCTGGTGGTCATGTCGCCTGGCCGGACGCGAAACCGCGGCTGCGCTCGCTGGGTAAACTGCTCCAGCGCCCGGGAAGAGGCCGCGGCGATATCCAGCTGCAGACGGTTGCCTGCGGCATCCCAGCTCAGCGCCCGCAGGCGGATCCCCGGCGTTTCGCTGATGATGTTTTGCAACGCGCTGAGGCGGTCGACGAGGGGGGCATGCTGCGCCTGACGGGCAAGGGTTTGCAGATGCTGCTGCATCTGCAGTCGCGGGTTAATCACCTTTTTCTCCGTTGGAAACCAGCGATGATAGTAGGCCCGGCTGGCCTGCCGGGCGGCCTCGGCCTGACGCGCCAGATCGCGATGATCCAGCACGCTGTTCACCGCCGCCAGCAGCGCCAGGGCCAGCGCGGCATACCGCGCCGGACGCCAGCTCGTCTGATCAGGCCGCCGACGGCGGACGGCGAACTCCCCCTGCAGCAGACTGAGCTTCTGCGCCGCCGGATGACTTGCGGCAAGGGAGAGCAGCGTCTGCGCAGGCTGCGCGCGCCACTCTCCCGGCGCCGCGGGGGGCGGCGAATAGCTGTCGATGACGTGCTCTTCCGCCTCGCCCTGCAGCAGCTCCGCCAGCCAGTGGCTTTCCGCCGCCATGCCGGCCCATGGCTGGTGGCGGATCAGCCACTGGTCGTCCGCCTGCACCGCGCTCCACGCCGGCGGTTGCCAGGGCAGGGCCAGCACATCGGGCGTCAACGCCAGGGGCCGTAGCGAGAGCGACTCGCAGCGCGCCAGCCAGTCGCGCATTTTTTGCCGCTGCACGGCGACGATCTCGCACTGGGCCTGCTGGCGGTGGAGCAGGGCAAAATGGGTGGCTTCCACCTCGTCGGCCAGCTGCTCTTCCAGCAGGAAGGGGGCCACCTGCAGCGGCGGTTTACGCAGGCCCGCCGGCAGGGTGAGGGTGTGAAACGCGCAGTCGCTGGCCGGGATCAGCACCCAGGCCGGGTAATGCGCCGCCAGTGTCGGGAAAGGGCTGGCGTCGTCAGCCGGCCACCGGCCGCTGGCTTCGTGGTGCGGCTCGCCGGGGGCGAAGAGTTGCCAGTGCAGCGGCGCCTGCCCGGGGGCGAAGCGCACGATCAGCATGGCCTGGGGGGAAGCGTTAAACTTATTCATCAACCACCATAGAAAGTCCGTATCGCCGCTGGACGACGGTAAAGGCGCGCCCCTCCTGTTGCAGGACGCTGTGCAGCTGAAAGCGAAGGTTGCCGGTCACAACGGTGAAGGCGGCGATAAAGCGTGTGCTGTGCACCGTCAGCCAGGGACGGGCGAGCGTGGTATCGGTTTTCTGCAGCGTCGGCTGCGCGAGAAAGGCGGCGACGCTGCTCCACCCGGTTCGCGGGCGGTTGTGCAGCAGCTGTTGCGCCTCCTGTAGCGTCAGATCGCCGGGAAAGAGGGCCTCCAGCAGGGCGGCCTGGGAGGGGCGCAGGGTGTTGACATTGACCTGCAGCGCATCATCCGGCTGGACGCAGACGAAGGGGAGCAGGCGCTGATAGAGCGCGGCGTCCATTCCGGCCAGCAGGCGCAGCTCGCTGACATCCTGCATCGGCTGGTTGGCGGCGAGATAGCCCGGGGTTTGCGCCATATAGACCTCGTCTTCCGCGCCGTTCAGCCGCGGCTGGCCGTCGCTGTCCGTCCAGTCGCCGAGGGCGGCGGCGATCTGGCTGGCGCGCAGCGGCGACTCGCCGAGCAGCGCCAGCAGCCGGGCGAAGACGTCGGTCGGGTAGGGCGTACCGCCGCTGGTCTCATCCGCGCGATGGTTGATGGCATTGAGATTAAAGCAGGCGTGCCCGTCGCGGATCGTGGCGAGGATTTCGCCATCGTCGAGGGTAAAGCGGCGCCCCTCCTGCGCCCAGGTTTGCGCCAGGTTCGTTTGACTGGGCGAGTCCAGCGCGTCGCGTTGCAGCAGCGCGGCGGCCATGTTTTCCGCCGCCAGGGCGTACCATCTGGCCTGCAGATTATCGAGGGTCACGGCGGTGTGTTGATACATGACCGAGGTGCGTTCGGTCATGGCGCTGGCGAGGATCATCATCAGGGCGAGGATGAACAGCACCATTAGGAGCGCGACGCCGCGTTGCCGATTTTTCACTGGCCGCCTCCCGGGGTGAGTAAAAACAGGCGGGTTATCTCCCCGCTGTTCGCCAGCGTCAGGGTGATCTCCAGCCCCTGCGGCAGCGACTGCGAGCGGTCCCAGGTTTCCTGCCAGCGCCCGTCGGCATAAAACCGCAGGCGAAACGCCGTCACCTCGCGCAGCAGCACCCGGACCGTCGGCTGGCTGCCGGTCAGCGGATCCTGCTGATCGAAGCTGAGTCGTTCAAGCTGCTGCTGGCGCAGGCGGTAGCTGACGTTCTGGATCTCCGAGCGCGGGAGGATCCCCAGCGGATTCGGCCAGCCGCTGCGGCTGAAGGCCAGCCCCCAGTCGTCGCTCTGCAACTGGAAACGTCCGGCGAAGAAAAGCGTGTCGCTGTTTCTGGCGCGACGGGGAATGATGTGCGTGACATCATCGGCGATCTGGCGAAAGGCGCGCTGGAGGGCGGCGATCTGCTGGCTCTTCTCGCGGGTCAGGCCATCGGCGCGGATGACGTTCTGCAGCACCATCACGGCGGCGGCGCTGAGGACGGCGAGGATAGCCAGCGCCAGCAGCGTTTCAATCAGGGTGAAACCGCGCATTTTCGTTATCATGGCGACGTCACCCAGGTGCGAAGCGTAGCCAGCGGCGCGGGATCGCTTTTTTGCCGCCGGACCTCCACGTCCAGCGCCCGCAGCTGCGGCAGCGCGGTTTCCACCCCCTGCCAGCGGACGAACCAGCGCGTCCCGGCGGCCTCCACGGTGGTTTCGGACCAGCTGAGGGCGGGCCAGCGTTTCTCCAGCCGCAGCTGCACCAGCTGATTATCCGCCAGCCAGCTGGCGAGGATTTTCTCTTCCATACGCCCAAGCTGGCGCGTCTGCTGCAGGGTGGACTGCATCACCGCCAGGCCGGCGAGGGCGAAAATCACCAGCGCGACCATCACTTCGATAAGCGTCATTCCGCTCTCGCGTTTCATGGCTGCTCCCGCGCCGCCAGCGGCTGACTGTCGCCCTGGGCGTCGATGTTGATGCCCGTCGCGGCGTCAATCCGCAGCTGAAACGGCGTGACTTCGCCGCCGGGGAAGATGATCACGTCGGGCTGCTCGCCCGGCGTCCACGCCTGGCCGTCGGGAAAGCGCAGCGTCAGCCTGGCCTGCGGGAGGGTTTCCGCCGTGGTGGCGCGCCCGGCCTGCAGCGGCAGCCACTGCGCGTTGCCCCAGCGGTCGTCAGCCGCCGCCGGGGCGCCTTCTTCTGCAGGCTGCAAACGCATAAACTGCCAGCGGTCAGGGTGGATGACGATCCCGAAGAGCTGGCCGGTTTGCTGCCCGCGCTCGCGGACAAAGTCCAGCTGCGCCTGAAAGCGCGCCAGGATCTGCGTGGCCTCCTGGGTGCGGGCGGAGGGAAACGCCAGCAGCACCATGCTGGCGCTGATGCCGATCAGCAGCAGGACCAGCATCATTTCCAGGAGGGTGAAACCGCGCTGAGACACTATTTCTTCCCGAGGGTCCAGTTGCCGATGTCGTCATTGGTGTCGGGCATCCCGTCCGGGCCGACGCTGAAGACGTCAATGGCGCCATGCTGACCGGGGCTTAACAGCTGATACTCATTTCCCCACGGGTCCTGCGGCAGGCGGCGGATATAGCCCCCTTCCGGGTAGTTGCGGGCATGCGGCTCGGCGGCCGGGGCGGTCACCAGCGCCTGCAATCCCTGTTCGGTATTCGGGTAGCGGCTGTTGTCCAGCTTATACATGTCCAGCGCCCCCTCGAGCGCCACCAGATCGCTGACCACCTTCTGGCGGTCCGCTTTCTCCTTGTTGCCCATCAGGTTAGGTACCACCAGGCTGGCGAGGATGCCGAGAATGACGATCACCACCATAATTTCCAGTAACGTGAAGCCGCGTTGCCGTTGCATAGTTTTCTCCATTAATACAGTCACATACTCATAAGGGTATTCAGTTGCAGGATCGGCTGCAGGATGGCCAGCACGATAAACAGCACCATGCCGGCCATGGTGACCACCAGCAGGGGTTCAAACAGGCTGAGGGACATCTGGATCTGCGCGCTCAGCTCCCGGTCCTGGTTCTCCGCCGCGCGCTCCAGCATGGCGGTCAGCTCACCGCTCTGCTCGCCGCTGGCGATCATGTAGCGCATCATCGGCGGAAACAGCGCTGTGGCCTCCAGCGCGCGATGCAGGCTGACGCCTTCGCGCACCGATTCGCTGGCGGTCTCCAGCTGGCTGCGCGCCCAGGCATTGCTGAGGACGCCGGCGCTGATGCGCATCGACAGCAGCAGCGGCACCGCGCTGGCGTTGAGAATGCTTAAGGTGCGGGCGTAGCGCGCGCTGTTGACGCTGCGCGTCACGCGGCCGATGACCGGCAGACGCAGCAGCGCCCGGTCCCAGGCGAGCCGCCGGGCGGGCTGGCGCAGCAGATAGCGCAGCCCCAGCAGCGCCAGGAATGACAGCAGCACCAGCCAGGGGCCCGCGCTGCGCACAATGTCGCTCAGGCTCATCAGCAGCCGGGTAGAGAAGGGCAGGGCCTGTTTTAGATGGACAAACTGCTCGACGACTTTCGGCACCACGGTGGAGAGCAGAATGGCGATCACGTTGATGGCGACCAGCGTCAGCACGATGGGGTAGATCATCGCCTGTAGCAGGCGGGCGCGAAGCTGCTGGCGCTGCTCGGTATAGTCCGCCAGCCGGTTCAGCACGCCGTCGAGATGGCCGGAGGTTTCGCCGGCCGCCACCATGGCGCAGAACAGGCCATCGAAGCAGGCGGGATAGGCGCGCATCGCCTCCGCCAGCGAATGGCCTTCAAGCACTTTGCTGCGCACCCCAGCCATTAACGTTCTCAGCGACGCCTTTTCGCACTGCTGGGCGACGGCATCGAGCGCTTTTTCCAGCGGAATGCCGGCGGCGACCAGGGTGGCCAGCTGGCGAGTGAGCAGGGCTAAATCACCGGCGCTGGTGCGCCGGGCGATCAGCCCGCCGCGCCACAGCCGGCTCGCCGGGTCGGCGGCGGCCACTTCCAGCGCCAGCCAGCCCTTGTCCCGCAGCAGCTGGCGGGCGTGGCGGGCGGAGTCGGCCTGTTGAACGCCGCGGCGGGTTTTGCCCTGCGCGTCCAGCGCCTGATAGCGAAAGAGGGCCATCTCAGACGCTGTCCGCCGTTTGCTGTTCGGTGACCCGCATCACCTCCTCCCAGCTGGTGATCCCCGCCAGCGCTTTATCGCGCCCGGCATGGCGCAGGGTCTGCCAGGCTGGCCCCAGCTGCTGGATCAGGGTGATCTCATTTTCGCCGCGGTGGATGGCGGCGCGGACGCGGTCGTCAATGAGCAGCAGCTCGTGAATGCCGGTGCGTCCGCGATAGCCGGTGAAATTACACCGGGCGCAGCCTTTTGGCTGCCACAGCGGCGTACCGGCCGGGACCGCCATCTGCCGGGCGGCGTCAGCATCCGCCTGCCAGGGCTGACGACAGTGCGGGCACAGCCGACGCACCAGCCGCTGCGACATCACCGCCAGCAGCGAAGTAGAGAGTAAAAAGGGCTCCACCCCCATATCCTGCAGGCGGGAAACGGCCCCCAGCGCGCTGTTGGTGTGCAGCGTCGACAGCACCAGGTGGCCGGTCAGCGAGGCCTGGACGGCGATCTGGGCGGTTTCGCCATCGCGGATTTCGCCCACCAGCACCACGTCCGGATCCTGGCGCAGTATGGCGCGCAGGCCGCGGGCGAAGGTCATCTCGACTTTGGCGTTGACCTGGGTCTGGCCGATACCTTCCAGCTCATATTCCACCGGATCTTCAATGGTCATGATGTTGCGCTCCCGGGCGTCGAGGCGGCTGAGGGCGGCGTAGAGCGTTGTGCTTTTCCCGGATCCGGTCGGTCCGGTGACCAGAATGATGCCGTGTGGCCGGGCGATCAGCGCGTCGACCTGGTCAAGCAGGGCGGGGGGCATGCCCAGCGTCTGCAGATCCAGGTTGACGCTGTTTTTGTCCAGCAGGCGCAGCACCACGCGTTCGCCGTGGCTGGAGGGCAGGGTGGAGACGCGCACGTCTATCGCCCGCCCGCCGATACGCAGCGCCATGCGGCCATCCTGGGGCACCCGTTTTTCGGCAATGTCCAGGCTCGCCATCACCTTGATGCGCGAAATGAGCAGCGCGGCCAGCCGCCGCTGCGGGCGCAGAATTTCCCGCAGCACGCCGTCGACGCGAAAGCGAATTTGCAAATGGCGCTCATAGGTTTCGATATGGATATCGGAGGCTTTCTCTTTGATGGCCTCGGTGAGCATGGCGTTGATCAGACGGATAATCGGCGCATCGTCTTCGCTGTCGAGCAGATCGTCGGTATCCGGCAGCTCTTCGGCGAGGGTATAGAGGTCAAGCTCATTGCCGATGTCGGCCATCATCCGGTGCGCTTCCGCCGAGTCGCGCTGATAGCTGAGCACCAGCACTTTCTCGAACGCTTCCGGCGCCAGACGGCTGACGCTCATCGGCCCGTCCGCCAGGCGGCGCGCTTCCAGCAGCGCCCGGGCGGCGGTATCAGCGCGGCACAGCGCTTCGCAGCGTTCGCCGTCGCTGAGCAGCACCAGATGGTGCGCGCGGGCCCACGCGAAGGGCAACAGCGGACGGCGTTCGGCGGCTGGCGTCATGGGCGGCCTCCGAGGTTAAAAGCGTCAATGGCGGCGCTAACCTGGCGGAAGGCCTGGGTCTCCTGCTGCGGATAGATGTGCAGCAGATCGTTGCTGAGCGATGCTTCGCTGCTCTCTTTGCCCCGCTGTTTGGTTTGCGCATCGTTGAAGGCCGTGTACTGGCCGGAGGAGGCCCGGCGGTACTCATCGCGGTCGCGAATAATGGTCGGGCGGATAAACAGCATCAGGTTGCGTTTCGACACTTTCTTGCTGTCGGAGCGGAACAGCGCGCCGATCACCGGGATGTCGCCGAGCAGCGGCACTTTGTCGGCGCTATCGGTGACGCTTTTATCCAGCAGCCCGCCAACCACCACCGTTTCGCCGCTGCCCACCAGCACGGCGTTATTCACCGTCCGGGTATTAAAGGTCGCTCCGAGATCGCTGCTGGTGCTGGAGGCCGAATCGGCGACGCTCGATACTTCCTGCTCAATCTCCAGCAGCACGGCATCGCCTTCGTTAATCTGCGGTTTCACCTTCAGCTTAATGCCCACGGTTTTGCGCTCGACGGTATTGAAGATGTTGTCGCCGGAGGTGGTTTGCGAGCCGGTTAACACCGGGACTTCCTGGCCGACGTTGAAGGTGGCTTGCATATTGTCGAGGGTGACGATGCTGGGGGTGGCCAGAATATCGTTCTTGGTACTGCTGGAGAGGGCGGTGAGCAGCATCGCCCAGTTCCCCTGGTAGAAGCCGGCGGCGATACCGTTAAACGAGCCGAGGGCGCTGGCCAGCGAGCTGCTGATGGTGCCGTCTTTGTTGTACTGGTTGGCGCCGGCGATCGCGGTGGAGATCGGCAATCCGCTGTTGGTAAACTGGGTCATGCCGGCGTTTTTATTGGCCCACTGGATACCGAGGTTGAGTCCGTCGGCATCCTGCACTTCGGCGATAATCGCCTCCACCAGCACCTGCGGGCGGCGGATATCCAGCTGGGCGATCACCCGCTCCAGATCGTTCATCACGTCCGGCGCCGCGGTGACGATCAGGGCGTTGGTCTGGCCGTGGGCTTTGATAATAATATTTTTATCGATCGCGGCCACCGGTTTGGCGCTTTGCTTATCATTCTGCAGCGAGCTGCTGATCCCGGTCAGGACCTCCACCAGATCGGCGGCTTTGGCGTACTTCAGGTAGATCACTTTGGTGTTGCCCTGCACCGCCTGCTGGCGGTCGAGCTGTTTGATCATGGCGATAATGCGCTGGCGGGAGTTTGGCTCGCCGCTCACTAGCACCGAGTTGGTGCGCTCATCGGCCACCACGTTCGCCACCATCGATCCCGGCAGCGCCGACTTGCTGGTGTCTTTATTGAGTTCGGTAACCAGTTTGACCACCTCCGCGGCGGAGGCCCAGGAGAGAGGCACGGTCACCACGCTGCGATCCCCGGCGTTGTCGACGCGTTCGACAATGGTCAGCAGGCGTTTGATCACCGCCGCGCGGCCGGTCATCAGCAGGACGTTGGAAGGTTCATAATGGACCACGCTGCCGGCGCCAGCGTTATCGTTCAGCTGGCGGAGCAGCGGCGCGAGATCGCGAGCGGCGACGTTGGTCAGGGGCACCACCCGGGTGACGACCTCATCGCCTTCGCCCGGCGCGGCCTCGCTGGCGACCGGAACGGCCGAGGTCTTTGCATCTTTGGCGCGGACCACCTTCAGCACGCCGTTATTCATATTAATCACGGCGAAGCCATATACATCCAGCACGCTGAGGAAGAATTGATAATATTGCTCTTCATTGAGCATATCGTAACTGCGCACGGTGATAGTGCCGCGTACGCTGGGATCGATAATCACCGTTTTATTCAGGTTTTTGCTGACGGTATTGATAAATTCCTGGATATCGGTGCCTTTAAAACTGGCGGAAAATTCCTCCGCGGCGGCCGGAGAAAATAGCAGCGGGGTTAATATCAGCAGCGCAGGAAGCATTTTTCGCAGGCGTTTCATGGTTGGCAATTATTCATCCCCCAGGGAGAAAGCAATATCGTGTCGTTGGCCTTCCCGCTCAACGGTTAGCGTTATTTCGGTCATATCGGCCAGATTCTGCAGCGCCTGTTGCGCTTGTTCCTGATCGCGTAAATCGATGCCATTTAAGGCGATCGCCAAATCATTTGCCTGCAGGCCGGCCTGGCGAAACAGCGAGGCGTCTTTGCCAGGGTTAAGTCGGTAGCCCTGCAGTTTGTCGCCGCTGAGTACCGGCGAAATCGTTAAATAAGTGAGGATATTTTGCGGCTGCTCACGGAGTCGCTTCATAAGGGGCGGACGGAGCGCGGCGGCGGGCGATGACGACGACGCGCGGGTATCGTTAAATAATAAAATGGCCTCCTGGCGCCCCTGATAGTTGACGATGATCCGGTCTGGCAGGATGGCAGCGATCTGTGCATCGTATCCCGGGGTGGTATCGCCGACGCTAAGGCTAACCTGCTGATTTCCTTTTTCAATAATCGCGATGGAACGCGCCGGGTTGCTGCTGGCGAGCAGCCCGGCCAGGCGTAGCTTCAGGCTGGAAACCGGCACCTGATCGAGGCTGGTGGCCTCCGCTGGCGCGGGGGGATTTTTCGTCGCCAGGCCAAACAGGGTAAACGCGGGCCGCACGTTTTTTAATTCCGGTTCCGCTGCCGGAGGCGCAGTTAACGGCAGGGCGGAAATATCCTCAGAACTGACAGGGAATACCACTCGCCAGGTTAATTTCGCCAGCTGCGGAATGGCGGTTATTAATATGATGAGCGTCACAATTCGGGGTAATAATTTAATTATCCCTTTATTTATATTTGTTAACCCCATCACAGAAATTGGCATTTTAATCCCTTTGCTAATTTATTTTTCTGCACGCTGGCGTAATACCCTACCGAAACAGGTAGGTGATTATTGGCTTTTGAATGAATTATTGCCGGAGAATGGCGATAAGCGTGGCGAATCATAATCAGTTTGCGGTTTGCGGTCGTCATTCCCTTTATTCATTTACTCCCCCGGCTTCCTACGCCCCCCTCTCATTTGTGGGGGATGATTGCGCCTGAGAAAGCAAAAATATCTAATTAGCGCGCTGTAAAGATATTCATCCTTTCTTACCTTTTATAATTTAATAAGCATATTAGGGACTATCGAATGCTCAGATATACCTGTCATGCCCTATTTCTTGGATCGTTAGTATTATTGAGTGGCTGTGATAACAGCTCTTCCTCCTCTTCCTCTGGCTCACCTGGCGAACCCGGTAATCCTGGCACGCCCGACCCGCAGGATGTCGTCGTCCGTTTACCGGACGTTGCCGTCCCTGGCGAAGCGGTACAGGCCTCTGCCAACCAGGCTGTCATTCACCTCGTCGATATCGCCGGCATCACCAGCAGCGCGCCGGCCGACTATGCCAGCAAAAACCTCTATCTGTGGAATAACGAAACCTGTGATGCGCTGAGCGCGCCGGTGGCGGACTGGAATGATGTCAGCACCACGCCGACCGGCAGCGACAAATATGGCCCTTACTGGGTGATCCCGCTGACTAAAGAGAGCGGGTGTATCAACGTGATCGTCCGCGATGGCACCAATAAGCTTATCGACAGCGACTTGCGCGTCTCTTTCAGTGATTTCACCGATCGGACGGTATCGGTCATCGCCGGCAACAGCGCGGTCTATGACTCCCGCGCCGACGCCTTCCGCGCCGCCTTTGGCGTGGCGCTGGCCGATGCGCACTGGGTCGATAAGACCACTCTGCTGTGGCCGGGCGGGGAAAATAAACCCATTGTGCGTCTCTATTACAGCCACAGCAGTAAGGTGGCCGCCGACAGTAACGGCGAATTTACCGATAAGTATGTCAAGCTGACCCCGACCACCGTCAGCCAGCAGGTGAGCATGCGCTTCCCGCATCTCGCCAGCTATCCTGCCTTTAAGCTGCCGGATGACGTCAACGTCGAGGAATTGCTGCAGGGCGAGACGGTGGCGATATCCGCCGAAAGCGACGGGATACTGAGCTCCGCCACCCAGGTGCAGACCGCCGGCGTGCTGGATGATACCTATGCCGCCGCCGCCGAGGCGCTGAGCTATGGCGCCCAGCTAACCGATAGCGGCGTGACCTTCCGCGTCTGGGCGCCCACGGCGCAGCAGGTCGAGCTGGTGCTCTACAGTGCGGACAAGAAAGTGGTTGCCAGTCACCCGATGACCCGCGACAGCGCCTCCGGCGCCTGGTCCTGGCAGGGAGGGAGCGACCTGAAAGGCGCGTTCTACCGCTACGCGATGACGGTCTACCACCCGCAGTCGCGCAAAGTCGAGCAGTACGAAGTGACCGATCCCTACGCCCACAGTTTGTCGACCAACTCGGAGTACAGCCAGGTGGTCGATCTGAACGACAGCGCGCTGAAGCCGGAAGGCTGGGACGGGCTGACGATGCCGCACGCGCAGAAAACCAAAGCTGACCTGGCGAAGATGACGATCCACGAATCGCATATTCGCGATCTCTCCGCCTGGGATCAAACCGTTCCTGCGGAGCTGCGCGGTAAGTATCTGGCGCTCACCGCCCAGGAGAGCAATATGGTTCAGCATCTGAAGCAGCTGTCGGCCTCGGGCGTGACCCATATTGAGCTGCTGCCGGTCTTCGATCTGGCGACGGTCAATGAGTTCAGCGACAAAGTCGCCGATATTCAGCAGCCGTTCAGTCGCCTGTGCGAGGTCAACAGCGCGGTGAAGAGCAGCGAGTTCGCGGGCTATTGCGACAGCGGTTCGACGGTTGAAGAGGTGCTGACTCAGCTGAAGCAGAACGACAGTAAGGATAACCCGCAGGTGCAGGCGTTGAATACGCTGGTGGCGCAGACCGATTCCTATAACTGGGGCTACGATCCGTTCCACTACACAGTACCGGAAGGATCCTACGCCACCGACCCGGAAGGCACGGCGCGCATTAAAGAGTTCCGCACCATGATTCAGGCGATCAAGCAGGATCTGGGAATGAACGTCATTATGGACGTGGTGTACAACCACACCAACGCCGCCGGCCCGACCGACCGCACCTCGGTGCTGGATAAGATCGTCCCCTGGTACTATCAGCGTCTGAACGAAACCACCGGCAGCGTGGAATCGGCCACCTGTTGCTCCGACTCGGCGCCAGAGCACCGGATGTTCGCCAAGCTTATCGCCGATTCACTGGCGGTATGGACCACCGATTATAAGATCGATGGCTTCCGCTTCGACCTGATGGGCTACCACCCGAAAGCGCAGATCCTCTCGGCCTGGGAGCGCATTAAAGCGCTGAACCCGGATATCTACTTCTTTGGCGAAGGCTGGGATTCCAACCAGAGCGATCGCTTTGAAATTGCCTCGCAAATCAATCTCAAAGGCACCGGGATCGGCACGTTCTCCGATCGTCTGCGCGACGCCGTGCGCGGCGGCGGACCGTTCGACTCCGGCGATGCATTGCGCCAGAACCAGGGCGTGGGCAGCGGGGCCGGCGTTCTGCCGAATGAGCTGACCACCCTGACCGACGATCAGGCGCGCCACCTCGCCGATCTGACCCGTCTCGGCATGGCCGGTAACCTTGCGGACTTCGTGCTGATCGACAAAGACGGCGCGGTGAAGAGAGGCAGCGAGATTGATTATAACGGCGCGCCTGGCGGCTACGCGGCTGATCCGACGGAAGTCGTGAACTATGTGTCAAAACACGACAACCAGACGCTGTGGGACATGATCAGCTACAAAGCCGCTCAGGAGGCGGATCTCGACACCCGCGTCCGGATGCAGGCGGTGTCGCTGGCCACGGTCATGCTCGGCCAGGGGATCGCCTTTGACCAGCAGGGTTCGGAGCTGCTGCGCTCCAAATCCTTTACCCGCGACTCGTATGATTCCGGCGACTGGTTTAACCGCGTGGATTACTCCCTGCAGGACAACAACTACAACGTCGGTATGCCGCGCAGCAGCGATGATGGCAGCAACTATGACATCATCGCCCGCGTGAAGGACTGGGTGGCCACCCCGGGTGAAGCCGAGCTCAAGCAGATGACCGCGTTTTATCAGGAGCTGACCGCGCTGCGTAAGTCATCTCCGCTGTTTACCCTCGGCGACGGCGCGACGGTGATGCAGCGTGTGGACTTCCGCAATACCGGTGCCGATCAGCAGACCGGTCTGCTGGTGATGACCATCGATGACGGGATGCAGGCTGGCGCCAGTCTGGACAGCCGCGTCGACGGCATCGTGGTGGCGATTAACGCCGCCCCGGAAAGCCGGACGCTGCAGGATTTCGCCGGCACATCGCTCCAGCTGAGCGCCATCCAGCAGGCGGCGGGCGACCGTTCGCTGGCCAGCGGCGTGCAGATTGCCGCTGACGGCTCGGTCACGCTGCCGGCCTGGTCGGTTGCCGTTCTCGAATTGCCGCAGGGCGAATCGCAGGGCGCCGGCCTGCCGGTGAGCAGTAAATAACGTGACGTGGGGCGCCCGTAAGGGCGCCTCTGGCTGATGACAAACCTGGTTTGATGCTGTGCCGCCTTTCTGCCGGGTGGCGGCTTTCGCCTTACCCGGCCTACGAAGGACTGCAATATCAAACCGTTATGCAGTTAGCTGTAGGCCCGCGCAAGCGCAGCGCCGCCGGGCAATCCCTGAAGATTGCGCTTTGTCAGCCGTTTGGGGCGCCCGTAAGGGCGCCTCTGGCTGATGACAAACCTGGTTTGATGCTGTGCCGCCTTTCTGCCGGGTGGCGGC
>NZ_JAKKOM010000139.1:0-553 GCF_021739525.1 Klebsiella sp. 2019SCSN059 | reverse complement strand
GAAATGGACGGCCGTCTTGAACAGGACGTGGTGATTTTCCAGGACAGCCAGGAGCAGTATGAATTTGGCATCACGCTACCGCTACGCAACCAGGCCGGGATGAGTGACAGCGGGCAGGAGAGCATCTGGGATATTCAGGCTGCATACAATGTTGTGAGTGGAAGTGTGGCCACCCGGGACTACAACTACCGTGAAGCGCTACAACCTCAGGACAGTGCCGAGTGCATTTTCATCAAGGAAGGGATCACCGCCGGGGAAACGTACCATTATGCGGAACCCTTCCTGACGGCAGGTGACGCTGATAGCCCGGAGACCGGGGCATACTTCGCCCGTCTGCGTCACGAACGTATGCTGAATGCGCAGTATCGCGTCTGCGGGCATTCCTCCAGCCCTCATCTGACTCCGGGTCAGGTACTGGAAACGGACGGCACGCTTCCCGATGCGGTCAGGGAAGGCATCGTCATCACCACGGTGCACACCAGCGGTTCGCGCAAAAGTAGCTTTACGCTGACGTTTGAGGGTATCCCCTACAGTGAAACCGTCTGTTATCGTC
>NZ_JAKKOM010000138.1:0-581 GCF_021739525.1 Klebsiella sp. 2019SCSN059 | reverse complement strand
TAGCACGTCCTTCATCGCCTCTGACTGCCAGGGCATCCACCGTGTACGCTTAGTCGCTTAACCTCACAACCCGAAGACGTCTTGTTCTGTCCGGTTCGTTGCGCATCATGAATCCTGCGTTGTTCCGTACTCGCGATGCTCATGGACATTAAGTCCACTCCGCTCGCTGCGTGCGGTACGCCTTGGCTTCACTTTGCTCACGTCACCTTTTACAGTGCCATCTTCAGATTGCGAAAATTTGAGAGACTCGAACACACTTAAACAGTGTGTCGTTTCAATTTTCAGCTTGATCCAGATTTTTAAAGAGCAAATATCTCAAACATCACCCGAAGATGAGTTTTGAGATAGTTCGGCACGCGTCTTTCACTCACGAACCAGCAAGTGGCGTCCCCTAGGGGATTCGAACCCCTGTTACCGCCGTGAAAGGGCGGTGTCCTGGGCCTCTAGACGAAGGGGACACTGAAGTCTCAATCGCAAGACGCCTTGCTTCTCTATTTTCATCAGACAATCTGTGTGAGCACTACAAAGGCAGGTTCTTTAAGGTAAGGAGGTGATCCAACCGCAGGTTCCCCTACGGTTAC
>NZ_JAKKOM010000137.1:0-589 GCF_021739525.1 Klebsiella sp. 2019SCSN059 | reverse complement strand
TGCATCCGTAGCTCAGCTGGATAGAGTACTCGGCTACGAACCGAGCGGTCGGAGGTTCGAATCCTCCCGGATGCACCATCTTCTTTCTGAATGAAGAGAGAAGAACGCTGTGAAAGCAGCGGCCCGCAGTGCGAGGCATAATCGAGTCACTCTACCGATTAGGCCGTCATACTCAGTGTGGCATGTGTTAGTTGTGACACTGACGCGTAATAAAGCAAGTTTCCCGATGCATCCGTAGCTCAGCTGGATAGAGTACTCGGCTACGAACCGAGCGGTCGGAGGTTCGAATCCTCCCGGATGCACCATATTCTCCTTAGTAACAGCAATATCGTTGTTACATGGTCTGCGAAATTTTCGCCAGTACCAGGGGGGATAACGTTGCGTAAGCGACGGCCCGTAGGGCGAGGCGTAGACGAGTCATCCTCCCGGATGCACCATTCTTGCCTGACTCTGATTATTCAGATGAATTCTGTAGTAAACTAGATATTCCGATGCATCCGTAGCTCAGCTGGATAGAGTACTCGGCTACGAACCGAGCGGTCGGAGGTTCGAATCCTCCCGGATGCACCATATTCTCCTTAGTAACAGC
>NZ_JAKKOM010000136.1:0-608 GCF_021739525.1 Klebsiella sp. 2019SCSN059 | reverse complement strand
CGTTATGCAGCCAAATCCCAACAATTAAGGGTCTTAAAATGGTAAAAGATTGGATTCCCATCTCTCATGATAATTACAAGCAGGTGCAAGGACCGTTCTATCATGGAACCAAAGCCAATTTGGCGATTGGTGACTTGCTAACCACAGGGTTCATCTCTCATTTCGAGGACGGTCGTATTCTTAAGCACATCTACTTTTCAGCCTTGATGGAGCCAGCAGTTTGGGGAGCTGAACTTGCTATGTCACTGTCTGGCCTCGAGGGTCGCGGCTACATATACATAGTTGAGCCAACAGGACCGTTCGAAGACGATCCGAATCTTACGAACAAAAGATTTCCCGGTAATCCAACACAGTCCTATAGAACCTGCGAACCCTTGAGAATTGTTGGCGTTGTTGAAGACTGGGAGGGGCATCCTGTTGAATTAATAAGGGGAATGTTGGATTCGTTGGAGGACTTAAAGCGCCGTGGTTTACACGTCATTGAAGACTAGTCCTTTGCATAACAAAGCCATCAAACCGGACGCCAGAGATTCCGCGCCTGTTGCGCATGGCTTCGCCATTTTATGCGCAATAGGCGCGCCACCCTGTCGCCGTTTATGGCGGCGTTA
>NZ_JAKKOM010000135.1:0-624 GCF_021739525.1 Klebsiella sp. 2019SCSN059 | reverse complement strand
CACCGACGCGGTGCAACAGCTGTCAGGGCAGTCACGTTATCGGGTTGATGTACATGAATGCAGTGATTTCCTTGATGTTCTTCGTTACAGCGCGGTGGAATCACTTAGCCAGCCATGGCGCTATGACGTGGCGGTTACCTGCTCCTCTAAAGATATTGTCTGTGAGTCGTTATTGCTGAAACCAGCGTCATTTACTTTCCAGACCCCGATGTTTGACGGGACACCAGCTCTGCCGGTACGGACGGTTTTTGGCGTAGTGGAGTCCTTTCGCCGCGTGTCCACCTCGAATGATGAGACCCGTTATGCACTGACGATCGTTCCCCGTATTGCCCTTCTGAACTATACGAAAGGGAGCGCGATCTACCTCAACCAGTCGGTCACTGAAGTGGTTGAACAGGTGCTGCGTAAACACGGGCTGGAAGGGCCTGATTTTGAGTTCCGGCTCTCCCGGGAATACCCATCCCGGGAGCTCATCACCCAGTGGCGGGAAACCGATCTTGAGTTTATCCAGCGCCTGCTGGCGGAAGTGGGCATTTACTGGCGCTATGAAATGGACGGCCGTCTTGAACAGGACGTGGTGATTTTCCAGGACAGCCAGGAGCAGTATGAATTTGGCATCACGCT
>NZ_JAKKOM010000134.1:0-627 GCF_021739525.1 Klebsiella sp. 2019SCSN059 | reverse complement strand
TGTTTTCGACATCCCGTTCCAGCAGGCCTTGCCGTTCCAGATAGCGACCCACCCGGTGGGCGATGGTGTGCGTCAGCTGGGTGAGCTCTGGGCTGGTCGGCGCCTTGACCCAGCGGAAACGCGCTGAGCCGTGGGATTGCTCGACATACACACCGTCGAGAAACAGCATGTGGAAGTGAACATTCAGATTGAGCGCCGATCCAAAACGCTGGATCAGGGTGACCGCGCCCGTCTTGGCCACTTGGTGGGTATGGCCCGCTTTCTTGACCAGGTGCGTGGCAATGACGCGGTAAACGATGCCCAGCACCCACCCCATGATCTCGGGCCGGCTGGCAAACAGGAAACGCAGCTGAAACGGGAAGCTCAACACCCACTGACGCATGGGTTGTTCAGGCAGTACTTCATCAACCAGCAAGGCGGCACTTTCGGCCATCCGCCGCGCCCCACAGCTCGGGCAGAAACCGCGACGCTTACAGCTGAAAGCGACCAGGTGCTCGGCGTGGCAAGACTCGCAGCGAACCCGTAGAAAGCCATGCTCCAGCCGCCCGCATTGGAGAAATTCTTCAAATTCCCGTTGCACATAGCCCGGCAATTCCTTTCCCTGCTCTGCCATAAGCGCAGCGAATG
>NZ_JAKKOM010000133.1:0-642 GCF_021739525.1 Klebsiella sp. 2019SCSN059 | reverse complement strand
GTTAGGCATCACAAAGTACAGCATCGTGACCAACAGCAACGATTCCGTCACACTGCGCCTCATGACTGAGCATGACCTTGCGATGCTCTATGAGTGGCTAAATCGATCTCATATCGTCGAGTGGTGGGGCGGAGAAGAAGCACGCCCGACACTTGCTGACGTACAGGAACAGTACTTGCCAAGCGTTTTAGCGCAAGAGTCCGTCACTCCATACATTGCAATGCTGAATGGAGAGCCGATTGGGTATGCCCAGTCGTACGTTGCTCTTGGAAGCGGGGACGGACGGTGGGAAGAAGAAACCGATCCAGGAGTACGCGGAATAGACCAGTTACTGGCGAATGCATCACAACTGGGCAAAGGCTTGGGAACCAAGCTGGTTCGAGCTCTGGTTGAGTTGCTGTTCAATGATCCCGAGGTCACCAAGATCCAAACGGACCCGTCGCCGAGCAACTTGCGAGCGATCCGATGCTACGAGAAAGCGGGGTTTGAGAGGCAAGGTACCGTAACCACCCCATATGGTCCAGCCGTGTACATGGTTCAAACACGCCAGGCATTCGAGCGAACACGCAGTGATGCCTAACCCTTCCATCGAGGGGGACGTCCAAGGGCTGGCGCCCTTGGCCGCCCCTCATGTCAAACGTT
>NZ_JAKKOM010000132.1:0-663 GCF_021739525.1 Klebsiella sp. 2019SCSN059 | reverse complement strand
GGGTCGTTAGCTCAGTTGGTAGAGCAGTTGACTTTTAATCAATTGGTCGCAGGTTCGAATCCTGCACGACCCACCAATCGTTCTGGTGGAACGCGATAGTAAAACGTGAAGGATAACGTTGCGACAGCAACGGCCCATAGGGCGAGGCGAAGCCGAGTCATCCTGCACGACCCACCAATTAGCAGTATCCAGCGTAGTATCGGGTGATTAGCTCAGCTGGGAGAGCACCTCCCTTACAAGGAGGGGGTCGGCGGTTCGATCCCGTCATCACCCACCACTTCGGGTCGTTAGCTCAGTTGGTAGAGCAGTTGACTTTTAATCAATTGGTCGCAGGTTCGAATCCTGCACGACCCACCATCTTTAACATCGCACGTCGGTGTTAAACGTGAAGGATAACGTTGTTTCAGCAACGGCCCGAAGGGCGAGCGAAGCGAGTCATCCTGCACGACCCACCATGTTAATGATGGGGTCGGTGAAGGCAGTATCAGCAGTATCCAGCGCAGTTTCGGGTGATTAGCTCAGCTGGGAGAGCACCTCCCTTACAAGGAGGGGGTCGGCGGTTCGATCCCGTCATCACCCACCACTTCGGGTCGTTAGCTCAGTTGGTAGAGCAGTTGACTTTTAATCAATTGGTCGCAGGTTCGAATCCTGCACGACCCACCA
>NZ_JAKKOM010000131.1:0-698 GCF_021739525.1 Klebsiella sp. 2019SCSN059 | reverse complement strand
AAGGATGACTGTCATCCGGAACGCAGGCTCATGACCCACCTTTCAGCGCAGGGAATGCAGGCCAACCAGCAGATATTTTTTCTGTCCGACGGCGCGGATAATCTCAGGGACCTCCAGTTCGGTATGTACCCTGAGTCAACGCATGTGCTGGACTGGTTTCATATCACCATGAGGCTGAAGGTGCTCATGCAATATGCCCGGGGACTGCTGGTATCAGATCCAGAGGCGGGGAGTAAAGTTCTGGCACTGCTGGAAAGCATTAAACGATATCTCTGGCATGGCAATGTTGTCGCTGCGCTGGAACATATTGATAATTGCGTTATGTATTGCGATGACCCTGAACTCAGCTATCCTAGCCTGAAATCCCTGCAAAAACATCTGGATGAAATGTATACCTACATCCGGAATAATAAGATGATGATCCCAAACTACGGCGAAATGCGTCGGTACGGAGAGCCGGTATCAACCGCGTTTGTGGAATCCACGATCAATGAAGTGATCGCCAGACGAATGGCCAAAAAGCAGCAGATGCAGTGGAGCAGAAAAGGGGCTCATTATTTGTTACAGACCCGGACCGCCGTTTTGAATAACGAACTGCAGGATAAATTTGTCTGCTGGTATCCGGGTTTTCAAAGTGACGGGAAGGGACCAGCGATGGCAGCATAGCTCACGCTGCCCCAATATTTTTTATGCTCTCG
>NZ_JAKKOM010000130.1:0-725 GCF_021739525.1 Klebsiella sp. 2019SCSN059 | reverse complement strand
TGCGCGGCTTCCACCTGCGGCACCGGTTCAAAGGCTGCCGGGTTATGGCGGTTTTCGAGGAACTTCAGGCCGGGCTGCGGGAACAGGGCCACGGTGAGCACGTCGTCGATGGCGTTCTCCGCCAGCTGAATATTCTTCTCCTGCGCCTGGCGCTTCACATCGGCTTCCAGCTGCGCCAGCTCCGGCTTCAGCAGGTCCGCCGGGCGGCAGGTGATGGCTTCAGCGCCGTCCAGTACGCGGGCCTGCAGGGCGGCGTTCACCGGCGCCGGCGTGTGGCCGTATTCACCTTTCAGAATCCCGGCGGTCTCCTTCGCGATGGTTTTGTAGCGCTCGCCGGTCAGGACGTTGAGCACCGCCTGGGTGCCGACAATCTGCGAGGTCGGGGTGACCAGCGGGATGAAGCCGAGGTCCTCGCGCACGCGGGGGATTTCCGCCAGTACCTGGTCGAGTTTGTCCGCGGCGTTCTGCTGCTTCAGCTGGCTTTCGAGGTTGGTGAGCATCCCGCCCGGCACCTGGGCGACGAGGATACGGCTGTCGGTGCCTTTCAGCTGGCCCTCGAAGGCGTGGTACTTCTTACGCACCTCGCGGAAGTACGCCGCGATGCTCTCCAGCTTGTGGATATCCAGCCCGGTGTCATATTTCGTGCCGGCGAGGGTGGCCACCAGCGCTTCGGTGGCCGGGTGGCCGTAGGTGGCGCTCATCGAGGAGATGGCGGTATCGACGCC
>NZ_JAKKOM010000012.1:0-144709 GCF_021739525.1 Klebsiella sp. 2019SCSN059 | reverse complement strand
GTATGCAACGCATGACTCGGGGACCTTGTGGATTGCTGGTCCTTCAATGGTCGGGGACTTTCACCCCTTGATCTCTACCGGTCTCCCGGCGCACACTGAATATATATACAGTAGTTTTGCCGGTCAATATCGGCTCCAGCTATCAATCGCCAGCACTGAAATAACTCCTTGATGTCACTAAAGGTCACCGTCGTCGGTGGCGAACCGTTTGCTGCTTTTGCGCGCAGCCCGCCCGCCGCGCGAGATGGCGGATGCGCAGCGCCGCGGCAATCGCTTGACACTGTACATTAATACAGTAAAACTATCGCCCGCGATCAGCATACAGAGGACAGAAGATGTTTGTGGAACTGATTTATGACAAGCGCAATTTTGCCGGGCTGCCGGGCGCCAGAGAGACCATTCTTAACGAGCTGACCAAACGCATGCAGCGCATTTTTCCGGAGGCGGAAGTGCGGGTGAAGCCGATGATGACGCTCCCGGCGATCAACACCGACGCCAGCAAGCATGAAAAAGAGCTGATCAGCCGCACGGTGCAGGAGATGTTTGAAGAGGCGGACATGTGGCTCACTGAAGAGTAATCCCGCCCGTCCCTCGCGGCCCCCCCCTCTTTAAGAGCTTTCCCGGATGTGGCAGAGCCACGGGCAACAGTACAATAGCGGCGGTTGCAGACTGGCAATGCAACCTTCGCTCACCTGCTGGCTCTTGCATACGGCCAGCAGGTGAGCCTCCCCTCATCGCCTCACAGCGTCTCCGGCAGCGCCGCCATTATCCGATCCACCAGCTCGCGATGCTGATGCACCTTCCCGCATTTAACGATAACCTGCCTGGCGTTGTCATAGCCCGGCGCCCACAGACGGTTGTTGAGCAGAACGTCCTTGTAGACCGCGATCAGCGGTTTGTTCCACGCCGCCGCCATGTGCACCACCGAGGTGTCCGGGGAGATAATCAGCTCCGCCTGGGCAATCAGCGCCATCGCATGGTGCAACGTGTTAAATGGATTAACCACCACCTCCGGCGGCAGCGGGATGCGGATCTCGCGCCGGTGATCGAGCAGAATCACCGCGATCCCCGAATGGCGAGCCAGCAGTTTGTCGAGGAGTTCGGCCAGCTGCGTCTGGGAGAGACTCCGGTCGGCATGGCCGGCAAAAATATTAATCACTACCGCTTTTCCGCTCAGCGACGCCAGATACTGCGCCACCTCCTGCATAATCGGCCCGGGGATCGCCAGGTCGTAAGCATCCAGCCCGCAGGTGTCCAGTTTGAGATAGTCGGCGATCAACTCGAACGTTTTCGTCACGTGCCAGCGCTGGCAGTCAAAATCAAATGAGTGGGAGTAGTGCTTAATCGACGGCCATTTATTAAACCCGAGCACCGATTTCGCTTTTATTTGTCGGAAAAGCCGTAGACGATGCACGGGAATATCGAACAGCGAAGGGTCAATAATAATATCGTACTTATTATTAGCCAGTTCATTAATAACGTCGCGGGGAACGTTATGATTAAATTTTCGCAAAAAATCGGCGGACGTGACCGGGTCAGCTTCATAAATATGGCGGATCCGCGGGTTATAACGCATCACCTGGCTATTAGAGGTCGTCAGCAGGAAATCAACGATATAGCCTGACTGATGCAGGCATTTCACCAGCGCGGAATCCACTACCACATCGCCGACCGCCCCCTCGTTGCGCATCAGTAAGACGGTTTTCGCGGACGACAAATCCACCGGCTGACGGCGTCGGCGATCCCAGAGCGCTTTCGCCACTCCCACCCGCAGGGCATTACGTACTTTCTTAGTGAAGTAATTTCGCCGTCTGTTGAGTTCCCTTATTTTATTAAACTTCTTGCGTGGGGAACCCTGCATGGTTGCATCGTGCATCATCCTAACCTCATTACGGCAATCATTAATATTCTGTGTCGTCCGATAAAGACTGAGCGAAATAAAAAAAGTTCGATTGAAAATGAAAATCATTCTTTTTTTTATTTACAAAACTCATCCAGCCCTGCGGGATTGCAACACAGCACTGTGAAGCAATAATGAGCGAATGGTGAATTTCCCGGCCCACCGTTGGCAGGCCGGCGCAACAGCGCTAAGCTGGCTGCTTTATGCTGTCAGGAGGACGCTATGCTTGAAGCAGTAGAAGGTAATATCCACCAGCGGCTGTGCGCGCTGCTCGACGAACACCAGGCGCGCTACCGGGTGATGGCGCACGACGCGGTCGGCCAGTGCGAAGCCGTCTCGGCGATCCGCGGCACCGCGCTTGGCCAGGGCGCGAAAGCGTTAGTCTGTAAAGTAAAAGGAAACGGCGTCAACCAGCATGTGCTGGCGATCCTCGCCGCCGATCAGCAGGCCGATCTGGCCAGCCTGGCCCGGCATATCGGCGGCAGCAAAGCCTCGCTGGCCAGCCCGGCGGAAGTGGAGGCGCTCACCGCCTGCGTGTTCGGCGCCATTCCCCCCTTCAGCTTCCATCCGGCGCTGCGCCTGGTGGCCGACCCGCTGCTGTTTGAGCGCTTTCCACAAATCGCCTTTAACGCCGGGCGCCTGGACCGGTCGATCATTCTCGATACCGAAGACTATTTACATATCGCCCGACCGGAGATCGCGACCTTTCGCCGTCTTAGCTAACCGGGCATCGGCCCTGATTTCCGCCGCATGGCGCAAAAATCCTGTTTATTCACGCCATGATGCGTAGAGTAAGCGGGATATTTTTTGGCATTCTTTTTTTGGCAAGGACCTCTGTACATGTTTGATACCACCCTGTTGATCCTGCTGGGTCTGGCGGCGCTCGGCTTTATCAGCCATAACACCACCGTAGCGATCTCCATCCTCGTGCTGATTATCGTGCGCGTCACGCCGCTGAACGCCTTCTTTCCCTGGATTGAGAAACAGGGACTGACCGTCGGGATCATCATTCTGACTATCGGCGTGATGGCGCCCATCGCCAGCGGCACGCTGCCGCCGTCGACCCTGATCCACTCCTTTATGAACTGGAAATCACTGCTGGCGATTGCGGTCGGGGTGTTTGTTTCGTGGCTCGGCGGGCGCGGCGTCTCGCTGATGGGCTCCCAGCCGCATCTGGTGGCCGGACTGCTGGTCGGTACGGTGCTCGGCGTCGCCCTGTTTCGCGGCGTCCCGGTCGGGCCGCTGATTGCCGCCGGGATCATCTCGTTGTTTATTGGGAAGTCGTAGCCAGGCTGCCGTGATAGCGACCCGGCGTCTGTCCGAGCCCTTTCTTAAACATGGTGATGAAGGCGGTGGTGGAATCGTAGCCCAGCGCCTGGGCCGTCTGCTGCACCGTCTGCCCGCGGATCAGCTGCTGCAGCGCAAGGATCAGCTGCAGCTGATGGCGCCAGCGGCGAAAGCTCAGCCCCGTTTCACGCACCACCAGCCGCGCCAGATTGCGCTCGCTCATCGCGAACTCCGCCGCCCACTGGCTCAGGGTCTGCCAGCGCGCCGGATCCTCGGCCATCATCGTCACCATCTGGCGAATTTTCGGGTGGTTCGATACCGGCAGCTGCAGGTGCTCCTGCGGCTGCCGGGGCAGCTCATCAAACAGCACCTGCACCAGCCGGGCCGTGGCGGGGGCGGCCAGCGACTCGCCGCCGCGTTCCGCCAGGGTGAGGATCAGCTCACGCACCAGTGGGGAAATCTTTAACGTACAGCAGCGGTCCGGCATCGGCGCGGCGCCCGGCTCGATGAACAGGAAGCACACCTGGGCGCCGGGGGTGGCGCGGTTACTGTGGGAAAGCTGCCCCGGGACCCACACCGCATACTGCGGCGGCACCATCCACATCGCGTTCTCCACCTCGCAGGTCAAGGCGCCGTGCAGGGCGAGGATCAGCTGCCCCTTACGGTGGGAATGCGCCGGAATATACTGCTCCGCCTCCACCACCCGAATACGAAAGGCAATAGCCGATTCGTGGCCACTGTCCGGTTCATAACCATCCAGACCCAGTCCGATCATCATGTTGTCCGATATTAGCGATAATCTGTCATTTTAGCTTGATTTAAACAGGGGGCAAAGTCGCTATCGTAACCCCCCTCGTTAGTTACCTTGAGAATGATATGTCTTCTGTGATCTCCTCCACCGGCCGCCGCCCCGCGCTGCTGATTGCCGGTATCCTGCTCATCGCCACCACCCTGCGCGTGGTCTTTACCGGCGCGGCGCCGCTGCTGGACGCGATTCGTAGCGACTATGGCCTGACCACCGCGCAGACCGGGCTGCTCACCACCCTGCCGCTGCTGGCCTTTGGCCTTGTCTCGCCGCTGGCGGCTGGGGTTGCCCGCCGATTCGGCATGGAGCGCAGCCTGCTGCTGGCGATGCTGCTGATCTGCGCCGGCATTGCCCTGCGCTCCCTGCCCTCCGCTGCATGGCTGTTTATCGGCACGGCGGTGATCGGCTGCGGCATTGCGCTGGGTAACGTGCTGCTGCCCGGGCTGATTAAACGGGATTTCTCGCAGCATGTCGCCCGGATGACCGGCGCCTATTCCCTGACGATGGGCGGCGCGGCGGCGCTTGGCTCGGCGCTGGTGGTCCCCGTGGCGATGGCCGGATTCGGCTGGCGCGGGGCGCTGCTGCTGCTGATGATCTTCCCGCTGCTGGCGCTCGTCAGCTGGCTGCCGCAGTCCCGGCGTCAAGCGGAGGCGCCGCTGACCGGCTCAGGCGCCATGCATAACCGGGGGATCTGGCGGTCGGCGCTGGCCTGGCAGGTGACGCTGTTCCTCGGCATCAACTCGCTGGTCTATTACGTGATTATCGGCTGGCTGCCGTCGATTCTGCAGAGTATGGGCTATAGCGAAGCGCAGGCCGGCTCGCTGCATGGCCTGCTGCAGCTGGCGACCGCCGCGCCCGGTTTGGCGATACCGTTGATCCTGCATCGGCTGCGCGACCAGCGTGGGATCGCGGTGCTGGTCGCCCTGATGTGCGCCATCAGCGCCGCCGGGCTGTGGCTGCTGCCAGGGCTGGCCATCGGCTGGACGCTGCTGTTCGGCTTTGGCTCCGGGGCCACGATGATCCTCGGCCTGACGTTTATCGGCCTGCGCGCCAGCTCGG
Organism: Klebsiella sp. 2019SCSN059; assembly: GCF_021739525.1. NCBI lineage: Bacteria > Pseudomonadati > Pseudomonadota > Gammaproteobacteria > Enterobacterales > Enterobacteriaceae > Klebsiella > Klebsiella sp. 2019SCSN059. Next base: position 139,658 of record NZ_JAKKOM010000012.1, on the reverse strand, counting down.
CGCACCAGGCCGCGGCGCTGTCGGGGATGGCGCAGAGCGTCGGCTATCTGCTGGCCGCCTGCGGACCGCCGCTGATGGGTAGGATCCACGATGCCAATGGCGACTGGCATATTCCGCTGCTGGCGGTGGCGCTGATTTCGCTGGTGATGGCGGTCTGCGGCGCCCTCGCCGGGCGCGACCGGGAGATTCATCCCTGAAAATGACCGGCAGCGCCCGCTGCCGGTAGGGTTATTGTGCCGCGGCGCGCAGCAACGCCTGCACCAGCGGCGCAGGACGCCCGTCCAGCGCATGACGTTCATGTTGAAACAAGGTGGCGACAAAAAACGGGTGCGTCACCAGCTCGACGGCGCGGATCTCGCCCTCTTCATCCCAGCCGGTGACGCGCAGATCGCCCTGCTCCAGCTCCGCGGCAAACGCGCTGTCCACCCCGTAGCGGCAGTGGTAGCCCTCTTCAATGCTCTCCCGACCATAGGCGCGGGCAATCAGCGTATTCGCCCGCAGCTCGACGACGGCAGTAGTCTCCACCAGCGAGCAGTTGAGGGGAGCGATCACCATCCGCCCTTCGCTGTCGGTTTCCGCATGACCGGCGTCCTGCCAGCCGAGCACGTTACGGGCGTATTCAATCACCGCATGCTGAAAGCCGCCGCAGGTGCCGAGGAAAGGAATGCTGTTTTCACGGGCATAGCGGATAGCGGCAAACGCGCCTTCCGGGTGACGATACGGGCTGCCGGGAACGACCCAGACGGCATCGTACTCCGCCAGCGCGTCGCCGGAGGCGATCGACGGGGTGGCGAGCCAGTCATATTTCACCGGCTGCTCCAGCACGGCGGCAGCATCGTCTATCGCCAGGGGAATGGCCTGATGGGCAACAATATCGGGGTGATAATCGCCGACGAGGGCGAGGCGTAAAGGGGTTTTCATAGCAGGTTCCTTATGTCTGGACGAGACGAGCAGCACAAGGCACGTCAGGATAGCGATCCCCTCCGCGGAACACAATCCTTATTTTCACCCCCCCGCCGTGGCCGGCGGGTGAGGTATACTGGATCAAGCGCAAAAGGGAGAGAGGATGAAAAGTAAGCTTTTGGTCAGCGCCTGCCTGATGGGATTCCAGGTGCGATATAACGGTAGCGAGAAAGCGCAGCTGGCGGCGACCCTGTCCCGCTGGCAGCAGGCGGATCGTCTGGTGATCCACTGCCCGGAGCTGGCTGGCGCTCAGCGCCGCCCGGGAAGCGGGATGTCAGGCGGCATTACTCACCGACGGCAGCCCCACCTGCGGCAGTCAGTTTATCTATGACGGTTCCTTTCGCGGGCGGCGCAAAGCGGGCGCCGGCGTGGCCGCCGACCTGCTGCGCGCTCACGGCATCACGGTATTTTCCGACGGGCAGATCCCGCAGTTGCTCGCCTGGATGGCACAGAGGGAGCAGGATGATGATTCAATGTAAACGGGTGTACGATCCACAGGAAAGCAGCGACGGCTATCGGGTGCTGGTCGACCGTCTCTGGCCGCGGGGGATTAAAAAAGAGGCGCTGGCCTGCGATGAGTGGTGTAAAGAGTTAACGCCGTCCGCTGAGCTGCGGAAAGCCTTTCACGGCGAGGCGATCGATTTCGACCACTTCAGCCAGCGCTATCGTCAGGAGCTCGACGCCCATCGCGAAACGGGCCTGCGGCTGGCGGCGCTGGCGCAGCGCCAGCCGCTGACGCTGCTGTACGCCGCGAAGAACACCGAGCAGAATCATGCCCGGGTGCTGGCCGCCTGGCTGGTGGCCCTGCCGGTTACGATTTAGCCGGATGGTCCCGGCGCCATAGCGCCCACTCATCGAGGGTTTCGCCGCTGGGCAGCTTGCACTGGGTACTGACGCCCTGCGGCGTTTGCACCGGCACCCGGGTGCCGCCGGATTGCTGGCAGTAGACCGACGCGGGATTGGCCATGCCGATGGTTTTCGTCGGCGCGGTGGGCTGCGGCTGGGCGCAGCCGGCCAGCGCCAGGGGCAAAATAGCCAGTAACTTTTTCATCTTTTCTCCTTTCTTCAATTCCCGGGGATTTTAGCCTGAATCTCCACGTTTTCTCCATCTTGCCTGCACTTTTCCCTCGTAGATTAACCCTTGTTCTCGAACTGACCAGAGAACAGATCATTCCATAATCAATGAGTTTTTCCCCGTCGCCCCCGACGGGGCTTTTTTTTGGAATTTAATAAATTGAAATAAAAGGATTTATTTCAAAAATGTCCACATATCGACCACATTGACAAGAATAGCCCCCTTTCCAGGGGGCTATTTTTATACTGCAAGACTAAGTTGACTGTTCCCGTAATGAGAAGCAGGGAAAGCGTCGCCGGGGATAAATCCTGGCGGCAAAGGATCTGCGCTGGTAGAGCGCTTTGTTACTCTGCGCTCTACGGTGTTAAGTGTCGTGAATGACTCGCTGCATTCAAGATTCTGGCATTGATGGTATTGCCGGATGGTGAACTCGCTTAACCGGCGGCTGGTGCGGGTGCGGGCATTTGCGCCGCAGTAGGGACAAACAAACATGATGATCTCCCATAGGGAGTTGAACTCACGCCTATTATGGCCGCTACTGTTCTGTTTCTGCAATCCAGTCGCTTATTTTCGCCTCAAGCTCCATTTTCGTGGTAAATCCGTTATCACCTATCACATGTTCCGCTCTGGCAATGATCCAATCCTGAGTATCGATTTCAGGCTTAAAGCCCGACACGTTCAGATGCATACCCGGATATAAATCGGCGCGGCCGCGCGCCAGGGTTATCGAAAACTGTGCCGCGCCTTTCTGGAGCTGTATCCATTTTGCCGCAGCTGCGCGCCTGGCCGCCGTTTCGTTCTGATAGGTTTTACGCAAAACATACACGTTACCTTCAGCGCCCTCCATGTAATCCCCCTCCGGCCGGCTGCTTTTCTCCTCAGGCTTTTTTCTGGCAGTATTTGTTTTGCGCTTAGTGACCTTGACCGGTTTTTTCTTGCCGAAATTAAGATCCAGCCAGTACGCCCGCACACCAGTGTAAGCATCACGATCGGCAATGCGGAACCTGTGACGATCTCCGCTGGCACGGGTTATCTCAGCCGATGGCAGCGCCCTACCAGATGCACTGACGCCGCCCCCAGGCAGGATAAACAGCAGACAGCCATTTTTCACGGTGGCAATGGCCCCCAGCATCTCCGCCATGCGTGTTAAAAACGACATGTCACTCTCTTCGGTCTGATCCGCATGGTCGATCTCAATGTCGATCAGGGCCTCGCTAATCATCGGCATCAGGTCATAACGCCGGGCTATGGCCGATACCACCCGCTCTACCGTCACATCATGCCAGGACACCTCCCGCCTGACGTTCATCTCTTCGCGAAAATCAGCGCTGTGTGCGGTGATGTCAATAACATCCGGCGGCCCGCTATGCCCCACCTCGTCAACGGTGTAGAGGCCTTTGTAGATCAACGCCTCACCCAGCCAGCCGATGGACACCGCCAGCTCCGCACCGCGTGGGGGTAAATCCGTTATTCCGTCAGAGTCATCTACTGACAGAGTTAGCTGGTCAGCATCAAAACCGTTGTTATCTGTAACAGATAGCGAGGTGATTCGGTCGGCCAGTTCGGTCAGGGCTACACCACCCAACGTAATACTAAAATCTGGCGTCTTTACGACCTCACTTAATTTTTCTACATACGCTTCGGCTGCTGTTGTCAGCGTGTCTGCTATCGACATAACTCCCCCGTTTTTTGCTGATGATTCCATGCCCGCGCGCGGGGCTGAATCCCTTTTTGTTGTCAGCGAACGGGCAGACCGGCAACCAGGCGACGCCAGCAGACTTAACGTTGAATATTGCCCTGAACTCAAAGAGCAACATGATGGTGAACTTATGTCTGAAACTCGTTTTCACGGCGTCCGCTCTCGCGAAAATACCGACCTACAGCAGGCAATCAATGACATTGATTCCAGCGTGATCGGTATTGTTGCGGTTGCTGATGACGCCGATCCGGAAACTTTCCCGCTCAATACTCCGGTTCTGCTGACACGGGTACGTAACGTCCTCGGCAAGGCAGGTAAAACCGGGTCACTTTACAAAGCCCTCAAAGCCATTTCCGATCAGTGCAGTCCGCGTGTTGTGATTGTCCGGGTGAAAGAGGCTTCCGGTAACGGCGACAGCCAGTCCCAGGCCATTATTGGTGGAACAGATGGCGACAGCTATACGGGAATGTATGCCCTGCTGACGGCGGAGGCCAAAACCCGCTATCGCCCGCGCATCCTGGCGGTGCCGGACTACGACACTGCGGAAGTGACGTCACAGCTTTGCGTGATTGCCCAGAATCTGCGGGCTTTTGTTTATGCCGGTTGCAACGGCTGCGCGACCATGGCGGAGGCTATCGCTTATCGCAAAACCTTCGCTTACCGCGAGCTGATGCTGATCTGGCCGGACTTTATCGCTTACAACCCCCTGACGGATGATAACGAAACGTTTCCCGCCCCGGCTTACGCCTGCGGCCTGCGCGCCGCTATTGATAACAGCCAGGGCTGGCACAAATCGCTGTCCAACGTTGTGGTGAATAACGTTCTGGGTATTTCGAAAGATGTATTCTGGGCATTGCAGGCAGAAGACAGCGACGCTAACGAGCTGAACAACAACGAAATCACGACGCTTATCAAGCGTGACGGTTTCCGCTTCTGGGGTAACCGCACCACGGACACCGAAACCTACACTTTTGAGGTGTTTACCCGTACCGCGCAGATCCTGGCGGACAGTATTGCGGAGGCGCAATTTACCTCTGTTGACAGCCCGCTCACTCCGGCCAACGTGAAAGATGTGGTAAGCGGCATCCGCTCTGCTCTCAGCAAAAAAGTCACTGCCGGCCAGCTTATCGGCGCTGACTGCTGGTATGACACGCTGGACAACGGCACCACGGATTTGCGCCAGGGAAAACTGATTGTGCGCTATAGCTACAGCCCGGTCCCACCGCTTGAAGATCTGACGCTATACCAGACCTTTACTGATGATTTTTACGAACCGGCGTTCGCGTCGCTCGGGGGTGAATAATGGCTATTCCTCACAAACTGCGGCTTTTTAGCTGCTTTGTTAACGGCGACAACTATCTGGGAAAAGTGACCTCTTTCACTCGCCCCAAACTGTCACGAAAGATAGAGGACTATCAGGGCGGTGGCATGCTGGGTGCGGTCGGTGTTGATCTCGGCCTTGAGGCTGGCGCGCTGGATTCCACCATTGTATTTGGTGGTGTCATCAAAGCACTGTTTCTCGAATACGGAGCAGAAATTGACGGCACGCGGCTGCGCTTTGCGGGTGAATATTTCACTGATGGCGAAAGCCAGCTTGTCGAGGTAGAGCTGCGCGGGCGATTTACTGAACTTGACGGTGGGGACTCAAAACAGGGAGAAGACACGGAGGAAAGCTACACCTTTAAATCCACCTACTACAAATTCTCCATTGATGATCAGCCCATTATCGAAATCGATCTGCTGAATTTCATCTACAAAAAGAACGGTCAGAACATGTTCCCGGACCGCATCACCTCCGCCCTTGGCATGGGCAATTAATAACCTTTCAGAGGGTGGCAAAGATGCCGCCCGGAGATTTTTAACATGGCTAAAAAAACTAAAAACCTGTTCACGCTGATGCAGCCGGTAGTTCGTAAAGACAGTGAGATCGGTCAGGTGGAAATCACCGGCGCCATCAGTCAGGCCGGATCGTTGCGCGGCCTGAATCTTATCCGCGTTGCCAATATGGATGCAGACTCAATTGCCACGCTGTTGACGCGGGTCACCGCGCCTGCGCTGACACAAAAAGAAATCAACGAAATGCACACTCTGGACTTTATCGGGCTGGCAGAGCTTCTGGTCCCTTTCTTGAATCCGCCGGAGCCTGGAGCGTCGAACGTGGCGGAGACGGAGAGCGAGTAATCACCGTTGCGTTTGACCAGATCGATGATCTGGTTGCTGATATTGCCGTTATTTTTAACTGGCCGCCCTCTGAAGTTTTCGGCATGGCTCTTGGCGAGGTGATAGCCTGGCGCAAGCGGGCGGCGCTTCGAAGTGGTGCCAGTGATGAAGAGTCTTGATATACGCGTTGCTTTCAGCGCTATCGACAGATTTACCCGCCCCGTTAATGCTGCCCGCCAGAGTGCGGGTGGCCTTTCCGACTCCCTCAGAAAAACACAATCCACCCTGAAAGGGCTCGATAAGAGCAGTGCCACTTTTCAGCGAATGACCGCGGCCGTCGGCAAAACCGATCGTTCCATCTCACGTGCCCGCGCCCGCTTTGATGGCTTGTCAGAAGCGCAACGTAAAAACGGGACGCTGACGGAAAAACAGCAAATACTGATGTCCCGATTGGGTGAGCGGCTTGATCGGTTGACCGCAAAACGTGTGACGGAAGTGGCCCGCCTTCGTGAGAGTGCATCAGCCCTGCGCCAGCATGGCGTCATGCTTTCCGGTAGTAGCGCCACCATCGGTAACGCGATACGCCGCACAGAACAATACAACCAATCCCTTGAACGGGAAAAACGGCAACTTGCTGCGGTCACTCAAGCTCGTAAACGTTACGAGGGTGCGCAGCAGATGGCCGGGAAGTTGCGCTCTGGCGGTGCCATAGCATTAGGTACAGCAACCGCTGCCGGGTACGGCGCCGGACGCTTCCTGTCGCCTGCGGTTGGTTTTGATGAGGAAATGTCAAACGTCCAGGCGCTGACGCGGCTCGATAAAAGCGATTCGCAGCTGGCCGCCTTGCGCACTCAGGCAAAAAAACTCGGTGCTGAAACCGCCTTTACCACACGTGACGCCGCCAGCGGCCAGGCCTTTCTGGCAATGGCGGGCTTTACCCCAGATGCTATCCGTGCCGCACTGCCCGGCGTGCTCAATATGGCGCTGGCAGGCAGTATGGAACTGGGTGAAACGGCAGACATCGGCTCAAATATTCTTTCACAGTTCGCCCTCGACGCCGGAGAAATGGACCGAGTCAGCGATGTGCTGACAGGTACATTTACCCGTACCAACACCACGCTAAGCAGCCTAGGCGAGACAATGAAAGTTGTCGGGCCGGTAGCAGCGGGACTTGGGATTAGCCTGGAAGAAGCCGCAGCCATGACCGGCACGCTGGCGCGCGTGGGTATTCGCGGTAGTGAGGCCGGTACGGCAATGCGTCGCTCACTCTCCCGCCTGGCCTCCCCTACTACGGCAGCCAAAAAGGCACTCAAAGAGCTGGGAGTGGAAACTGCCGACGCGAGCGGAAAAATGCGACGTCCGTTCGATATTCTTCTCGATCTACAAAAACGCGTTTCCCGCTTTGGCGAGGTGGATCAGGTTTCATTTTTCAAAGATATCGCCGGAGAAGAGGGTTTTACGAGCCTCCAGTCTTTGGTCAACGGCGCAGGTGATGGCTACCTCCAGTCACTCTATGAACAAATTGCTGAAGCGCATAAAAATCAGGAAGCCTTCGCCGTCGCTAACAAGAAGAAAGACAACCTTGGCGGCGATTTGAAGGAACTGGACAGCGCGTGGGAGGCGTTCCGTATTTCTGTGGCTGAGACAGTAGACGGCCCATTGCGCAGGCTGACACAGGGGCTTAGCCGGGTTATTGGCACTGTTCAAAGCTGGATAGAAGAAAACCCCAGACTTTCACAAACGTTGTTACTCGCCGGCGGGACTGCACTGGCACTGACCGCTGTAATTGGCGGGATGTCATTAGCTGCTGGTTTACTTTTAGGGCCGCTTGCAAAGCTCAGGCTCGGGTTTGCACTGCTGTCCGGCGGGAGCGGCATAGGAGGTACGGTATCAGCGTTCCGCATGATGAGTGCCGCGGGCGGTAGCTCCTTGGCAAAAATTAGCGGATGGGGTGCTTTACTCAGCGGCCTGGTCGGACGCCTCAGCGTATTAACCAGATTGATGGTACCACTGCGCGGTGCGTTACTTGGCGCCTTTACCTCTCCGGTGACTGCTATTGGCGCCCTGTCAAAAAGCATTGGCGGGCTGGCACTGCGGCTAACCGGGATCCCTGCTCTCTTCGGCATTGTGAAAGGCGAAATTGCGGCGCTGAGTGGCGGCTTATCAATGCTATTGAGCCCAATCGGCTTAGTGGGGGCTGCGTTTGTAGCGGCTGGGGTACTGATCTGGAAATACTGGGGACCAATTAAGGCCTTCTTTAGCGGTTTTTTTACAGGCGTCATCCAGGGGTTCGCGCCAGTTTATAACGCATTTTCCCGGCTGGCGCCCGTTTTCGGGGTCATTGGGAATGGCGTCAAAAACGTCTGGAACTGGTTTAAAAAAGTATTAACGCCCGTTGAGGAGAGTCGCGAGGCGCTAAACAAATGCGCCAGCGCCGGGCAGACTTTTGGCGAAGTCCTGGGGACCGCACTTAGCGTTCTGCTTTGGCCGCTTCAGAAGTTAATGGAAGGCGTCGGCTGGTTACTGGAGAAGCTCGATCTCATCCCCGATGGCATTGTAAGAGCCAGGCTGGAAGCGGCCAGACTCAGGGCTATTCCGGTTATGTGGGAATGGGATGAAAAATCCGGGCGCATGGTTAAAAGGGAGTGGCAATGGTCATCTGAAAAGCCTGCAAGCAAAGGCAGCGCTCCGCCGCCCAATGTGCTCGGGGGCAACTCTGGAACAGAGCGGCGGCTGGGCCAAATCGCGGATAACACCAAAGGCCTTTTAGATGAGGAAAAGCGCAAACGTATCGGGCCGGGTGACATTGTATTTAAAAATCTCCCTCCAGCCTTTGCGGTGCGTGGTGAATGGCAGGAGTCGAAGCTTGTCCGCCAGTCTGTCAGCGCTCGCCCGGTTATTGCCGCTGGCGAACCATTGATAAAACAGACGCAGGCATGGCAACCGGTACGCCGGAATCAAAGCACCCACACGGCGGCTGCGGCTCAAGGTAATAGTTTTTCCGGTGATATTCACATCCATCTGCACGGCATTCAGAACAGCAATCCGCGCGAACTGGCGCGACTTGTTGGCGAAGCTGTCCGCGCGGAAATTGATAAAAGGCAACGTGCTGCACGGGGTTCGTTCCGGGATAACGATTAATAAGGAGTAATAACTATGATGATGGTATTCGGACTTTTTGTATTTGAACTCAGGACACTGCCCTATCAGCAATTACAGTTATCTCGTAACTGGCGGCACGTAAAGAATGACCGTGTGGGCCGCAGCGCAAAATGGCAGTACGTTGGCGCAGGTGAGAACCAACTGACGCTGGGTGGGTTGCTGTATCCTGAAATCACCGGCGGCAATCTGTCGCTGGGTGCTGTCTCGACAATGGCCTATACTGGGCTAGCCTGGCCTCTGATTGATGGCGTCGGCTCTATTTATGGGATGTATGTCATCACGGGTTTGCAGGAGACGCACCAGGAGTTCGATCGCTATGGTAAGGCGAAAAAAATTGAGTTCACACTCTCGTTGCAAAGGGTTGATGAAGATATCAGGGAACGGCTGCACAATTCTTATGTGAGTGAGTTGATGACAACCCTTAAGGAAAGTGCTGGAACTGATAGCAGTAAATCTTAGAAGGGACCCAGTTGATTAACATCGTGATTTTTTTAAAAGTTAATTTAGCTGTCTATACTAACGGTAAGATAACATTAAAAAATGACTTACCAAGGCTTAAATATTTATTTTCTTCCAAGACATGAAAAACAACAAATAACAACATCACACCCTACAGTATAGTCAAAATATTCTATAAAACCTCACAAGACTGTCGCTTGCAGACACAAACAAAGCCAACTAATTGAAAAACAAATCAAACACAAAGAGTATAAAAACCGTTCTTACCGCTAAGATTCTGAGCAAGGAACATTTAGAGCAACAAATAGAACCGTTAACATTACGATTCTATTTGTTGGCAATTAAACATTAGAACCCTTGCTTATTTATACTTATTGAATAGTTCATCAATAGCAGCCTCAATATCTAGATCATGAAATTCATCCTGCTCATCATCCTCTATGTCATCTGCATTAGGATCTCCCGAATAAGAGTCCTCATCTTCGAAAGACAACCCTTGAGCCTTATTATAAGTATATACGGCAAGTTTATCTAACCCAAAGAAATTGTGAGAAAAAACGCCCTTTGGACTATTGTTTATGATGTTATAAAATACCATAATATCACGTCCATTTTGTACATAAACATATCGAATATGTTCTTCAAATACATCACTATTAGGATGTATAAAAAAATAATTTTCCCCCGCAAAAGGATTTACACTATTTACAAAAGGATTCTTGATAAAATCAATACGCCGCCCCTTCATTTTCATATTGCATCTTTTGCATGAAGCGGCTAAATTATCAATTTTAAACATATAGTCTGCATATTTATGTTTCGGAAGTATATGTTCAATATCTATAACAAGATTAAACTCCCCATGAAAACTTCTTAAACAGTAACAACAAACATTCCTCTGCCTGTCCTTTAAATACTCCTTTAATCGCCTTTTTAAATCACTCAATGAATCATCATCCCAATATTTATGCCCACGAACAACACAGGACTCAATTATTTCATAATCTTCTTTTGAAAAAATAAAACTAGCCATTAACACGGCCCCTTAATTTATTCAAAAGTGAAAGTATATCATCAAGAAAATCTTTTTGCTTAGGATCAAATGATGCGCTACTCATGCTAATAATGACATTACGAACTTTATCATAAGTAATTTTCCCATCGGCAAAATCTTTCAAAAGCTTATTACAATATTCTGATAGATATCTATTTTTTGGTGTCAGTACCCCAAAAAGCTGATAATAAATCTGCTCTATATTATTGTCATAGCTATCATAATCAATTGGTTCGAGCTCTCCATTATTAATACTCACTATAGAAATATCTTTATTATAATTATCGTTTTCCATAGCTATAAGTGGTGAATGAGTAGCAATGATTACATCCACATCCTGATAGCCTATAAAACCTTTTAGAAAAGCTATATATTCACGCTGCCATTTTGGATGCAAACTATTTTCAGGCTCGTCGATCAATATAACTTTCGGCAGGTTGAATTTTTCAGTATCGTCTAAAAACTTCTGTATGAATAGCCCTAGAGCCAGAATATACAACTCACCAGAACTGGCACTAGACACAGGGAAAACGTCATTGTTTTTTCTAACAAAAAACTCACTTTCAAAAAGATGATTAAATGAAGAATTACCAATGTGGCTTCTGATTTCTCTTTCCGATTTTAAATGATCTAGATAATCTTGTTTTTGAAGTTGGTGGCTATAATAAGTGAGATGAAATTCATGTACCTCAGTAAAAAAATGAGAGTATTTTTCGACAAAGCCGAGTGAAAGTTCTATTGATTCATTTAGATAGCCCCTATGTAAGACCTTACTATATTCCGATGGTACCAATTTATATTTTTTCTCATTTGAAGAGTCATCATCATAACTATGGATTTTATATAATGAACGCCTTCTAACTATAAAATCATCATCGAAACCTACGTGTCTCAAAATATAAAAAAGGTCCTTTACGGAATATCTTGAGAGAAGAATCCCAAAGTAATTATTAATACCCCGCGAATAATGATGTGGGGACATCACATTTCTCGCCCTCAATCTATAACAATGATACCGCGAACCGCCGCGAGGCATTGGGAATGGATTTATCAATGAGTTAGAAATCAAGGCAATACATTTATCACTCTTATTTTCCTCAAGGTAATTTAATAAATACCTTGTCTTACCTTTCCCATTTTCTCCCAAAATAACTGTGATACTACCCATTACTGCCTCCATCACATTAAGTATAGGCACATGCTAAATATGTGCCAGACCATTTAACAGCAATTTCACATGGATACGAAACGTATTTATAAAACATATTTCTACAGTAGTCCACATCTTTCACATATTGAAATATAAATTGAAGGTTAAAATCGCCCCCGCATAAGTTATTCACATACTGCTAATTGATTACAACATGAATAATCTTTTAACTCAACACGGGTCTGAGTTCAGCGTTCCTACTACGGCGAAACTATTACACAAACACAGAGAGATTTTTATGTCGTTCTTATCCACATACAAAGAGAAACATATTCGTTGGTCACATCTACCGGTTTGTTGCTAGATTCATTCAGGCCTGCTGCATCAATGTAGGTTCCTTCAGTCAGCGCCAGCGGTCCACTTTTCTGGTTATCTGTTCCATGTGTTGTGGTCGGATCCCACGTTGCTCCGGGGGATCTGTCACCGGAGCGGTGCCAGTGTGGAGGCAAATTATCGGCTTCAAGCTTCACCTTGTTGCTGCCGCCGGTCACACCATACTGAGAACCAATCCTGACAACCCTATCAGCAAAGGTTTCGCTTAAATCCATCCACGTCTGCCAGGGGAACCGCTCAGCCGGGCTTTGCTCACCTGAGATAACGATCCCAACGTAAAAAATAGCGTCAACAATTGCCCTATAGGCCGCTCCGTCGCTGTTGAGTCCCAGCGCCTTCAGGGCTTCGGATGTATCGCTCAGATCGGAAAGATTATTCTCTTTCTGAAGTGCACCGGTGATCCGCGAGTCATCCCCCGCAGCTACCGTTCCCGTCTCGGTGCCCACGTCCCGCGTGGCTGAGTTTCCAAGCTCCAGATTTTCCCGGGCCTCTTCTGTATCGTTTAAATCAGCAAGATTTTGTGCTCGCCGCAGATAACGTTTATCGCCCGTTTCCAGCGTGATAGTGGCAAGTGTCGGATCGATAACGAGCTGCACATTTGAGCTGTGCGTCAGCGTCAACACCAGCGTCAGAATGATCTCTTTGATAATGGAATCCGATTGCGCCGGGAGGTATGTCGCCGGGTATGTGCCGTAAGCGATGAGCGTACCCTTAGCGCTGACCAGCCCCGCTTCTCTGAGCGTTTTACCCGGATAATCCTGACAGTTGATAACGATCTGCCCGCTGATAAACCCCTCATAGCTTGAATCAGAGTCAAAGGTTTCACGGCCAAACTGTCCAAAAAGCGCCGTCACCGCCGCCAGCTCATCGGGATCGGTCGGCAATGTCACGCCGCCACCATCGCCGATCAGCACGGAGGTAATATCCACCACCTCCCCCGCCTGATACGCGGCCTCGATTTCGGCGGCGCCCGCCGTAGTTAGTGTCAGTCCCGTGGCCATTATACCTCCTCACTTTTTGTTTCTGGCTCAATGCCGTACACGCTGGCAAGTTGATCATAAAAATCATCACTCACGGTCTTGCGGTCAGCATCGATATCGCCTTCATCAAGATAAATCACACCAGCGATCTGAAGCCGGTTCAGGTGTTCCAGGAAAAACGCATCGGTCTGACAAAAGTCGATCAGGCTTTTTAATTGGTTGAATGTTTTCATAGTTTGTTCGTTATCCAGTTGCCGGGTAAATCGTCGTAATCGTCCAGGCCCGCACAGGCATAAAACGCGTAATAGTGCGCGGTGACGTTCGGCACTTTGCCCATAAATACCAGGCCTTTGCCGGCGAGTAATGCGCAGCTCCTGAATATTGCCGTTGTGGTGACAATCTCCGGGTAACTCGCAAGATTAAATATCGTGTTAACGTCGCTGTGTAATGACGCGCAGCCGTCAAACAGATAACCCACCGTCGTTACCGCCGTGGTGTTGAGTAATCCCGCCCCGACGACTTCCAGCGCACTGCATTCCGAAAAGACATTCGTGAATACCGTGGCACTTATGCTGGCGGCAAAAAGACCGGCTGGCACTGAGCGCAGGTTTTTACAGCCCCTGAAAGTCTGGCCGTAAGAGGTCACCAGCGGGTTGCCGCTGAACAGGTTTTCCGGTATTTCCTCCACGCCGGTATTCTGGAACGTGGCGCCAAACGAGGTAATAAGCGAGCAGGACGCGAACAGCGTCGGCGGAATATTTACCAGTGAGGTGCAACCGTAGAACGTCGATCCGGCACCGGACAGCAGAATGTTGTTTTTCAGCAAATCGCCGGGCAATACCGCCAGTGAGGTACAACCCGAGAATGTCAGCGTTAACGAAGTGAGATTGATGCAACCATCAAGCAGGCCGGATGGTAGCGCGATCAGTGAAGTACAATCCCGGAATGTCGATCCCATGCCTTTCAGGGACACCATGTCGCTGAATAGTTGTTTTGGCAGTCCAGCCAGCGCGGAGCACTTTTCGAACAAGAAATCGACGGCTGTCACTTTGGCGCAACCGGCAAACATATCTCCCGCGAGAGAAACCAGAGAGCGGCAACCTGAAAACGTATAGCCCAGGCTGGTTAACGCGCTACATCCCCGAAATGCGCCGTCCCCCACAGATACCAGCGAAGTACAGTTTACAAAAGCGTATGTGAATGTCGTTACCAGCGCTTTCTCAGCAAAAGCATCAGCATCAATTTTCGTGAGCGATCCACAGTTAGCAAAAGCGTATGAGAAAGTGGTGACTTTCGCGCAGTCAGTAAAAGACGGGAGCGCCGTCAGGCTACTGCACCCATAAAACGTACTGGCAAAGGTCGTCACCTCTACGCAGCCGCTGAAAATATCTTTCGCTACAGTTTCAAGAGAGCGGCAGCTGTAAAATGCAGAGGCGAATGTCTGCGCCTGGCTGCACCCGGCAAATAAACCCGCGCCGACCGTTTTCAGCGAACTGCAACCAGAAAAGACCGTGCCGAAATAGGTCGCTTTCGACAGACCAGCAAACAGACCGGCAGGAACAGAAAGAAGCTGCGAACAGCCAGTGAATGCACCGCCAAAATGATTCGCTTCAGAACATGTTTTAAACAGGTTGGCGGGAATTGCCGTCAGTGCCGTGCAATTCTGGAATACGCCGGTGAATGCGCCGCCCGGAACATCCGCAAACATATCAGCAGGCAAGACAAGAAGATTTTTACACGCCCTGAAGCTATAAGAGAATGTCCCTGCTGAACCGCATCCTGTAAATATTCCCGTGCCGATATTTGCAAGCATTGAGCAACCATCAAACGCGTAACTGAAATTCACCGCAGATACACAGCTGTGGAACAGATTATTGCCGATACTGATCAGGCCGGTGCAGCCTGCAAATACCGATGAGAAGTCGATCACATCGGGCTGGTTTGCAAATAGCCCCGATGGAACCTCAGTAAGCGATGTACACCCTCTGAATGCGTCTGAAAAATCCTCTATCTTCATGCGAGAAAACAACGATGCCGGAATACCTGTAAGCGACGAGCAGTTGGTAAAAATATTTTTGCAGTTATTCACGTTTGGCAAATCGTCAAATGCTCCGGGACGAATAGCCATTAATCCGGTGGTATCCAAAGCGAACCCTGAAAGATGACCTCTTTCCCCTGTAACACTAATCAATTCCACAACAGGGTTCAGTTTCGAAGAATAGTTAGATAAACGGCTGCGCAGACAGGCAGTTTCCGTGTTCTTAACCGTGATGGTGTATTCCTTTCCCTGTACTAATTCACGTGTAGGAATAACCCAACCTGAAGCTTCACTGGCGGGATCGAAACGGTAATCCCGGCTGTCAATGCCGTCGCCATAGTCAACCGTGAAACCCTCGTCCATATGAGCAAAGAATATTGGCCTGGTTGCACTGTCGATGCGGGTAATGAACTTCATTACCGCGACCACTTTTATGCTTATCACCGCACTGACGCCATTAGTCGTCGTAACGGTGACCGAACAGGTACCTCGCTTCATGCCCGTAACCAGAATATCGCCGTTTACTATCCGGACGGTCGCGATTGTTTGATCCGATGTAGTTACCGTAAAGGTTTTATCTTCCGCGTATTCGGGGAGAATTGTCACCGTGACCGTTTCCGCGTCACCGGGGGCCAGATTCAGCTCGTAGCGGGATAAAACCACCTGCAACGGGACAAAGCGCGGCGTGATTTTCTCCGTGGCGTACATGTAACCGGCCGCATACGAGGTTCCCTGAAGTCGGCCAAATACATGAACGGAAAACCAGCTGCGCAGATTCCTGGCGCGCAGCACCGCCAGTTTCAGATCCTGCTGGTCGTATTCCGTCACCGGCAAATCGTTCTGATACACGTTCAGGCGAAAGGTATACGGATCCCCTTTCGGGTTCTGATTGAACCATTCAACAATATCCGTCCCGAAAGGACTGTCCACCAGGGCATGACGGACGGCGGCGACCGTACCACGATGGCGGTGGATGTAGTGGGCGCGCTTGATCGCATCGCGTTTCTTTTGTTCTGACCAGTTAATATTCCAGGTATCAACCTGGTATTCCCACGCCAGCCACGGCAGAAGCGCCAGCGGGCAGCTGTCCGGATCTTTAACCCAACGGATCAGATATACCGGCAACCTCTCCAGTGCGGCGGCGCTGGCCCTGTCGATGGCCCGCTCCACGGCGGTTGCGTTGGGTGGCAGAATGCTGGCGGGATAATTAGCGGTCATAGTCCATCACCACAAGATTGATTTTCACAGAGGTGCAATGAGGCGCTTCGCCCATCGTCGCAACGACGTCGGCGGCCGGTGAATGCAAATCGACGGTGACAACGCCGTCCTGATGCAAAGCCCCGTCTATGCCCGACCGTGCAGCGGTGGCGTTGATAAGATGCACTGAGGCGGTGTATTCGTTCAGTGCTGCGGTGGCTTTTTCCAGCACCGTGGCGGTGTCCACGCCGTAAGGGACGTAAATGTCAGCAACCACCTGATAATTCACTATCACAGCGGAACGGACGTAATCAGCCACATAATCCGTAATCGGGCGCACGTCTTCCGGGTTAACCGCCGCCAGGACTTTATCGAGCAGCGCCTGCGGGGCGGATCCATCCCCGGTGCGTGACAGCACGTAAAGGAAAACGCGGCCCTCCTGATCATGCGTCTCCGGGCCATAGGCGCGCACGTCGAGCACATCCGCATCTGCGCCTCGCGCAAAATAGTGATAGGCATTACGGGCGCCCGCCGTGCTCAGGCGCGCCCATGAGAGCAGCGTGCGGGCGCGCAGCTCTTCGTCGCTTTCGTATACGGCGTCCGCCTCGTCGGTGGCTTCAGTAATCAGCAGACGTTCAGTGTCAAAATTACCCGAGACCTGATCGAGATCCGCCCCCAAGGCGCTGGAAAGCAGCACTGCGCGCACGGCTTCATTGATGCGTTGCAGCAGATGGATCTCGCGATAGGTGAAGGCCTGAGCCAGTGCCGCCATCGGTTCAGATTCCAGCAACAGCGCAGCAGACACAGAAGCCTGAAGTTCCGCAGGCATGGCCGCCACGATAAGCGCCCGGATATCAGCCAGCACCGTTTCAAAATCGGGCACCTCGACGATATCAGGCTGCGGGATCTGAGATAAATCGACGGACGTTTGCACACTAGCTCCTTAACCTGATGGTGTTGCTGGTTTCTGTCATGGTTTCCGTGATGGTCCCGCTCAGCTCGGCGGTCACTGCGCCTGTTTCTGAAAACACCACGTTGACGGTGGTCAGGCTGATCCGCGGCTCCCACTGCGCCAGCGCGATAGCGGCGGCGCCCATCAGCTGCATGCGGGTGACGGCGTTCTGCGGCGCATCGAGCAAATCAGGGATCGCGCTGCCAAACTCCCGGCGCATCACACGCGAGCCTGTTGGCGTGGTGAGGATTTTTGTCACGGACTGCCAGAGCTGATCGTGATCGGTCAGCGCGCCGGTGCCTTCCGGGTTCATCCCGGTATAACTGGCTGTCATTGCGGGCCTCCTGTAGTACTCCCGCCAGACTGCACGCCACCGTGTTTATGTTCGTGCACGGTGATCCCGTTTGACTGCAACACGCCGCCGGAATGGATCACATCACCGGCCATCGTTCCGCCGTGGGTCAGTTCGAAAGTGCGCGCTTTAAGTTTTTCTGTGCATTCCACCTCGGGCGCGTCCAGCGTGACGCGGGTTTCTGCCTGGATATGCGCGGTTTTAATACCGGTTACGGACAGCGCTCCGGCATCGTCAGCGGCGTCGTAATGCAGGCGCGCGCCATCCGGTGCGGTGATGCTGATTTCCAGCAGACTGCTGCCCGTTGGCGGGTTATCTGCGCTGTATACAGAGCCAATCACAAACGCGTTTTCAGGGTTGCCACCCGGGCAACCGATCCAGACCTGCTCCCCTATCGAAGGCGGCAGCCAGATGCTGAACACCCCGGCGCGGGTCACGTTCCAGCGGATCCAGGTGGTCAGCAACCTGCCGGAACGAACGCGCACCGCTTTCTTGTCGGCGCTGATTTGCTCCACCACCCCCTGGCGCAGAATGTTTTCCAGCAGGCGCATCAGCTCAGCATTCATGACGCACCGCCCAGACTGCTAATAGCGGCGTTTTCCGTAGCGCTCAGGTCTGCCGGAGTCATGCCCAGCAGCTCGCGTGCCGGGTACTGCGCGTAGGCGCCCGGGCCAACTTCGTCTTTGAGGCCGTACTGGTGAATACGAGCAATGCGTGCGGCGATGCCATCAAATCCTACGGTAACGCCGCCCGCGTCCGGTCTGACCTTCATAAAACGCAGGGTACGCAGGCGGGTAAACATCGGTGCTTTTTTTGTCTCTGAATGCGTCGCTGATTGCGTTTTGATTTCCAGATACCGCTCGATATCGGCCCGGTAAAATGTGCGGATATCCCGGCGCTTCTCGTCAAAGCCAGTGATTGTCCGGCCATATTTACCGCGCCCGCCGCGCCAGTTTTTCAGCGCCCGCACCTCGTTATTCCAGAAGAACTTGATCCCCTGCTGGGTGCGGTAAACTTTGCGGCGGCGTACCGCGTAGCCGCTGCCGTCCGGGTTTTTCTGCGACGCGATACGGCGCTGCTGACTGCGGCGCACTGCCAGGCCAATTTTGCGCGCGGTACGGGTGCGCCCCGCCGGGCTGACGCCGTCGAGAATGTCCTGAAAGACCTGATCCAGCTCGCTGAACATCCGATCGCTCACGCTCCGGCCTCCTGAAGCATGCCTTCAAATACCAGCCCCCAACCAGAGGCGTGAGGGACCAGCACGCGCGGGCGCGGCTCCGGCAAATGCTCGGCATACGGCACGCCGTTTTCATCCAGTTGCACCAGTACCCGCTGACGCACCGGCAGCTCAAACATCAGATCGGCGGTGTCGTCGTTGTTAATCAGCGTGGTGAATTTAATCTGCTGGTTTTTATCCGGGTTCAGCAGCAGATCGGGCTGATTAAACCAGAGCCAGGCCATCAGCGGCAGCGTGAAGTCGTCAATGCTCCCGGCGTAGTTCATGACGAACAGCACCAGAGAATAGCGATACATGAAAGACGGTGTTTCACCGGTGGTTTCAATGCCACCCTCTTCAACAAACACCGTCCAGGCTTCCGGGTTCGCCCGGCACCAGGTATTTGCTTTCTCTATGGCGGCGCGGAGTGTGTTTATCTTCAGCATTTATGGCTCCTTTCGGGTGTTCTGGCGCAGACTGTCCCACTGGCGGATCGCCGCTTTGTCAGCATTGCAGGCATCAAGCGCATCCATCAGCCTGTCGCTGAATATCGCCACCGCGCCCCAGGTCACTGGCTTATCCAGCGCCGGGCGTGGCGTCTCTTCGGTCAGGCTCTCCGGGACGGGTTCACGGACCAACTGAATGACCGGCGCGGGCGGCGCGTTTTTGCAGGCTACGACTGACAGCGTCAGGCACAGGAGTAACAGCGCACGTGTCACCATTGAACGCGGCCTGCATTGCTTCACGTCGTCGCTCCCCTTCTGCATTACGCTGTTGCTCACGGACTTTCACCTCTGCCAGTAACTTATGGGTTTGTATGGCGGTCGCTTTCACTTCCTGGATAACCTGGTCGTAACCGGTCGCCGTTTCGGTCAGCAACTTGTTGCGGGTCCTGGCCTCGCTCAGCTGGTCGGTCTGCCACCAGACAGCAGCCAGAAGGACAAGCATCACAATCACACTGCCCGCCCTCATGACGGCGTACTCAGGCCCAGCAGGCACCAGGCTTTAAAATCATTGCGCCGGTTAACCAGGCCGGCGGAGCGCTTACCGCCCACATTGACGAAATCAGTCAGCCTGTTGCACATCTGCGGCCATTGTCTGGCCTGGGCATGCTTCCAGATCGTGGTCCTCTGCTTGCGTCCGTTTTTATCGGTGAACCACATCAGCCCGGTGCAGCCCAGATTCAGGGCGGCATCCGTCATGGCCTCAAAGGTGAGCTGGGGCATGTCGGCGCCGTGGAAATTGTTATTGATGCAGTTTTCAGCCCGTTGCAGATCGTTAACCCAGCGCCGCGCTATTTCCTGGTTGCTGTATTCGCGGTTTTCCACGCCGCCCGTGGAGCCGACACCAATGGTCAGAGCGCCCGCCGTGCAGTAATAAGGCGTGCTGCGGCAGTCTTCCCAACCGGCAATTTTCTGCTGCCCTTCTTTCGATGTTCTGACGCTCCCGGGCGCCAGCGAAATACCAAGGGCCACAATCACCGCAATCGAACATTTTTTGATGATGTTCTTCATGTCGGGTTATCCCCGTGCAGTTGCTCCAGCAGCTGCCGCTCGCGGTCCGAAAGGTTGCGGGTTTCCGCCTGGTGGAGAATCTGCTCTATCAAATCGTTACGGCGCTGGCTGGCCTGCTCAATGCGGCGGCGGTGAATCGCCAGCCGGACGGCGGAAACAATCCCCAGAAGAAGGCCAGCCAGCGCCAGTTTTTCGCTGACGGTCATGACGCCTACGCCGGTCACCAGGGCGGATGTCGCAAACGCAAAATATTCGTTAATACGATCCAGAGTCATTCCCATAACTGGACGGTTACCCGTTCCACCTCGCTGGTTATCACGGGCATCTCGATCTCCTGCCCGGCATTCAAAAATATCTGGTTGCTCAGTCCCGGATTGGCTTCGAGCACCTTCTCCGTGACACCTGCGGTTTTGCCGTAATGACGCCAGCAAAGCTGATCAACCGTGTCGTTTTGCAGCGCCCTGACTTTCATCAGAACAGCTCCGCATAGATCCGGGCTTCTTCCCGAATGTCAGCGATACTCCAGCGCCCGTCCCGCCAGAGATCATCTATTTGCCTGTCCAGGGCTTCGGCGTCTTTGTCACCTTTTGGCGTGGTGCCAACATCCCTGTAACCCTCCAGTACGCTGGCGCGCGTGAAGGAGTAGACCGCACGCCGGAAGCGGTAAACTTTTGCGCTTTCGCCGTTAATCTGCTCGACAGGTTCACCGGCGGAAGTCAGCAGTACAGAAGCCAGTGACTCCGCGCCTTCCGCTTCCCTTTGCTTGCGCCAGTCCTTCAATTGATCCGCGACATGCAGCGCGGCCTCCGTTGCCATATGCATTAATCGGGATGTTGTAATGTCACCGGCGATGCGGGCAGCCAGGCGCAGATCGTGGAGTTTTACCGTCGGCCAGAAAGTTCCGATGGCAATCTGTGCGCCGCCGTCGTCCACGTCTGTCACATCACTTTCAGCAGGTCTGACGGGGCGCTGTGCGATAAAACTCATCGTCGTTTCTCCTGTAGGTCAGGCGGTGGGCGTCCGGTAAAAAGACCGCATTACGGGCAGATCGCCGGGCGCGCCGCCTGTGGCGCGGGGCCAGTTCATTACGCTCAGGCGTTTACTTTGTGGCGGTTTTCGTTGTCTTTTTTGCCGCCGTTTTGCGGGTGGCTTTTTGAGTGCCGGCCGCCGTTTTCGTCTGCTTGCGCGTTCGTGTTGCTTTTTCTGTTGCGGGTGTTTCGGTTGCTGCTGTATCGCTGGATGAAGTCTCATCTTCCGCATCACCACTTGCCGCGCTGGTCTGCGGCGCCTTTTTCAAAGCGCTGACCAGAGAAGCGATCTCCCGTTTCACACCGGCACCCGGGTTCAGGCTCATGGCTTCCCGGAAGAGTTTCAGCGCTTCGCCTTTGGTTTCCGCGTCTTCCGTGTCGCGACGGCAAAACGCCCTCACCTTGCACAGCTTCGCGCGGACCTCATCCGGCATATCACTGTCAGCCACAATTTCGGCCAGCTCGTCCAGCATGGGGATATAGCCTGACAAATCGGCTCCGGCGTCCGTGGTGGCGAGGTTCAGAATGGGATTGCAGATTTCCTCGGCCAGTACCGTGGGTGCCGGGCGGCGATAGTTGTCATCCGGCATGCTCAGGCCATGCTTAACGACATAGCGCCCGATACGCAGCGCCAGCGCATAGTCGGAGCAGTCCACCGCCCACACCATCAGCGTGGTGATGACCGGATCCGCGCGCCCGCTGTCGCCCTCGATCGTGCCGTCAATCCATCCCTGAAACTCAGGAAGGATGCTGGCCTTTACAGCGGCCTTCGCCTGGCGGGACTGGATTTGGCTTAGCGAAGATTTATGCATATGCAGGCGAAAGAGGATCTGCTCATGCGCAGTGCGCGTCTCCGCGTCACGCTCATCACTGATGCCCCGCCTCTCTGCCATGACCTTCTGAAAGTGTCTTTGTGCCGGTGTCAGCATGGGTTCATTCTCCTGGGCGGGCTTGCTGCCCGCCATGTGATGGGGATTATCAGGCGAATGTCACGCCGTCGATCATGGCAATCATGCCGTACTCTTCAATGACATAGTCATCATTGCTGGACTGGTAAGTCGCCACGCGGTTGTAGTGCGGCTCTTCCCGGATAGAGCGACGCAGGGAGCCTTTCTGGTAGTACACAGAGAGGTTTTTCAGGTTGGTGATGAGCACGACATCTTCAGGAATGCCCGGAACAAAGACCGTCGGCAGGCCGCCGATCTTTTCCTGGCTGACAATGAGCTGCGCGGCCAGTAGTTCGGTATTCGGATTGGTCTGGCTGAGCGCGTTCACTTTCGGCAGGTTCACTTTCAGCAGCAGATCGGACGAGAGCACAGTCACCAGACCGGGTGCGCGGCGGAACCAGGGATCCATAAGGCTGTGGCGTGCATCGAGCACGGCGGCATCAATATTGCCGTAGGTGCCTGACGCAATTACCGCGTTATTCTCATCACGGGAAGTCAGCGTGATACCTGGCATAATGCGCTGCGGCGCCTCATTGCGTATCTTTTGCAGCCAGCCAACGCCGCAATCCTGCAATAACGGATAGGTCGTGCGGTCGGAGTTTTCAGAGTAATGCGTGCCATTAAAGCCAATCATCTGGCGATCCAGCCCCAGCTGACGGGCCATCGCATTACTGATTAATGACTGAAATTCAGGGTGACCGGCCCACGCGTCCAGCTCCGCATACGAAAGCGCATAGTCATAGTTGGTTTTGCGGCAGTGGTAGTTCTGCGGCTCTTTGTTATGGTTCGGTGCAGGGTTACGGCGGTTGGTGCCGTCCGAGCTGTTATTGGTGCTCGCCATCGGTCCCTTACTGCCAATTTTTACTTTCTGTCCTTCCTGCTCTTTAACCCCAAAGTGGTTAACCAGCTTCATGAAGTCATCCGACTCCATGGCGGCCTGTTCCAGTTTTTGCTGGATAGTCGGATCGACGCTGAAACGATTGGCAACGGCTGAGGGTGAGACACCGTTCAGATGTGCCTGGCGCACAATGTACTTATCAAATAGTTCGCGGGTCTGGTTTTCCATGGTTACCTCTTAGAAGTCTGCAAGCTGCGCGCTGCTGTTGCCGGTTGCCGCCGGTCGTGCGCTGTAATTTTCTGCGGGCTGGAGCTGAAGCTGACCGCGCAGCTCGTTAAGTTCGCTGGTCAGTTGCTGAATGGTGGCTTTATCCTGTTGGCGGTCCTGTTCCAGGGCACTGAACCGGTCAATCTGGTCTGCCTGAGATTGAGCAACGGCTTCAACAACCTGATGCAACTGACTGAACCGCTGATCGTCGGTTTTCTGGCCTTTACCAAGGATGCCCATCACGCGGTTGAACCAGTTGACGCCCTCCTCGCTGCGATGAGCGGCCAGTTCGATCACTTCAGCTTCAAGCGCATCAGAGAACAGCGGCGCCTCGATCTGCTGGTTATTGAAGGCCATCACCTGCGCGCGCTGCTGCGCGGCAAATTTAAGGCGCTCAGTCCCCAGACTTGCCGGGGTGTCCGTCATCGCCAGGCCGACCACATACGCCTTACCGTTAAGGGCAAACTGCGGATGCAGCTCAATACTGGAATAGATTTTTTTTCCTTCATCGGTGAGCTGCTTCATTCGTGCCGAAGCGTCGATCTCGGCATAGAGCGCCGTACGACCGGCCAGCGGCCCTTCGGTGATATCCTCCGCGCTTAAAGCAACAACATCCCCCATGGCGCCAAAATTGCTGTCAGGAAGCATGGAGAGATAGTGCTCCACGTTCACGCGGGCGCCGTAAACGGCCGGGTTGTAGCTCGCCGCTGCATCGCGGAGGTGCTGCGGCTGGATCTCGCGCCCGTCAACGGTGGCGCCGGAAACCGCAACGCGAAACTTTTTGCGGGCGGGTTTAGTCGTGCTGGCCATGTCGTTTTATCCTGTTGATTTATGTCAGTCGCTGCATCATCGCAGAGCCTGAAAGCCCGGCGCCACGCGGTTTTGTTGTCGGAGAACGGCCAGACCTGAAAGCCCGAGCCGCGGGGATCGCGCGCAGGTAATCTCCCTGCTCAAAAGGGGGAAGTGATGATTCAGGATGCGTTTATTCGATTAAGGGCAAAACAGCTCTACTGGCAGGGTTACCCGCCCGCCGAAATTTCGCGACTCATGGGCATCAACTCAAACACGGTTTATTCGTGGAAAAAGCGCGACGCATGGGATGACACAACGCCCATCAAACGGGTGACGCAATCCATTGACACCCGTCTCTGCCAACTGAGCGCGAAAGACAATAAAACCAGTGGCGATTTCAAAGAGATTGACCTGTTAACCCGGCAGTTGAAAAAGCTAGATACCGGGCAGGCTTCCACTATCACCGGCGTAAAAAAAACCAGTCGTCGCAAGAAGAAAAATCACTTCTCCGAGGAGCAGATCGAGGCGTTGCGCTTAAAAATTCTCGACTCTCTCGCATGGCACCAGCGCGGCTGGTACGAACAACGAGATCAGCGTAACCGGATGATCCTCAAATCGCGGCAGATCGGGGCAACCTGGTACTTTGCCCGCGAGGCATTACTGGGCGCACTGAGAACGGACGTTAAGCACGACTATCAGCGCAACCAAATTTTTCTGTCGGCGTCCCGCAAGCAGGCGCTCCAGTTCCGCAACTTCATCCGTAAAGCGGCTGAAGAGGTGGACGTCGAACTTAAAGGTGGTGAGCAAATCACGTTGTCAAACGGCGCGGAGCTGCATTTTCTCGGGACGTCGGCGGCGACGGCGCAGTCGTACACCGGCCACCTGCGATTTGATGAGTTTTTCTGGACAGGAAACTTTATCAACCTGCGCAAAGTTGCCGGCGCCATGGCAACGCTCAAAGGCTTAACACGCACGTACTTCTCCACGCCATCCAGCGAAAGCCATGAAGCCTATCAGTTCTGGACCGGCGATCGATGGAATGCGAAACGGCCTAAAGCGCAGCGCGTTGACTTTGACGTTTCATGGAAGAAAACCCATAGCGGCGTGCTTTACCCGGATAAAACGTGGCGGCAGATCGTCACTATTCAGGACGCTATCAATAACGGCTGGGACTACACCGACATTGATGAAATCCGGGACGAAAACAGCCCTGATGAATTTGAAAACCTGTACATGTGCGAGTTCGTCAAAGACGGCGAAAGCGCGTTCAATCTTAGCCAGTTACTGGGGTGCGGCGCTGACGGGTATGACGACTGGCCCGACTGGAAACCGTTCGCCAGTCGCCCTATGGGGCAACGTGAGGTGTGGCTGGGCTACGACGCCAACGGCGGCAGCGGCAATGGTGATGCCGGTGCTCTGTCCGTGACGGTCCCTCCCCTTGTGGCCGGCGGCCGGTTTCGCACGGTTGAATTGAAGCAACTGCGAGGGCTTGAGTTTGAACAGCAGGCGGCGGTCATCAAAGAGGCTGCCGAGCGCTACAACGTCACTCACATCGCCATTGACGGTCAAGGCGTCGGGGAGGCGGTCTGGCAGATTGTTAAAAACTGGTTCCCGGCGGCTATTTGCTACCAGATGAGCCTCTCTTCCAAGCGCGCCCTTGTCCTCAAAATGTTGCAGGTCATACGCGCCGGCCGCTGGGAATATGACCGCAGCGAGCAGGGTCTGGTCAGAGCCTTCAACGCTGTTCGCAAAGTTGTTACGCCCGGCGGTTTCATCACTTACGAAACGGACCGATCGCGCGGCGTAAGCCATGGTGATATGGCGTGGGCAACCATGCTTTCGATTATTAATGAACCGTTGGGCCAGGAAAGTGGCGGCGGTGGTTTCGCAATGGGATGGTAACTTTGAAAAAGAAATACGGTAAAAAGCCGATAGCCAGCACCGCCGGCCCTGACATTGTGGAGTCACTGAAGGCCGATCCCGCGTTGACAGCGTTCAGCTTTGACGGACCTTATCCCGTGCGGGATATGGCCGATTTGCTGGACAATCTCTATTGCATGGACAACGGGCGATACTATGAGACGCCAGTAGACTTTTACGGGCTGGCTAAAGCTCCACGTCAGAGCGCCTGGCATGAGTCGGCGTTGTATTTCAAACGAAATGTGCTCACCGGCTGCTTTATCCCGCACAAGCTGCTCAATCGCCAGACCTTTTCCGCGTTTGCGCTGGACTGGTTCACGTTTGGCAATGCCTATCTCGAATTGCCGCGTAATCGCCTGGGCGGCCCGCTACCCTTCAAACACTCTCTTGCGAAGTACACCCGGCGTGGGAGCACAGATCTCGATCAATACTGGTTTATCCGGCGCTGGAAAGAAGAGCACACGTTCAAATCAGGAACGGTTTGTCACGTTCTGAACCCTGATATTAATCAGGAGGTCTACGGTATGCCGGAATATATGGCAGCACTGCTGGCCGCCAGCCTGGCCCACTCCGCTGACATGTTCCGTAAGTTGTACTACGACAACGGATCGCATGCTGGATGTATTGTCTATATTGGCGCTGGACAGGTTGATGATAAAAGCATGAAGGCAGTCAAAGAGACGTTGACCGGTGCGCGTGGGAAAGGGGCATTTAAAAACCTGCTGCTGCATGCGCCAGGCGGCGGCAAAGACGGCGTGCAAATCCTCCCCTTCCAGCAGATCACGGCGAAAGATGAGTTTATCAACATTAAGAACGCCACACGTGACGACATACTCGCAGCGCACCGTATCCCGCCGCAGCTGATGGGCGCCATGCCAGAGGGAAACGGCTCATTTGGGGATATCGAGAAAGCCGCCCGGGTCTACGCTATCAACGAGCTGACGCCCGTAATGGAGGCGCTGAAGGTGGTCAATGAGTGGATCGGAGAAGAAGTGATCCGCTTTAACCCTTACGCATTGCTTACCGCTGAGAAATAACCGCCAGAAAACTCAGTTTCTTTAAACAACATCAGCCATTTATAACAGGCCAGCGTTTTCGCTGGCCTCATCTTTTCTGCTGAAAAAATCCCGCATCAGCGCCCCTCTGCGCGTCGCTGCTTTTTCCCAGCAAAGGGCATGCCTCCAACCAAAACGACCGCTCACCGTGACGCAGAAACCGTCAAATTGCGTATTCTGCCGCCTTCCCTACTCTGACCCGCTTGCGGGGGCTTGCCCCCCGTCACCTGCGCACGCAAAAGACATGAGTTTTTATGCAACAATCAAACATATCAGAACCATTACTCTGCCGCCTCTGCATTAAGTTATACTATCTTCATGAGATCGTGCATTTTTGTACATCATCTTGCATTTTCCAGAACAATAAGAGGATCATCAATCAGTGACTAAATCTAAGTTTTTATCTTTAGATACAAAAATCCAACAGTTAAAAAAAACCACTCATGGATTGAAACTCCGAGATATATGCAATAATTTATTTATGGTGCTAATTAAATTTGGACGTTTTAACAAAACTGTCGAATTGCACTCACCCTCAAGACAAACATTATATCTTTTAGGTATTTTAGCATCTCAAAAACAAACGGAAGAAGATAAGAACTGTAGTGATGATTGCATGAAAAAAATAAACTCACTATTAAATGAAATTTTCGGGAAATATCTAAATGCATATATACCGACAGCAAAAGAAATGGTAGGTGAATTAGAATGGTTAAAAAATCGAGATATCTCAGCGCTCAGTTTCTTAAGTTATTTCTTTGAGTCTCCAAAAATCGCATCCGAACAAATTCGTTTAGAAAACTTGAATTCATTTGAAAAATTCAATACTGAACTTAAAGCTAAAAGCGGATTGAATATTTCTGAAGCTGTAGAAATCGCAGATGCAATAGGTGATTTGCTTCAAAAGAATATAGATGAAATCTCAACTATAATCAATGAAATCGAAGAGTTACGAATTAAAGCATTCAGTTCTCCGAACATCGACCATAATATCATAGAGGAAGAGTTGGTTTGTAAATGCAAACCTAAAATGGCAGAAGTATTTGAAAGAATGAATTATATCTCATGTTTCAAATTCGATTTGTTAGAAGAGAAATTCACACCTGATGTAATTCAATCCTTTAAAAACTTGTTTGTGATTAAAAAAGGTGAAACCAATGAGATCCATTATATAACTGATGAAAATCCAGTTTTATCTAGCCCGATCCTTACTGAAGATAATGAATTATTTTATCTGTGCTCAATGAATTTTTTACATTTAGCTATACAAATCAACTTCGAGAATTTATTAAAACAAAGTTCAATTTCAGACAAATTTAGAAAGCATAGAGACATGCTTTTAGAAAAAGATACTGCTGAAATGTTCCGGAAATTCTTTCCAAAAGATGCGTTGATATTCGAAAGTGTATTTGAAAATAACAAATCAACTTATGAGCATGATTTACTAATCATACATGAAAGAGTGGCAATTGTTATTGAGGCTAAAGCATCACCACGAAGAGAACCACTAAGGGATCCAGAGAGAGCGTTTAAACGTATTAGCGATGATTTTAAGAAAAAGTCTGGTATTCAGAGCGGATACAATCAAGCCCGAAACCTTGAGAAATTACTTGAGCGAAAAGATATCACACCGTTATATACGAAGAAAGGTGAACTTCTTGCAGAAATAGATGGGAGGGAGATAAATGAGATTTATAGTATTTGCATAACTAAAGATGATTTTGGAGCATTAGCTACAAACCTTACGTTATTACTTGACAAAGACGAAGAAGCTAAATACCCATTAGTAATAAATTTTAGTGACCTAAAATACTTATTAGACTGTCTTCAATACGTTGAAAAAGACTGGTCATTTTTCGTAACTTATCTTCGCGAAAGACGATTAGTTCATGGTAAAATTTTATCAGCAGATGAGCTCGAATTTGCTGGGGCATTTCTTAAATATGGCACATTGTTTTTTACAGAAGAAATCCATGACAGACATACAAAAATAGCCCTAGACATAAATGAATCGAATATATTTGACGATATTCACTTTGCTCAATTAGAAGGAGTTAAATTCGAGGTGCCCTCTATCTCTCCACCATATGAAATCTTTAACAAAAACAAATTCATTAATAATTTTAAGCGTTCCAAAAAGGATAAAGAACACAAAAAAGAAAATAAGAAGAGATTTAAACACGCCAGAAGGAAAAACAGAAAATGATTATTTTAAAAATATTTTCAGATATTCAGTAAATTAGACAAGCTCATTCCCCCCTCGAAACAGCCGCATATTTAGCGGCTGTCTGAAAGCATCTAAAATCATGTAACTTTACTATATTGACTCAAACTTGAACTGACAGTATTCATTGGTACCATATAATCAAATCATGCAGCCATCAACAAACGTGAGCCGAACTTGACATTATAAATGTTCGAAAAACAATCATAAAAATTTCTTTAACGGCACATCTATTGGCAGGTAAATACCATCTTTTGGACGACTGCGCTCTTCAAAATAGATAGCTAATGATAAATAGATAATTGAATTTCTTGCTAATCCAATGAGTTGCATAAGTCTTTTTTCAAATTGGCTTATTGGGATTAAAAGAGAGTGAGAAGATAGCTTTTCTTTTTCATAAATTTTTGATTTTAATTCTATGAGCTTTGACTTCTTATTATTAATTTCCCCTTCAAGCTGTTGAGTTGTATAATAATCACCATCTTTTTTGGCTTGATCAATATTTAATTCAATCTCTCTAATTTCTTCTGAAAGTGTACTAGCTTCTTCCTGCATTTTTATAAACTCTTCATCATTGTAATTATTATGCGATGTTGCAAGTTCATAGCCAAAATCATCAACTATTTTTAATGACCGGTGTTCCATAGCATTTCTAATGTCTGCAAATGCCACTGCATCTGGATCTAACCATTTCGTTACTAAATCAGAGTCACCGACTTTACGAATATCTTTTAATATATAAAATAAAGCATGGATAAAATGATTGCCGCTATCTTTAAGTTTTTTATGTGGCCTCCACTTTTTATTACCACCTGTAAAGTCACGGAACAAATTATCCATGCTGATTTTCTTATCATATTTCAGTTCATTTAAATCAAAGAACCTACTAATTAAATATGCTATTTTATCAAAAAGTGAATATACTATCCTGAATGCTGACTTATATTGAGCAACCTTTAGATTATTAATTGAGTAAGTCATATCTTCAATTTGGTGATATGTTGAGTTAAACATATGCGGGGTATCATCTGGTATATCTTTTGAAGAAAAAATCAAGTACCGGGCATAACAGTAATCATTTTTTAACTCGTCATAATTACCATGATAAGATAATTCGTCGCTCATAGTGAGAGAAGCATTAAGCGATTGAATAAATGAGGGTAATTCGAAAACATCCTGATAAGTGATCGGATATTCACATGAATCATTCAAGTCATTAAGAAAGAGTCGGTTATTTGCACACCACTCTAAATACTCCTTCTGTTTTCTGGATATGTTTATTTCAGTATAATCTTTAAAATAATCGAAAGCCGATAATTCGAATGACTCCTCAAACCATCTTATAAAATTGAATAATCTGCCGCCTTTTTCTAGCGGCCCTCTTTGCTCAGGAGATAACTGACTGATATTCTCAATTGCTTTTTTTAAAAGTTTATAAGCTACAAGAAAATGATATTCTGCATGACCGTTATCATAAAGTGAATGTCCAAGAAAAATTTCATTACTGGCCTTTGCTATAATGGCAACAAGATTATTATCTATAGAAATAGCCTTATCATAATGGGTAATGCTACATAGCGTTCTGCCTTGTGATGAAAGGTGATTAGCTAAATTTG
The DNA here is from genome assembly GCF_021739525.1 of Klebsiella sp. 2019SCSN059. Lineage (NCBI taxonomy): Bacteria > Pseudomonadati > Pseudomonadota > Gammaproteobacteria > Enterobacterales > Enterobacteriaceae > Klebsiella > Klebsiella sp. 2019SCSN059. Next base: position 108,607 of record NZ_JAKKOM010000012.1, on the reverse strand, counting down.
TCTCGATCATAGATCTAAGATTATTATATGCATGGATATTATTTTCGTGTTCTCTCCAATCTGCTTTAGGTAATGCATATAAAGCTTTCCGGTAGAATATGACAGATTTCATCAAATCATCTGAATACCACTCCGTTTTACGTGTTTCGTACAGTTTAGAGTAACAATTTCCTAAGCAGTAAAGAAAATGTGCCTCATAGAAAGGGTGAGTAAAGGTAAAATCCCGTTCTGTAAAACTTTCGACTAAAGCAGATAATGAAACGTGATCACCAGTGATGATGTATTCATCCGCACGTGAACTAAACTCGTCGAGTTCATCTTTTTGCAATAACAAAGTGCCTCTCCCTTAACTGTCCATAAGAAACTGATGGCAAACTCGCGACATTGTCCTCCCGCTCATCATAATCGTCATACATGCCCCATATTCTTAACTTACTCCGAAGAGAACAGCCCATGCCCGGGAATCCATCTTCCTTAGCATATCAGAGTAATGCCCTACAGGATTAACTGTGATGTGACCTACATCTACTTTATTGTGTTTTTTCAATAGGTTCCACACGTTCCGAATCTTAACATCTGAATTTTCGGGTTCCGTACTGTGCAGCCCCCCATCGTGAGTCGCGTAGTAAATGCGATCACCATAACGTATGCGTTTACCATTAAGTAAATGATTAACCTGGGATTCACTAAGTTCGATGCCAATAGATGAAGCAAAATCGCTCAACAAGACCTCAAGCGGAGAGTAATTCCGGGATGCTACGTGGCCCTGCGCTTTCTTCTTATTATAGATCTCCTCTGTAATCCTTTTCATTACAACCCGGCGCTCTTTTGCGGATAGTTTACTCACATCAAGTGATCCAGTTCCTTCATCAGGGGTCATTATCTCGGTTATAGCAACGTCAGTTACCATCTCTTTTTTGCGGATTTTTTGGTTTGGGGGACAGTTATTGCCACGAGTCCAAGGGGCGACGGGGTCGCCCTGGGCGGCGCTTTCAGCGCCTGGGTTAGCGGGAGCCTTCTTCACCATCTTCCAGGTATGGACATGCGTGCATATTTTGTTTTCCTTACCGGTGATTGGCGACCAAATGCCATAAATACGAATCCCGTGATCGCCATAGGTTCCTGGTTCGACTGTCGGCTCGTAGGCGGTATGAATGAGGTAATTTTTGCGGGGAACAAGTACACCGCCCTGCTTCATAATGTAAGTGGCAAAACAGCCAACATCAGCAGCAGCAAGCACAGCGTCCAGTTTTGGATCCATAAGTACCGGAGCACCCGGTTTGCTGGTTTTCATTGCACGAGTTGCCTGCGATGCGAACAATCGTAACTCGCGGTACGCCTGGCGGCCTGGAATCCCAAAAAAACGAAATTGTTGAACACGGTGCAACGATGCCCACGCAGTGACGTGCTCAGCGCTATCACGTAGTGATTTACCCGTCTCCTTGCTGACGGTATCACCCAGCCCACGCCCATCGATGTTTTTACTGACGTACTTTGCAATATAACTGGCCGGAGTCCCCTTTCGCGGGTCTATCAGCTTTGACTTGAAACGAGCGCCAGTGTTATTGCCAAGTTCGGCGCGATCTTCTCTGATAGCGAAACGACGCAGCAGCTCTGTGATTGCACGTCGATGTTTTTTACGCATAAAACACAATAAATGCCAGTGCACAGTGCCATCGTGATGTGGTTCGGCTACGCGGACGCCGTACCAGCGCAGCTCTTTTTTGTGCATTGCCTTACGGAATGCCGCAAACGTATCAACCAGATAGTCGCTGCTTTTCCTAACTGTCGAGTGATCCCATGTAGGGTTAGGCTTCCCGTTCATCAGTGTGGCGTGGTACTTAGACGGACAGGTGATGGTATAGAACATGGCGCAGTCGCCACGCATTTCAGCTATCAATTCCAGGCCTTTAACACAGGCCATCATCTCATTACGGCGGTGCGCTGGATTGCTGGCACTTGCAAGCACCACATCCTCCATGCTGAGCGTATCGCCATCTTCGTTAATCAGATCATGATTGCGGAAAAAATCCATCGCCTTACGGCGTTGTTCCCGCTTCTGCAACAGAATGTCATGGCTGACATAAGGTGATGTGTGCCGATGAACAAGGCACGCAGCCCGAAGCAACTCTTCCCGCCATTCGTTGCGGAGTTGCCACAGCTTACGTTGCCACCAGTCAGCACAACGCATACGGGCAAGCGCGCCCGGTATCAGCTCGTAATTAATCGGGTTGCGGCGATTATGTTTGCTGCGGAGCGCTTCATAACCCGGCGGGATAACATCAAGGCGTGACACTTCGGCCGCCACACGACGATAGAGCTCCAGTATTACGATGGGAGAAGCTAATTCATCGGTCAGCATCTCACCGCAAAGCTGGATAAAAATCATATCAATGTGCGCTGCGACCAGCGTTGAAAGCCGCTTAACCTCCCGCTGATTCAGTTCAGCAAGTCGAAGGAGTTGATCAAGGCTATCCCTGCCAGCCATGGTCTGGAATGACAGCGACGCCTGGTTAGCACGGACCCTGTCAATTCTCACTAATGAGGGAGTAATGACCTCATTCAGATAGGTAGGCAAATGGCGCGGATCTTCTGATTTTTCCAAATACTTAATCCTTGTTTCCAGCGGCTTGCGCAGGAAACCAGGCAAGCTGGCGACGTCATCACGAATCAGGGTAAGAGGATCAACACGATGGAGTTCTGCATGTCGCTTAGCTTTCTCAATCAGAGCATCATTCAATTCGTCATAGTGCCAGGGATCGCAATGTGCAACAGAAAAGAGGTGCTCTTCTGCTGCACGACTCATTGCTTCAGCCTGCTCGCGTTGATCGCTTTTATCCTGCTCATAAAGCGCAATCCAGACGGCCAGCGCAGATGGTTTCTGTGCAGGCACATCAACAGCATAAGGGTTTACTGGCTGCTTTCTGGCATTCCAGCTCCATGCCAAGGATGTGGAGTCAGGCATAACTTACCTTCGAATCTTATTTTGCAAAACCAATGCCTCAACAAGCCGGCGCGCCAAACATTTCGGCATATGCCGCATCGCCCATCACCGCCCCACAGTCCGGGCAACCTCCACCACCAGAACGACCGCAACCGCCACACACGCGAATTACGCCAATCACTTCACCGGCCATATCGCGGGTTTTGGCGCTAACGGAACGTCGAACTCTGAAGGTGTGGAGATTGAAAGCGGAGTAGATCTGGCGTGTTTCTGGTGTGTCGCTATTCGAGATGACCGAGCGAATTCCATGCTGGCGATTAACGTCCAGCAACGCCGTAACCAAAGCGCAGTGATCATCCAGGGTAAATGGCTTGCCGTAAGCGGTAAAATTGGCTGTTTTGCTAGTCGGGATGTACGGCGGATCGCAGTAAATCACGGAGTCCAGGCGGTTCCTTGCAACGTACGGAATGGAAGTACGAAAATCATTACAAAGAAAGAGCGCGTGAGTATCCCGCGCCTTTTCGGCAAATAGGCGCATTTCTGCTTCTGGAAAATAAGGCTCCTTATAGCTGCCAAAGGGGACATTGAAACCGCCATCCCTGTTGGTGCGATAAAGCCCGTTAAAGCAGTGGCGGTTCAGGTATAAAAATGATGCAGCCCACCGTACAACGTAATCATCTGCACACTCGTCATCCCACGACAGGTGGTTGAACAACTTGCGCTCTTCGTAATAGCTATCTTCGTTATTGCCATTTCTGAATACGTTCCTGGCGATCAGTATCAATCTTTCAGGGTCTTCCCTGAGCGCGAGGAAGAAATTGATCAATGCGCGATTGCTGTCACAAAGCACATAGCGGCGGTATTCCGTATTCATAAAGACTGTGCCACTGCCTACAAAGGGCTCAATCAAGCAATCGGCTTTAGGTAAGTGCTTCAGCAGCTCCGGCAACACGCGGGTTTTACCGCCAGCCCACTTAAGAGGTGACTTAATCATTTGCGGCATTCCTGGTTATAGGTTTCATGGGTCATCAGTCGCCACTGCTTACCACCGTTTTTGCTGAGCAAACGCCAACGGAGGCCAATGCGGATCACGAGATAGGCGTGTGGCTTGACTCGGGTGTAATTACGCTGTCCACGAGCAAAGCAATTCAGGGCGGCAAGCGCCCTCTTACAAACCGGCAACGGCGCGTTACAAACAACAGACAGATGCGAATGCATGGCGGCCCTCATAGCGATCCAGTGTGTGGAGAGGTCAAGCGCTGCCAGATTTCGCAGACTTGCTCTGCTTGATATCGCGCGTCAGTGAGCGTGTAACGTGCCAGGGCGCTTCTCGCATGAGGCGCATAGTCTGTGGCAGCAGCAAGGTCGAGAAGTGAACGAATGCAGCGGTATTTTGTGCCTTCAGGGAAAATGCCTGACACCTCTAAGCGATCCACGGCATAACGAAGTGAAACCAGTTTTTCCGGGGCATCTTTGAACCATACGAATAACGCCGCGTTCCGGGGACAGGTATTGTCGGCGATGAAAGCAGCAAGGCTGCAAAGTGCATCTTCTTCAGCTTCGGTTGCGCTCATTACTTCGGCGCGCCAGTGAGAGTCTTTTTTCATCCAATCGAATGCCGTACTAATGCTGATACGGCCCTTCAAGCTTTCAGATTTACGAATGTCTATCGAAGAATAAAAAACCTTTCCGATCTGCCCTGTTGAGGGCTCAAAAAACACAGCTTCAATGGCACACAGAGGTGATGACGGTTTCTTATTAACGTTAATCAAATCGATCATTAAGTGATTCATGGTCTACTGCCCTCGCTGGTGATTGTTTCGTGGTTGGCTATCCACTGCTCAAGTGCTGAATAAATCTCTTCGGGGGTAAGGCCTTGCTCTTTCAGCAGGCCCATACGGATGCGCAGCAATCCGAGTAAATGGGCGCGCTCGCCTTTGCGCGCATTGGTGCTGATTCCCATAAACTCTGGATCGCTTATTCCGCCTTCCGGCTTTATTGACGTAACCGACATGCAACCTCCCGATAAAGGCAAAACGAATCCCCGGCAAAGTGAATGCCGTTATTTTTAAGGCGGGTTAGTTAATTGTTTGAACGCGGTTTTCTTTTAATCTGCTTAAATATTCTTTCATGCCAGTAATACATGAAATCAATAAAGGTCATTCGAGCGCGTTCGTGATTACCGCGAATTGCCTTTTCTAGCCCAAAAATTATTAAATCTTTAGTCGGGCTTTTTGAAGTAATGGTGATACGAGCACCGTTTTTTAGATGTACAGTGAACCCATGCTCTGCACTTTCCATTGCCTCTCGGATCAGCATTTCCTGTTCCCAAGATGTTTTTTCTTCGGTGAACATGGCGTACTCCGATGATCAGTTAAAGCGAGGTGGCTCGAGCCGCCAGGAGGCTTTAGCTCCCAGTTTCAGGTGTTGCAAGATCTCCGGTGTAACTTCTACGGTTACCGCCGGCGTCTTGGCAAACACCATAGCCTTCTTCAGTTGCTCAGCGTCGAGGGATAGCAGGTCGTATGGTTTAGGGATGTCGCCATCGGTCACGGTAATAATGATGTTGCGGAGTTCTTCAAGAGTGCATTCATCATTCTCGCCTTGAAGCATCGCGAAATGATAGAGGTGGGATACGCCGTGGCGTAAAAGCTGGAGAGAGTAATCATGATTCCATTCCAGAAACTCTTTATTGAAATGGAAGCATTGTAAAAGCGAGTTAATTTTGTCTGCATATTCGAGTTTCATTTTCGCCCCCAGAGATTAAAAAGCAATAAACCGCTTTTTACTCATGATTCTGTCAATCGTTCGGCATGCTTCGGATAAAGCAAAGTCAATGCCGTAATAATGGCCTGTGTGCGTAATTTGATAGCGCTGGCGGTTGTACGGTTTTTTGCGTGGGAGTTTCAGAATAGTAAAACCACAGTAGAGGCTGGTTTTGCTATTGAGTTGTGATACTGCTCCGCGGCTACCGTTCTTCATGTTTCCTCCCCTGAAACCAGTTATCGACCTGGTTCACCAAGACCAAGCCACATCAACCAACCTTCCCTGATCTCCTTAGGACGACTTTCGTAGGCCAGTTTCATGCCGTTGTTCCAGGCAGGAAGGTAAACCCAGTACTCGCCCGCACGGCCAGAAGTAGACTGGGGATCGGTCATCTCGATTACAGGAAGCTTCCCTTTCTCGATCATTCCTCTTACGGCCGCCGGAGTTTTACCAATAATTTTCGCAAACTCCTGATACGGGATGGCATCGCTGCTACTGACAATTTTTTTGTTCATCTGATAACCTCTTATCTAGATCTAACCAATGGGCTTCAATGTTCTCTAATGTGCCTTAGTGTTTTTAGAGAATATCGAATAACAGTAGAGAATACCGAAGATATTAGAGGATCTTGATAACATGTCAACAGCTATTAGCGAGAAGCTTGCGTTGATTCGCGAGTCCGAGAGACTTAACAGAAAGCAATTTGCTGAAATTACAGGAGTTCCTTACAGCTCACTCACATATTATGAAAGCGGAAGGACCATACCCCCTACCGACATAGCGATGAAAATTCTCCAACACCCCCGATTTTGTAAATACGCTCTTTGGTTTATGACCGATCAGGTTTCGCCTGAAGCCGGTCAAATCGCACCGGCACTCGCACACTTTGGGCAAGACTTAACAACCTCGCAGCACTCAGACCAAAAGACTGGTTAACAATTAACCAGTCCTACATACATTTCAAATGTCTATTATTGGTCGAAAAGTATTCATCACATAATTGCAACGCGTTGAGGCCTAAAGGCAAACGCACCCATCGGAGAGTATTCTTATGACTATTAAGAAACTCGATGATGGTCGATATGAAGTGGACATCAGGCCTGCTGGTCGCAATGGAAAGCGTATCCGCAGGAAGTTTGATAAGAAAAGTGAAGCGGTAGCTTTCGAGAAGCATACCCTGTTCAACCACCACACCAAAGAATGGTTATCAAAACCGACGGATAAGCGGCATCTGTCTGAACTGATACAGCTTTGGTGGAATTTGAAAGGTAAGCATGAGGAACATGGTCGGATAAACCGCAACAAGTTAGACGTGTTTTGCAGGATTACCGACGATCCTTGTGCTTTTCAGATTACGAAAGCGCTGATTAGTCAGTATTACGCGGCAAGAAGAAGTCAGGGCATTAAAGCTTCTACCATTAACCGTGACCTCAACAGCATCAGTGGTATGTTCACAGCGCTTATCGAGGCCGAGTTGTTTTCGGGTGAACATCCGATCAGGGGCAGGAAGAAGTTGAAAGAAGAAGTCCCCGAAACTGGCTATCTGACAGAGGACGAAATCAAGCACTTGCTCTTTAGACTGGATGGCGACAACAAGAAGATAGCCGTTCTCTGTTTAAGTACAGGTGCTCGTTGGGGTGAAGCGGCTCGACTCAAGGCAGAAAACATCATACAGAACCGTGTGACGTTCGTTAAAACCAAGAGTAACAAGCAGCGGACTGTTCCAGTATCAGCGGAAGTGGCAAAACTCATAGCAGATGGTAAGCGAGGGTTGTTATTTGGTAAGGCGTCGTATTCTGACTTCAGGCAGATACTCAGGGAGGTAAAACCTGATCTTCCGACCGGCCAGGCGACGCATGCACTACGCCACAGTTTCGCGACGCACTTTATGATTAATGGAGGAAGCATCATTACGTTACAGAGGATCCTTGGGCATGCGCGAATTGAGCAAACTATGGCCTACGCTCACTTTGCGCCCGAATACCTCCAGGACGCAATCTCGCTTAACCCGCTGAGAGGTGGCGCTGATGCGGAAAATGTCCACATTATGTCCACACTTAGGTAGGTAAATATGGCTTTCAATGGTCTTGCGTACCGCGCAACCCCGCATTGCACCGTTGAAAGCCGTAGTATCTGGGGTGGCTAACGCACCCGACGGGGCTTTTTTTCCCGCCGTGTCGACAAGTATTCCCCAGACAGATGTGATAAATTTAAAAATATCACTGTTTACTCGACGCTGATGTCCGTTTGCAGCCCAATATGCTGGGGTGACGTTTGGCGTGCTGGAGCTGTATTATTCATGTCAGATTTTATTCTTGCCCGGGTGTCGCAAACCCTCGCTACGGAACAGTCCCTGGAAACCCTGGTGCGCCAGCTGCTGGAGATGCTGGAGGCGGTGACGCGAATGGAGTCCACCTACCTTACCCGCATCGATATTAACGCCCAGCGGCAGCAGATCATGTTCGCCCACAACAGCAGCGAAATGCAGATCCCGGAAGGATTTTCCGTCCCCTGGGATGAATCTCTGTGCAAACGCGCCCTTGAGGATCAGTGTACGTTTAGCAATGACGTCGCCCGTCGCTGGCACTCCTGCATCGCCGCCCAGGAGCTGGGGATCGCCACCTTTTTAAGCATTCCTGTGCGCCTGGCCGACGGCTCTCTGTTCGGCACCCTCTGCGCCACCAGCCGGCAACAACAGCCTTATAACCTTGAAGGTGAACAGGTCATGGGCCTGTTCGCGAAGCTCATTTCCCACTACGTGGAAAAAGACACCCTGGTGCAACAGCTGCAGGCGGCAAACGTCGCGCTGGAGCTGCATTCGTCGACCGATGAGCTCACCCAGCTCCCTAATCGCCGCGCGCTGTTTAAGCAGCTGGCGCTACGCTTTGCCTCCGCCCGCGCTCAGCAGCAACAGGTCGCGCTCATTTTTATCGATCTCGACGGTTTCAAAGCCATTAACGATCGGTTCGGCCATCCGTGCGGCGACAGCTTTCTGGTGCAGGTCGGCGAACGACTCACCGCCGTCGCGCGCCGTGACGATATCGTTGGCCGCCTTGGCGGCGATGAGTTTTTGATCGTCGGTAGCGCCCAGCCGCCCGCGGCGCAGCAGGCGTATGTCACCACCCTGCGCCAGGCCCTGTGCGGCGTCTACTTCCTCGGCGAACAGCGTATCAACTATGAGGGCGCCAGCTTCGGGGTGGTCATCTGCGATCCGCAGAGTATCGATGTTGAAGCGGCCTTACGCGCTGCCGATGAAGCGATGTATCAGGATAAGAAGTCTCGCCGGCAGGAGAATTTTATTCATATTGACTAAAGTCACGCGATATCCAGTATCATGCTGGGCATCATTTGTGGGTACAGGGACACTATCATGAAATTAGGTATTCTTTTCCCGGTGGCGATCTTTATCATCGCCGTCGTCTTTCTCGGCTGGTTTTTTGTCGGCGGCTATGCGGCGCCGGGCGGGGCATAATGAAAAAAAGCACCATTATTATGCTGGTTGTCGCCATCGTGGCGGTGGCCGGCGCCCAGTTCGGCTGGTGGTGATCGCCGCGGCGATATTGCGGAGTTGTCCTATCCCATCAATAAGTTAACGCTTTACACTCACGTTATCCGCCGCGGCATTCTCGGCCCCGGGGAAAGAAAAATAGCGGGAGAAGTAAGGATGAAAAAACCGATCGTGTTACCGTTGATTATTGCGCTGTGCACGCTGTTATCGGGATGCATTGTTGACGATGGCTATCACCACCATCGCCATCACCACCATCATCACTATCATGACGATGATTAATGCTTCACGCTGTTGATGAGCCGATAAAACAGGGCGAACTTTGGTTCGCCCGTTGACGCTTAATCCTGACGCTCGTCACCTAGGAAAATAAAGCCGAGCGGAATAGCGAAGAGCGCGGTAAAGACGATGCTGTAAACCGTCACCATCGCCCCCTGCAGGAAGAACATGGACGTCGTCCACTCCGAGTACGGCATATTGTACTCGCTCACCACGCCGCCAAAGGTCGCCCGTCCCACCACCGCCAGCGCGATAGCAAACACCGCCGCGAGCGACAGACAGTATTTTTTGCAGTTTTTATTGCTGAGGAGTTTTTGCAGAATCATCCGGGCTTCCTTTTTGCTGAGCGATAAACGGCTGTATATGTAACACCAATGCAATAAAAAATGAAGGGTTTTTGTTACAGAGCAGAATAAGAGGCGGCGGGCCGGTCTGTGGGTAACCGGCCCGTGGGGATCAGGACTGCAGGGTAGCCAGGCGCGCGGCGAACCCAACGAAAACCAGGCCAATCAGGCTGTTGCCAAGTTTGGCCAGCTTCTTGCGGGTTTTGACGTAGCGGGTGACAAACGAGCCGGAGAGGATCAAAAAGCTCATATAGCAGAAGCTTATCACCTCGAGGGTCAGCGCCAGAATAAAGAACGCCACCCCGGGTGCTTTGGCGTTGACGTCGATAAACTGCACGAAAAACGACACATAAAACAGAATCGCTTTCGGGTTGGTCAGACTCAGGGTCAGGGAGCGCTTAAGGATTGCGCTCGCCGGCTCTGCGCTGGCATCAGCCTGGCCGTCACGCTGGGTCAGCACCGCATAGAGCATTTTGCCCCCCAGCCACAGCAGGTAAATCGCCCCGAGGTAACGGACGACGTTAAACAGCACCGGCGTGGTCTTAATCAGCGTCGCCACGCCGGCAAAGGCCAGAAACATCAGCACCGCGTCGCCAATAAAGACGCCCGCCGCCGCCAGATAGCCTTTCTTTACGCCGTGGGCAATGCCCGTCTTCAGCACAAAAAACGTATTAGGGCCAGGGACGAGGATGATAAACACCGCCCCGACCAGGTAGGTCAAATAATTCAGAACACCAAACTCAGCGAACACTCTGCACTCCTTCGCGCACGACTAAAACATGATCCGGCTCACGTTACCCCAACTGTCGGGATTTTGAAAGCGCAGCCTGTGCGGGAAGGTTAATAGACGGAGGGTTCACCCAGCGGGCGGGTTTTAAAACGGCGATGCACCCACAGATACTGCTCGGGGGCGCGCAGGATCTCGCGCTCAATCACCTTGTTGATATAGCCGGCGGCAATCTGCTTATCCTCACCCGGATAGTCATTCATCACTTCGCTAATGTGCAGGCTGTAGCCCTGGCGATCCAGCTTGCGCACCATGCTGATGCTCAGCATTTTTGCCCCCGATAAACGGGAAAGCACATAGGTGCCGTTGGTGGTAGCCGCCTGCGGGACGGAGAAAAACGGCGCAAACACGCTGCCCTTGGGGCCGTAATCCTGGTCCGGAGCAAACCAGACCGCTTCGCCTGATTTTAAGGCATGTACCAGGCCAGTCAGATTGTTGCGATCGATCATCGCTTTGTTCGAGCGCAGGCGACCGCGGGTTTGCACCCACTCCATCAGCGGACTGTTGTGCGGACGATAGGTGGCCATCATTGGACGACACAGCCCCATGGCGCGCCCGCCCAGCTCCAGCGACATAAAGTGTACGCCGACGACCATCACCCCTTTCCCGCCGCTAAGCGCATGATTAAGGTTGGCAAAGCCCTCGACATCAAACCATTTTTTAACCCGCTCATCGCTCCAGAACCAGGCCATGCCGGTTTCGATCAGTCCCATTCCCAGCGACATAAAGTTTTGATCGATGAGGGTCTCGCGCGCCGCCGGCGACATCTCCGGGAAGCAGAGTTCAATATTGCGCCGGGCGATATGTTCGCGGCGTTTGAGAAAGCGTCTGGAAAGACGACCCGCGCTGGTGCCGATAAAATGCAGCAGCGGATAAGGCAGTTGCACGATCAACCAGAGAATGCCGAGCCCGAACCAGGTCAGCCAGTTGCGCGGGTGTAAAAGTTGTTTATGAAATACGCAGGCCATGATTTTTCCTGTAAACATTAATTTTGTGGTAACGCTTAAGGAAAACAGAGTCCATTTATCATCATTAGGCGGTACGTACAGCAAGTTCGACAATACTAATCCGGCGAAATTCCTTCCGGCAAGTAAAAAACTGCGTGCTGACAAAAAAACATAATTGCGGCACAAATGTTACTAAATGTAAACTTAAATCTTGCGGCCCTTTTAATATATTCATCATGTATATCATTTTCACGCTAATCATCCGCGTTACTAGCAGAAAAAACCGAATTCTTCATCGGGAGCGCCGTGCCTGCGGGGAGATGTCGTCCGCTAAGCCGCGCGGCCAGCGGCGTGGCGCATCGCGTCGCATCGTCATTTGTGGGCGTGATAATTAAAGCGCGCGCGCCGTGGAATGCATCATGTTTAATCTATCAGCATAAGGAAGATTAAATTCGCCTTAAGACAATAATTAAGAATAGGCTTATTTAAGCCTGCTTTAAAAATACTCGTCTTTTCCTGCGGAGGCATTTTAATGGCGCCCTCGCCGGCTGCTAAAAAAATATTTCTTTACGCCTCGCGCATAAAAACAGGCGGGGGTGAATGACGGACAATGATCCGCCGCCGGTTTGCACTCGCGTCGGGTGATTGAGAGAACAACGCGGCCAGGGCGCGAACCACGACCCGGCCGTAGAGGATCAATAGGTGTGGAAGTATTGCTGGATCAGCTGCGGATTTTTCGTCTGCGTCAGCGCCGTCATCAGCAGAATACGCGCTTTCGCCGGGTTGAGGGAATCGGCCACCAGCCCTGGCTGGCTGTCGTCCGGGGGCACCACGCCGCTGCCGGTGCGGGAGGCGCGCACCACCACGATACCCGCCTGCTGCGCTTTTTTTATACCAGCGGCGCTACGTACCGATACAGAACCCGCCCCCGTGCCGGCGTAAATAATACCGTCGGCATGATGGGCGATCGCCGCATCGTACATATACTCCGGGTCGTCCTGGTAACCATAGATGATCACCACTTTCGGCAGGGCCTTCAGCTGACGCACATCGAAGACCGAGCGCAGGGTATGAATTTTATCCACCCGCGTTTCAAACTGGGGTTTTCCCCCCACCACGACGCCAAGATAACCCTCCTCCGGCGCCCGGAAAGTATCCAGCGAGGTGGCATTGGTTTTGGTGACGAAGCGCGCCGCGCCGATGCGGTCGTTAAGCACCACCATGACCCCGCGCCCGCGGGCATCCGGGTCGGCGGCGACGGTGACGGCTTCCAGCAGGTTCATCGGCCCGTCGGCGCTGATCGCCGTCGCCGGACGCATCGCGGCGGTAAAGACCACCGGTTTATTGCTTTTCACCGTCAGATTGAGGAAATAAGGGGTTTCATCGAGGGTGTCGGTGCCATGAGTGATCACCACGCCATCGACATCATCCCGGGCTAATAACGCATTCACCCGCTTCGAGAGCTGCAGAATAATATCGCTGGTCATATTCTCACTGCCGATATTCGCCACCTGCTCACCTTCGACGTGGGCGATTTTACTTATTTCCGGCACGGCGTTAATCAGCGTCTGCACGCCAATTGCCCCGGCCTTATAGCCCGTCGTCTGGGTATTGCTGGCCGCCGAGCCGGCAATCGTCCCGCCGGTGGCTAAAATGACAATATGCGGTAAGCGCGTCTCGCTAAACGCCAGGCTGCTCATCGTCAGTAACGCAATGGCAAGTAATGCTCTAAAATTCATACAAGTCACTCCCTTCATAGACATTAATCAAACTTACGCTTGCTTAATGCAAAGGGCTTGCCAGAATTGATATCTTTTACGGGGGGTAAATGGTTAACTATCAGACAATATTAAGGTTCTCGCATCAACATCGCCCAAATCTGGTGCATGACTGGATCTGAACCGGGCAAGCGCCATGAACCCATACATTATGAGTTTTTACCCTTTCAGCAACACACAACACGCATTGGGATCAGATTATCGACACTTCCGTCACCCCCGAGGTCATTTATGCCCGCCGGGTGACGCGAACGGAGAACAGAAATGCGTATTGCCCTGAAGTCGGCCCTGATGCTGACCACTAACGTCATTCAGATCATTAACCCTGATCTGCACCGGCATATGCAACGAACGGCCTTAATCGCCCTGACGCTGGCGCAAAGGCTGGGCTTGCCTGCCGAGCGGCAGCAGACCATCTTTTGCGCCGCGCTGCTGCACGATATCGGCGTACTGGGTGATAGACGCACCATTCATTCGCTGGATGCCATCGATAATGTCCACGATCCGCATCAGCGCCAGGGGGCGGCGATGCTCGAGGGGTTAGCAACCTTCCGGCCCATCGTCCCCTTTATTCGCGACCACCACTTCAGCCCGGAGCACCGCGGCAGCCGCGAACAGCATATTGTCTATTTCGCCGATGCCTTTGAACGGCTGCTGCCGGCGGATAGCCGCGTGACCGCCTGGCCCACGCGGGCAGTGGTGGAGCAGTTCGTCACCCTGCACCGGGAGATCGATCCGTTACTCTGCGATACCCTGTGCGAGGTCGCTGAAAATGCGAACTTCTGTCAGCACCTGCATCCCGGGCATATTCAACGGCTGCTGGAAATTATTGCCCCCATCAACACGCTGTATCTGGATATTGACGGTCTGAAAGATGTCTGCCTGCTGATTGCCAAAATTGTCGACACCTACAGCAGCTTTACCGCCAGCCACAGTATTATGGTGGGGGAAATCGCCCGCCAGCTTGCCCACTGGATGCAGCTGCCGGAGCCCATCTGCCAGCAAATACAGGTTGCCGGCTATCTGCACGACATTGGTAAGGTTTATATCCCTCTTTCTATTCTGGAAAAAGAGGGGGAGCTGGATGACGACGAGCTGAGCCAGGTACGCGAGCACAGCTACATGACCGGGGATCTCCTTAGCGACTACAGCGAGCTTGGCGACATTATCAACTGGGCCTCAAATCATCATGAAAAACTGGACGGCAGCGGCTACCCTCTGCATCTCGAAAAGGATCACCTGACCCTCGCCGACCGCATTATCTCCATCGCCGATATTTTCACCGCCCTGACCGAAGATCGCCCTTATCGTAAAGGGATGGCCTGGCAGGAGGCCTTACAGATTATGGAAACGGATGTTATAAATGGCGCTCTGGATCGCGATGTCTTTCTCGTTTTGCGCCACCATGCGGAAACGCTACACGCCATCATTCTTCAGACCCTCGAACACCCCCGCAGCGAGCACCGTCCCTGAAGCGGACCGCCGTCGTGACGGGGACGGGTTCTATAATTAAAACAGCTTCATCTGCATGCAAGGAAACACAGGGTGAGAATCGCCACCATCACCAACTGGGCCTACGGGATCACCGTCGGCCTGACGCTGGCCTCCGGGAGCGCCATGCTCATGGCCTCCAGCGCAGACCGCGTCGAACGCCAGGCGGTACAGCAGCGCCAGGTCTTTGATACCCTCTCCGACGAGGTGGAAAACGACGCCTGGGCGCTGTCTGACCTCGCCCGGCTATACGTGGTTAAGCCCTCTCCGGAGACGCTGGAGCAGTACCAGCAGCTGCAGCGGACCGACAAAAGCATTGAGCTGCGGCTGGCCAGATTGAAAGATAACGGCGCCAGCCGCGAGGAGCTGGCGCTGCTCCACGATGGCCTGCAGATTGCCGCTGAACTGCAGGATGAACAACAGGCCGCCCTGGCGCATGTCGCCCACGGCGATGCGCCAGCGGCAATCGCCGTGCTGTACGGCAATGCATACGAGACCGAGCTGGAACGCCTGCAGACGCAGATCGATCGCTTCCGCCAGATGCTCGAAAATCGCGCCGCCGTCGCCATTGACCAGGCCACCGAACGCTCGCGGATCTGGCGCACCCTGTCGGAAATCATCGTCGGCCTGACCGCGCTGATGTTTTTGTTCGTCCTCGGCTTTATTCTCAAGCGGCGGGTGCTCTACCCGGTGGTTCGCCTGAGCGACGTGGTGCAGCGTCTCGCCTCCCAGGACTATGCGGTGGAGACGCCGCAGTTCACTCAGGTGGATGAGATTGGCGATATGGCCCAGGCCATCCGCATTTTTCGCGAGAACGGCCTGGCCCGCCAGCAGCTGGAGCAGCAGCGCGACGCTGACTGGGCGATCCGCGAACTGCTGGCGCGCATGACCCAGCGTCTGCAGGGCTGTGAAACCATTGAGGATGTGATTAAGGTGGCGGAACTGTTTGCGCCGAATATCGCCCCGACGATCCCCGGGAAACTGTATATTCTGGATACCGACCCCTGGCAGATGCGCTGCGTGGCGCAGTGGCTGGCGCCCGCCGGGGAGACGACGCCCTTTTCACCCGACGACTGTTGGGCGATACGTCGGGGACTCAGCCATCCGCCGGTGCAGGGCGAACCCGATATCACCTGCTATCATCTGCCGGAGGCGTACGCCGGCCAGTCGCTCTGCGTACCGCTCATCGCCCAGGGCGAAGCCATCGGGCTGCTGACCTTTCAGAACGTTACCGCCAGTGACGCTCCTTCCCGGGCCTACCTTGAGCTGATGGCGGAAGCGCTGGGCCTGGCGCTGGCCAATCAGCGCTTACGCAGCGCCCTGCTGGAAAAAGCGCTGTTCGATTCCCTGACCGGCCTGCGTAATCGCCATCATCTTGACGAAGCGCTGCATTCACAGATGGCGCTGGCGGTCCATACCCACACCCCGCTGAGCTGTCTGATGATCGACATCGATCATTTTAAAGCCATCAATGACCGCTACGGCCACGAGGCCGGGGATCTGGTGATTAAGAGCGTCGCCACCATCGTGCAGCGCGCGGTGCGCGATATCGGCACGGCTTTCCGCTACGGCGGCGAGGAGTTTCTGGTGCTGCTCCCAGGCCTTGACGAAGCCGAGGCGCACCAGTGCGCCAGCGAGATCTATACCCAGGTGCATGCGATGACGCTGCGCGATGGTCTGACCGAGATAGGCCAGGTGGATGTGTCGATTGGCATCGCCAGCTACCCGCAGCATACCCAAAGCGACAGCCTGCTGCGCGCGGCGGACGCCGCGCTGTACCGGGCGAAAGAGCTGGGCCGCTCAAGGATTGTCAGCTTTGGCCGCCTGAAGACCAGCTAACCGGGTGATTGCTCGGTCGCATTGAGCAGCGAGATAACTTTCCGCACCACCGCCGAACGGATATGGCGGTGGTAAACCATGCTCAGCTCACTCTCCGCCAGCCGGTCCTGAAGATCGATATACACCACGTTATCGAGGCGTAAGGCCCGCGCCGAGACCGGAACCAGGGCCACCCCGACCCCGGCGGAGACCAGGCTAATCATCGAGGTGACGTCGTTAATCCGCTGCGCCACCTGCGGCGTAAAGCCCGCTACGCGGCAGGCGTCAATAAACACCTGCTCCAGCCCGGTGCCCTGCGGATCGTCAAGCGAGATCCAGTTATCGGCGCGCAATGAGGCCAGATTGAGCGCCCCCACGCCCGCCAGCGGATGCTGTTGATAGAGCGCCAGGCAGAGCTTTTCCCGCACAAACGGCCTGACCACCAGCGCCTCCGGCGGCGAGGCCAGCGGCGCCCGGATGATGGCGATATCCAGGCGCAGATCCAGCAGCGCTTCGTAGAGCATTTGCACATCGCCATGCACCAGCGACAGCTCAATCCCCGGCCAGTCGGCGCGCAGCTCGCGCAGCAGCCCCGGCAGTTTACTGTCGTACATCGCGCTGGAGACATACCCCAGATGCAACCTTCCCTGCTCGCCCCGCGCGGTGCGCTGGGCGTCCAGTGCCGCCTGGTCGACCATCTCCAGCGCCAGCCGCGTCTTCTGCCAAAAGGCCTCGCCCGCGGCGGTCAGGGTCAGACGGCGGTTGGCGCGGGAGAAGAGCACCACCCCCAGACGCTGCTCGAGCTGTTTAATCTGCTGGCTGAGGGCGGGCTGGGCGATATGTAACCGCTCCGCCGCCCGGTGCATATGTAACTCTTCGGCAACGACCACAAAATGGCGTAACGCTCGCAAGGACATGCCGGACTCCATAGGTTTTATTGATAACAAAAATCTTATCAATAACGCATGAATGATGCAATTGATAACCATTAGCCTGCGAAGCATACTGTGCGCATCGACACGCTAAGGAGAACATCATGACCGCACCGATTCAGGATCTGCGCGACGCCATCGCGCTGCTGCAACAGCATGACAATCAATACCTCGAAACCAATCATCCGGTGGACCCTAACGCCGAGCTGGCCGGCGTCTATCGTCATATCGGCGCCGGCGGCACCGTGAAGCGCCCCACCCGCATTGGCCCGGCGATGATGTTTAACAATATTAAAGGCTATCCGCATTCACGCATTCTGGTGGGCATGCACGCCAGCCGCCAGCGGGCGGCGCTGCTGCTGGGCTGCGAAGCTTCGCAGCTGGCGCTGGAGGTGGGTAAAGCGGTGAAAACACCGGTTGCGCCGGTGGTGGTTCCGGCCGGCAGCGCCCCCTGTCAGGAGCAGGTTTTTCTGGCCGACGATCCGGACTTTGATTTGCGCACCCTGCTCCCGGCGCCCACCAACACCCCGATCGACGCCGGCCCCTTCTTCTGCCTGGGCCTGGCGCTGGCCAGCGATCCTGACGACGCCTCGCTCACCGACGTCACCATCCACCGCTTGTGCGTGCAGGGCCGGGATGAGCTGTCGATGTTTCTTGCCGCCGGCCGCCATATCGAAGTGTTTCGCCAGAAAGCCGAGGCTGCCGGCAAACCGCTGCCGATAACCATCAATATGGGTCTCGATCCGGCCATCTATATTGGCGCCTGCTTCGAAGCCCCTACCACGCCGTTTGGCTATAACGAACTGGGCGTCGCCGGCGCGCTGCGTCAGCGCCCGGTGGAGCTGGTGCAGGGCGTCAGCGTCCCGGAGAAAGCCATCGCCCGCGCCGAGATCGTCATTGAAGGCGAACTGCTGCCCGGCGTGCGCGTCAGAGAAGATCAACACACCAACAGCGGCCACGCGATGCCGGAATTTCCCGGCTACTGCGGCGGCGCCAACCCGTCGCTGCCGGTGATCAAAGTCAAAGCGGTAACCATGCGGCACAATGCCATCCTGCAGACGCTGGTGGGACCGGGGGAAGAACATACCACCCTCGCCGGGCTGCCGACCGAAGCCAGTATCTGGAATGCCGTCGAGGCCGCCATCCCGGGCTTTTTACAAAACGTCTACGCCCACACCGCGGGCGGCGGTAAATTTCTGGGGATCCTGCAGGTGAAAAAACGTCAGCCCGCCGACGAAGGACGTCAGGGACAGGCTGCGCTGCTGGCGCTGGCGACCTATTCCGAACTGAAAAACATCATTCTGGTTGATGAGGATGTCGATATCTTTGACAGCGACGATATCCTGTGGGCGATGACCACCCGCATGCAGGGGGATGTCAGCATCACCACCCTCCCCGGTATCCGCGGTCACCAGCTCGATCCTTCCCAGACGCCGGAATACAGTCCGTCGATCCGCGGGGAAGGTATCAGCTGCAAGACGATTTTTGACTGCACGGTTCCCTGGGCGCTGAAAGCGCACTTTGAGCGTGCGCCGTTTGCCGATGTCGACCCGCGTCCGTTTGCCCCGGAGTATTTTGCCCGTCTGGAAAACGGCCACGGTCAGTAAGTCAGTCAAGCGGGGCGACAGGCGCCGGACACGCGGCGTCTGTCGTCCGATGCAGCGCCATCCGGAGCGGATGGCGGAGGCGGGTTAGTTGATCGCCGCGGCGAGGTCTTTTTTCACCTGCTCACGCTGCTCGGCGGTCAGCACCTGGCTGACGTCGAAGTAGTATTTCACGCGATAATAGCGCACCTGCTGATCCAGTTGGCTAAAGGCAGCCAGCTGCTGTTTGACTTTGGCTTCATCCCATTTCCCGGAGTGAATCACGTCGGCCAGGGCGCCGTCCTGATAGCCGCTGATTTTAATCTGGCTCACACTGTTTTCGAAGCCCTGACGCAGCGCCTGGATTTTGGCGACCTGCTCCTCACTCAGCTTCAGGTGCTGGACGACCGGGTCCTGCGAGACAGACGGCACGTCAGCCGAGGTCGACGCCTGGCTGGCGGCAGTGAAGCAGGTGGTCAGCGCAATGGCGATCAGGGTGTTACGCAAGCGTGTATTCACAATGAGTTATCCTTCAGGCAAGTAAAAGAGACTGGATTATCATCGCGGGAATAAAGACTATCTGTAACAAAGCATTCGTTTAAAACTGGATAAGAAAAGAATGGCAGGTAGCCGAAACCTGGCCCCGGCGGGCGCTCAGCAGCAAAGAAAGATATATTCATCCTTCCAGTAACGGCCCTGACCAATGATATCCCCGGCCGCAGTGATGAGCCGTTTTTGCTTTTCGGTTTCGATCCCCTCCACAATCACATGCCCGGTCAGGGTATGAATAGCCTGTAACAGACCGGGCAATGCGGGATCGTTTTCTTTGTCCCAGAAATAGTCTTTATCCACTTTGACGCAATCAAAGCGAAATCGCTCCAGCAGCCGGAACGTCGTTCGTCCGCGACCAAAGTCATCCAGCCAGACCGGGCAAAGCGCCGCCAGCGTGCTCAGCGCCGTCAGTTCACGGCCAGCGATAAATTCATGAAAATTCTCATTTATTTCCAGAGCAATGTATTTACAGGAGCGCAGAAAATCACAGAGATAGCGGTCGGTCAGAATAAAATGGCTTAATAAATCATCAATATTCAGAGAGATCGGCTTATTATCGACCTGGGAAAAATCAAATACGGAAAGCAACTCGATTTGTCGGGTAAATAGTGCAAGCTTATCGCTTTCGGTGAGCGTGGAGAAAGAAAACGTGGGCGCTGAGGTGTTATTTTGTGCGGGTGCTATAATGTCTTTAGTGAGCAATTCCCACGAGTGGTAGCCGCCACCATCGCTAATAGCGGGCTCCAGAACGAAGCGATAAGAGGTATTTTTCACGTTTTCTTCAACCATTTAAAAAATACCAGAAATAAGAAAGGGTTAAAGCATGTCATATATTTCCCGCTAACAAAAATAGTTTAAAATGATCGATAAGAAACATTCGATAGCTAAAAGCTATCAAGATATAATTTATTGATCGGTAAAGTGAATTAATATAAATTTGCCACCACTGTCAGACCCGCGTAAATCACAATTAAAATATCGTTTCAAACCAGCCAGTTACAAGATAACCCCGCCGCCAGGCATGGCGACTTCATGCTTTTCCCTGCAGGATAAAAAGCATGGTGTAATAAAAACGAAAAAAACAAGCCGCCAGTTTTTGTCATATTGTTATGCCGAAGATGAATAACGCATCACCCGGCACGGCACGCCGGCCATGCCTTCTGCGGGCGATAAATCAGGCAGCCGGGTCAACGAAACGTCATATTTTCCCGCTACCTTACTGGCAGAAAAGGCGAAGCGGGAAAAGGGTAGTGAAAAGAATATACGTGGTTCCGCTGGCGCTGATGCTGATCATGCTCAGCGTCAGCGCGTGGCGGGAACCGGCTCCGCGGCATGCCGCCAGAGGGCTGTGCGTCTGGTTTGATGGCGCAATGGTCGACTGCCTGCAGAGGCAGCGGCTGGGCGAAGCGAGACCCGCTCACGCGCTGGTCAGACGATAAACCGGTACCCGCCGGGTGGTATTGAACAGATTGTCGCTGACCTCCACCTCCTCAGTGACAATAGCCATCCCGGACCGGCGCAGCTGGGCAATGTCCGCCGCCACCCGCTGACTGCCGAACCAGAACAGGGCATCAAGCGCGGTAACCGGCAGGCCGGCGATTAATGCCTGGCGGAGTCGATCCCGGGCAGGTTTAATCTCCCGGGCGATCTGCTGGTACGGCGCCGCCGTCAGGCCCGTCGCTTCGACGCGACGAATGCGGTTTGTCAGGTGGTAATGAAAGCTCTCCGGTACAGCCTGTAAATCCTGCTTCAAACTGTAGACGCAGCCGTAACGTTTGCCGTTGAAAACGGCGGCTTTACGGCTGAGCTGCAGCGTCTCGCGGACGTCGGCGATCAGCTGCGGCGCGCGCACCAGCAGCAGGCGAAAAGGCAGCTCGAAGCTGGTGACATAGTCGACGTTCAGTAACGCAATGCGCAGGCGCTCCTCTGCCCCGGCCTGCATCTGACGGCACTCCTGATAGACTTCGCGCCACTGCTCCCGCAGCCGCGACGTTTCGCCGGCTTCGGTAAACTGGTATTTTTCAATATCGTAATCAACTCTCCCGGCCACCGCGCATTCCTTCCTGAATCAGTCCCGGCGTTATACTATCATCCTCCGGCGCTGTACCCTACGCCGAGCGCCGTCGCCGCTGTCGGTTATTTACGATAAAGATAACGGGTGATGACCACATCAAGAACAAACAGCAGGAAAATAACGCTGCTTAACCACAATAAGCCTGCGAATAAATCAAGTAATTGCATCGTTGTTCCCTCGCCGTTGGCCATAAAATATAAAGCCCCATCACCATAAAGTAGTTAAGAACTACCTTAACAGCCACAGAATAAAAATTATTTAGCGATATGAAATCCCGAGCCCTTGCAGGTTCATTTTACTGACATCAAATTGTCATCAAACAATGTCTATCATCAGCCGACGCCACAGGATTGTTCCTGCCGTCATGGTATCGCCGGCAAACGCGCGACCGCACGGTTTAACAACACGGAATAATATCGCCCTACCCTACTCTTACTGTCATTGCATAATCTTATATCAGGCCCCATTGCCATTCTGCTGAATAATCCGGAAAGCGCGATAAGTCATAAACGCCCTGCTGATTGGTTGACCATGGAGAAATACGATGCCCAGCGAAAAAGCCCGCAGCCTTGACCATTTCTATGAATTACTGGCGACAGGACAACATCAGAAAATTGAACTCGATTTCGACGTCGCCGCGGACGATTTTTTTAAAATGGCCACCGAGTTTGGCGACATTGGCGCGAGGATCACCCGGCTGAATGAGCGATTTATTATTAAGATCAAGTTGCCGAAAGCCTAAGCCCCTGCCCGCCCTCTCTGGCGGGCGTCAGGCCAGCGGTCGTCGCCCGTCCCTTTTTCTTAACGAGTGCCGGTCTGCCGTTCGGCAAAATAGTGCGCCGGCGTCGTCCCCATCGTTTTTTTAAACAGGGTAATGAAAGCATTCACCGACTCATACCCCAGCTTAGCCGCCACGTTTTGTACCGAAACGCCGCTGGCCAGCTCCTGCAGGGCAATAATCAGATGCAGCTGCTGGCGCCAGCGTCCGAAGGTGAGGCCGGTCTCCCGCCGCATCAGGCGCGCCAGGGAGCGTTCACTCAGCGCCAGACGTTTCGCCCACACCGGCAGGGTACTGCGATCGTCAGGATGACTCACCAGCCTGTCGGCCATGGCGCGTATTTTGGGGTGCACTGAGACGGGCAGATTCAGGCGCTGCGCCGGCATGGTCGCCAGCTCGTCGAGGGTCACCCGGGTCAGTCTCCCGGCATGGCTATCCGCCGCGTAGTCCGCCCCTTCGCGGGTGAGCCGCCCCACCAGCTCATGGATCAGGGGAGAGAGTGCCAGCGCGCAGCAGCTGTCGGGCAGCGCCGCCGCCCCGGGTTCAATAAACAGGTAGTTGAGGCGCGCGTTCCAGGTGGCGGTCACACTGTGGGCAATACCGCCCGGGATCCATACCGCGCAGCGAGGCGGCACGATCCACAGGTTATTTTCCGCCCGACAACGCACCGCGCCATACAGCACGATAATCAGTTGTCCTTTGCGATGGCTATGCACCGGCACTTCGGCTTCATACTCGACAAAATCAAGATGACGCGCGACGGCCGGGCAGGAAGACGCGTCCGGATCGTACAGCGTATTGGCAAAAGGTGATGGCATACGGTTGGCAAGATTCAGGTATTTTTTGACAGAATAGAGTATTTCTCCGCAAGCGCAAGCCGGCAATAATCGGCGGCATGAACATCATCCTCTTTCGTCAGGCCCGCTGGCTGCGGGCCGCAGGCGCCGTCGCGCGCCGTTTCATGCCGCAAACACCCTCAGCCGCGCTGCGCAGCGATGGCCAGGCGGTGATCTATGCCGCGAAGAGTTTCGCCGCGGCGATGCTGGCTTACTATCTTGCGCTCTCCATCGGTCTGCAGCGGCCTTCCTGGGCCATCATCACCGTCTATATCGTCTCGCAGACCTCGGCGGGCGCCTCGTTGAGCCGTAGCGTCTATCGGCTGGTCGGGACCGTCGTCGGCGCGGCGGCCACCGTGATCATCGTGCCCACCTTCGTTAACCAGCCGATCCTGTGCAGCGTCGTGCTGGCCCTGTGGATCGCGGGTAGCCTCTGCCTGTCCCTGCTTGAACGCACGCCGCGCGGGTACGCCTTCCTGCTGGCGGGCTACACCGCGAGCTTGATTGGCTTTCCCGCCGTCTCCGCGCCCGGGACGATCTTTGACCTCGCCGTCACCCGGGTGGAAGAGATCGCCATCGGTATCTTATGCGCCGGCCTGATCCATCGCTTCGTGCTGCCGGTGCGCATCGCCGGGCGGTTTAACAGCACGCAGGCACAGACGCTGGCAACCGCCCGCCAGCGGATCGCCGATACGCTGGCAGGCAAGCCGGTGGCGGCGGAAACGCTGCGGCTGGCGCTGAGCCTGCAGTTTCTCCAGGGCATTAACCACCACCTGCCCTGGGATGACGGCCTGTCTGTCCCTCACCGCCAGGCGAGAAAAGCGATCCACGACCGGCTGGCGCGACTGTTGATCGTCAATGGCGAATTGTATGACCGTTTACAGCGGAGCGGGCCGCCACCTGACGACCTGCAGGCGCTGCTGGCGGAGGCAGAGGCCTGGCTGACAGGCCCGCAAGCCGCCAGGTCGGCGCCCTCGGCAGACGGACTTCTCTCCCGCTGCGAGCGGCTCATCGTCCGGTACGCTGCTGACGCGCAGACCATGGACGAGGCGCTGCGGCTCAGCCTGGCGCGCCATCTGGCGGAAGCCATCCGCCTCCTGCAGGAGAGCGAGCGGCTGGCGAAGGCGGTTTATCGTCGGCGGTCGCCTGCCCTGCCCCCCGACGCCGGCGCGGCGAAGGGTTATGTTTTCCATCGCGATCCGCTCAGCGCCCTGCGGACTTCCTTCGGCGCCTTCGTCATCATCCTTAGCGGCTGCCTGATCTGGATAGGATCCGCCTGGCCCGATGGCGGCACCGCGGTCTCGATCCTCGGGGTCTGCTGTAGCCTGTTCGCCAGCTTCGACGCGCCGGCGGCGCATCTGGTGAAATACCTGATCGGCTGCGTGTGGGGCGTGCTGTTCAGCCTGCTCTACAGCTTCGTCCTGCTGCCGCAGGTGAACGAATTTGCGCTGCTGGCGGCGGTGCTCGCCCCGGTCTATCTGCTGGCCGGCTCGCTGCAGGCGCGGCCAGCCACCACCTTTATGGCGATGGGCATCACCCTGACGCTGCCGATATTGTGCGAGCTGGGGGCCAGCTACCGCGGCGACTTCGCGACGGCGATCAATACCGCGCTCGCGCTGTTTATCGCCGTCGGTTATGCGGCGTTTGGTATGCGCCTGCTGCAAACCGTGCAGGCGGAAACCGCTATCCGTCGTCTGCTGACGCTGTGCCAGCGCGATATCCGCCGCGCCGCTCGCGGCCGGCTGGCGCACAATGCCCACCGCTGGACCAACCTGATGATCGACCGTACCGCATTACTGCTGCCCCGCCTGCCGCAGAGCGGACCGGCAGCCGGTCAGTTGCTTGACACGATGCTGCGCGATATTCGTACCGGTCTCGCCGTGATCCATCTGCGCCGTCGCTATCAGCAGGCGGACAGTGCGTCGGCGGACGCAGTGCAAGCGCTCCTGGACGCGCTGAACCCGCAGCCGGACATAACGGCCCTGGAGCAACCGGTCAATGCGCTGCTGGCCCAGGCTTTACCGGCGACCGATGCCGCCTCGCGCGAACGCGCGGAAGCGCTCATCGCGCTGTATTGCGCCTTACACCTGCCTGAGGAGAGCCAGAACCATGCGTGACCTCGCGCTGGGCGGGGTATTTTTCCCCGGCCTGCTGATTGTCGGCCTTATCGCCCTGCTCGCTACACTGTTGCTGCAACCGCTTATCTTCTCCGCCCGCGGCCCGGGTCGCCTGCCGTGCCGGCCGCTGTGGGGGCTGTCCCTTTTTATCGCGCTTTTCTTCCTGCTCCTGCAGGGCGTTCACACGCTGGGGTTATCCGTATGACACTGTATCTGACACTTCTGGGCCGCTATGCCCTGACCTTAGGCGCCGTCGCCGCCGCCGCGCTACTGGCTTTCATTTTCTGGAAACAGGAGGCGCAGACACCCTGGACCCGCGATGGCCGGATGCGGGCCGACGTGGTGCAGATCGCCCCCAATGTCTCGGGGCCGGTAGCCAGCGTGGCGGTGAAAGACAACCAGTGGGTCAATCGGGGAGAGGTACTCTATACCATCGATCCGCGCTGGCTGAGGCTGGCGGTCAGCAGCGCCCAAGCGGAGGTGGAAGCCCGACGCCAGGAGATGGCGATGCGCCAGGATGCCGCCAGACGTCGGGCGCAGATCCAGGGCGTCATCTCCAGCGAAGATCTGAAACAGACCAACAGCGCGGCCAGCGTCGCGGCCGCTAACTACCAGGGCGCGCTGGCGGCACTGGCGCTGGCGCAGCTGAATGTAGCGCATGCCACCGTGCGGGCGCCGGTATCCGGCTACGTGACCCATCTCCGGCTGCGCCCCGGCGACTATGCCACCGCCGGTGTGACGACAGTCGCCATTATCGATGGTCAGAGCTTCTGGGTGGTGGGGTATTTTGAAGAGACCCGTCTGCGCCACATCCACATTGGCGATACCGCGCACATCACGCTGATGGGCTATGACCCGGTTATTACCGGCCATGTGGAGAGCATTGGGCACGGGATCGGCGATACCAATGATGAAACCGGCGCCCTGGGCCTGCCGCAGGTCGAGCCAACGTTCAGCTGGGTGCGGCTGGCGCAGCGTGTGCCGGTGCGTATCCATATTGATACCCTGCCCGCGGGGGTGGAGCGGGTCGCCGGTCTGTCCGCGACCATTTCGGTCATCCCTGAGCGGACGGCGCGGCGCGCCGGTCAATCATCAGTAGCCGACTTGCTGTCCTCTCAGTGATAGCCTTCGCTGCCGGACACTTTGCCGCGAAAGACGTAATAGCTCCAGGCGGTATACATCAGGATCACCGGGATGATCAGCAGCGCCCCCGGCAGCATAAACACCTGACTGGAGGGCGGCGCGGCGGCATCCCACAGGGAGATGTGCGGCGGAATAATGTTCGGCCAGACGCTGATCCCCAGCCCGCTGAAGCCGAGGAATATCAGGCCCAGCGTCAGGATAAAGGGACGAGCGTGGCTGGCGGGGCGCGCGCTCAGGAGCCAGATCCACAGGCTCAGGGTCAGCACCAGGATCGGCACCGGCACGAACCAGAAGAAATTGGGCAGCGTAAACCAGCGTTCCGCCACGTAGCGCCAGCCCAACGGCGTCCAGACGCTGACCACCGCGATCACCACCATCAGCGCCAGCAGCACCTTGCGGGTCAGCTCGCGCATCCGCTGCTGCAGCGCGCCTTCGCTTTTCATGATGAGCCAGGTGGTGCCCAACAGCAGATAGGCCACCACCAGCCCCAGACCGCAGAACAGGTTAAAGGGGGTAAGCCAGTCCAGCGTCGAGCCGGCGAAGCGGCGGTCGGCTACCGCAAAGCCGTTGATAAAGGCGCCGACGACAATCCCCTGGCTGAAGGTCGCCAGCAGCGAGCCGCCGGCGAAGGCATAGTCCCAGAAGGTGCGATGCGAGGGAACCGCTTTAAAACGAAACTCAAACGCCACGCCGCGGAAAATCAGGCCGATGAGCATCGCCGTCAGCGGGATAACCAGCGCATCGGTGATCACCGCGTAAGCCAGCGGAAACGCGCCGAACAGCCCTGCCCCGCCGAGCACCAGCCAGGTTTCGTTACCATCCCAGACGGGCGCCACGCTGTTAACCATCACATCGCGCTCTTCGGCGTCATGCACCACGCTGAACAGCATCCCGATGCCTAGATCGAAACCATCCATCACAATATACATCAACGTGGCGAAGACAATGATGACAAACCAAATCACCGAGATATCGATGCTCATGATGCGTTCTCCTCATCCCGCACCGGCTCTGCCGCCGAGAGCGGACGCGCCGGGGTGCCTGCGGTTTGCGAGGTCAGCTCCGTCACCGGCTGCGGCCCTTTTTTGATAAGCCGGAAGATATAGTAATACCCCACGCCAAACACCGCGCAGTAGACCACGATAAACACCAGCAGGCTGATAGCCATCTGCAGCGTACTGTGCAACGACACCGCGTCCCGGGTGCGCAGCAAACCGTAGATCACCCACGGCTGACGGCCCATCTCGGTGGTCACCCACCCGGCGACCAGCGCAATAAGACCGGCGGGCCCCATACAGAGCGCAAACCACTGGAACGGACGCGAATGGTACAGCCGCCGACGATAGCGCAGCCAGGCGCTGCAGATCCCTAAGGCGATCATCAACACGCCCATCCCAACCATGATACGGAACGACCAGAACACGGCGGGCGAATAGGGCCGGTCCTCTTTCGGGAAATCTTTCAGGGCCGGCACCTGCTTATGCAGGCTGTGGGTGAGGATCAGGCTGCCCAGCGCCGGGATCTCCAGGCCATAGCGGGTCCGCTCCTCTTCCATATCCGGCAGGCCAAACAGTAACAGCGGGGTGGCCTCGCCCGGCCGGTTTTCCCAGTGTCCTTCAATCGCCGCAATCTTCGCCGGCTGATGCTCAAGGGTGTTAAGGCCATGCATATCCCCCACCACCGCCTGGATGGGCGCCACCAGCAGCGCCATCCACATCGCCATCGACAGCATTTTGCGGATGGCCGGCGAGTCGTTGCCGCGCAGCAGATGCCAGGCGGCGGAGGCCCCGACGAACATGGCGCTGCTGAGGAACGCGGCGATCGCCATATGGAACAAGCGATACGGGAATGAGGGGTTAAAGATAATCGCCAGCCAGTCCTGCGGGATAAGGTGGCCATTTTCGAGGGTAAAACCCTGCGGCGTCTGCATCCAGCTATTGGAGGCGAGGATCCAGAAGGTGGAGACCAGGGTGCCAAGGGCTACCATGCAGGTGGTAAAAAAATGCAGCGCCGGCGGCACCTTGCTCCAGCCGAACAGCATCACGCCGAGGAATCCCGCTTCGAGGAAGAAGGCGGTCAGCACTTCATACAGCAGCAGCGGGCCGGTAATACTGCCGGCAAACTGGGAGAATCCGCTCCAGTTGGTGCCGAACTGATAGGACATGACTAATCCGGAAACCACGCCCATGCCAAAATTGACGGCGAAAATTTTCAGCCAGAAGTTGTAGAGCGAGCGCCAGACGTTATCCCGGGTTCGCAGCCACATCCCTTCCAGCACCACAAGGTAGCTGGCAAGGCCGATGGTGATGGCCGGAAACAGAATATGGAAGGAAACGGTAAAGGCAAATTGCAGTCGGGCCAGATGAAACGCGTCAAATTCAAACATAATCCGCACCCATCATTATGAAACGCCCCGGCCGCAGCCGGGGCTTATGCGAACATCACTTAGCCGATGATGAGGTGTTTTGCTTACCGGCGCCCAGTTCAGCGCCGGTCAAAGGATCACCCTGCGGGTCAGACTCTGTTCGCTTCAGCATCGCTTTGCACAGCGCTTCCTGCTCCGGCGTCAGGCCGACAGAGGCGCTGCCATCTCCGCCATCCACGGCCGGCTGCGGATCCTTGACATAATCGAAGTGTTTGTCACTGTTCCAGCTGCCGCGTACTTCTCCACCTTCAGACATATTGTAGTAGGTGTTCGCGTACTCGCTAATGGGCGGCAGTTTGCCCGGCGGATAGTTGTTGCGAATCGACTGCAGCGCCTTCTCAAAAGAGAGCTGATGCGCCGCTTCGCGGGTCATCAGGAACGCCAGCGCGTCTTTTACGCCGGGATCGTCGGTCACGTTGATCAACCGTTCATAGACGATCTTCGCCCTCGCCTCCGCCGCGACGTTTGACCGCAGGTCGGCGGTGGGTTCGCCGATAGTATCAATGTAGGCCGCCGTCCACGGCACGCCCGCCGAATTGGTCAGCGGGGTACCGCCGCCGTACAGTAACGACGTAATATGGCTGTCGTTGCCGTTGGCGGTGAGCGAACGATAGAGTTCCGCCTCGCTCTCGGTGCCCTCCGCCAGCGCCCCTTTGGCGCCTTTATTTAGCATGCCGACCAGGGTGCCAATGATCTCCAGATGGCTCAGCTCCTCTGTCGCGATATCCATCAGCATGTCTTTGCGGCCGGGATCGTCATCGCTTAATCCCTGAGTGAAATAACGACACGCGGCGGCCAGCTCGCCCTGAGGGCCGCCAAACTGTTCGAGCAGTAAATTCGCGAGCCCCGGATTGGGTTCAGCAACGCGCACGGTATACTGCAGTTGTTTCACATGACGAAACATAGGCCTGCCTCCTGGTTATTTTTTCGCTTCTACGCCGTCAGCATCTGAACGCAGGAGAAATTGCTCCGTGGTCTGAGGAATATGTTTGATCAGCCAATCGGCCATGGCCTGCTCTTCCGCCAGGATGGCCTCAATGGCCGGAATGGAAGCGGTATCGCCCGCTTTTTCAGCCGCCGCCAGCAGAGAGGTATAGCAGGCGATCTCAAACTGCTCGAAGACGTACCCGCTGATCGAGCCTTTGACTATTTCATCGGAAGGAAACATCCCTCCGATGGACTGGCCGAGAGCCGCCATTTTACTCATCGAATCTTTAATCACCGAGCGCGAAATCTCGTTGCGGTCGAGGATCTCTTCCAGCACGGTAATTTGCCGTTTGGTCTCATTGATATGCTGTTCGATTCTGGCACGGAGATCCGGATAATTATCGATACGGCCAGCCATTGATTCCAGCATGGATTCTGCCTGTTTTTCCATGGCATGCGCATCTCGTAGCCAGTCATGATAATGTTCAATGTGATTCATCGTGATTTCCTCGTGTCAGGGAGCGTTTATTTTTCTGCTTTTTTATTAATATTACCTACCGCCAGGTCGGTTAATTTCACATCGGTTTGTTTTTCTTCTTCCAGGGTTTCGGCCAGCAGTTTGACCGCTTTTTTATAACCCAGCTGTTCCGCCAGGGTCACCAGGGTACCGTAACTGGCAATTTCGTAATGCTCGACCTTTTGCGCAGCGGCAATTAACGCGGCATCACGTACTTCATTTTTTTCCGTGCTCTCAACGACTTCATTGGCCTCTTCGATTAATCCTTCCATGGCCACGCATTTCATGCGTTTGATTTTCAGACCGGATTCCTGCTCAACGATCTGGTCGATACGTTCAATCTGGCCCTGGGTTTCTTCAAGATGAGCATTGAACGCCGCGCTGAGTTTTTCACTGGACGCCGCTCTGGCCAGTTTAGCCAGCCCGCGGGTTAATTGTTTCTCTGCGCTGTAGGTATCTGAGAGCAGGTGAATAAATACATCTTCAATGCTTTTCATATTCATAGAAATACCTTCTGGAGTCAGAAAATAACTGCGAGCCCGTGACAGACTCGCAGGAGATACTTTCACTTCAGGGTGCAAGGAAAAGGATAATCAGGAATTATCAGACTTGCGGCCACCGCCGTGGCTGTTTTGTCCGCCTTTTTTACCCGCTTCGGACGCACGCTGCGGATCATTTTTAAAGTTCCCGCCGCTGTGCTGACCACCTTTACGACCTGCTTCAGAAGCTTTTTCACGGTCTTCAGCAAAATTACCGGAACCACCACGATGCTCTGCCATATTTTCACCTCATGTATATCGGTTATGTCAGTACGATACGAAAATATTCCGTATCACTCGTCGTTCGATATTTAAATCTAGCGGGTAATGCTGGTTAGTCAAATTATTATCCGGTGTTTCCGATACCTTTTAGCAGCAATTCGGAATAATTCTATAAAACACATCAAAAACAACCAGACGGCACATTTCCGCTAACTTACTGTGTTCAGGGAAATAATGCGTAGACCCCCCCCATGCGGCAAAGAATTATTTATACCGGCGGGTTACTCCCGTTGGGTTATATAACGAAGCGGCAGTATTGCCTGTAGCCCGACCGAAATTAGGAATTTTTCTTGTTTTTAAGGCAAAAAAAAGCCGCTGGGGAAGCGGCTGGAAAATAAAATGGAGCGAATATCATGCCCGATTAAGCCTGGCATATTCAGGGGAAACAGGCAAATAACGCCAATAAATAAGCGAAGCGTGGCATATATTCAGCGACTGGAATATCACGCAGTTCCATTATTAGTACTCTACGCTTTATTTTCACGGTGGTTTATCGGCGGCATTAGCGTCAGGTCACTTTGCCTTTGCGCCTGATGCGATCAGCCATTCTCTCCAGGAGAAGACTCTATGAAAGCACTCACTTATCATGGCCCCCATCATGTCAGCGTTGACACCATGCCTGACCCATCCCTTGAGGCGCCGGACGATATTATTCTGCGCGTCACGGCGACGGCGATCTGCGGTTCCGATCTGCACCTTTACCGCGGAAAGATCCCCGGCACGCACCATGGTGATATTTTCGGCCATGAATTTATGGGGGAAGTGGTGGACGCCGGTTCGGACGTCACCGCGGTTCGTAAAGGCGATCGGGTGGTTATCCCGTTTGTCATTGCCTGCGGAGACTGCTTCTTTTGTCGCCTGCAGCAATATGCCGCCTGCGAAAGCACCAATAGCGGCCAGGGGGCGACGCTCAATCGCAAAGGTATTTCGCCACCCGCGGCGCTGTTTGGCTATAGTGATTTGTACGGCGGGATCCCCGGCGGCCAGGCGGAATATGTGCGGGTTCCCAAAGCCAATACCGGCCCGTTTAAAGTGCCGGACACCTTACCCGATGAAAAGGTGCTGTTTCTGTCGGATATTCTGCCCACCGCCTGGCAGGCGGTAAAAAACGCCGAGGTCAAACCCGGCAGCAGCGTGGCTATTTTTGGCGCCGGCCCGGTTGGCCTGCTGTGCGCCTCCTGCGCCAGGCTCAATGGCGCAGAGCAGATATTCATCATTGATCATAACGATTACCGACTCGACTTCGCGCAGCAGCGCTATGGCGCGATCCCGATAAACTTCGACCACCATGACGACCCGGCGCAGTGGATTATCGACAACACCGCCGGCCATCGCGGCGTCGACGCGGTGATTGACGCCGTCGGCTTCGAGGCGAAAGGCAGCCTCACGGAAACCGTCCTCAGCACCCTGAAAATCGAAGGCAGCAGCGGGAAAGCGCTGCGCCAGTGCATCGCCGCCGTGCGCCGCGGCGGCATCGTCAGCGTGCCTGGGGTTTACGCCGGTTTCATTCACGGATTTATGTTTGGCGATGCCTTTGATAAGGGGCTGACCTTCAAAATGGGGCAAACCCACGTCCATGCCTGGTTGCCGGATCTGCTGGCGCTAATTGAGCAAGGGTTGCTCACCCCGGAGGAGATTATCACGCACCATATGCCGCTGGAGGAGGCCGCGCGCGGCTATCAGATCTTTGAGAAGCGTGAAGAGGCATGCCGCAAAGTGATCCTCGTGCCGGGGATGCAGCCCGGAAAGGCAACGCTTTGAGGCGGAGGTTAACGCAGCGAAACCCTTCGGCGGCCAGTGCGGGCCGTGATATAAAAACAGCATCCGCTGGCCCGCCGTGGCGGATACCGCCATTAACCACAGGAGAAGGTCATGCTCGAGTTACGCCCGAATTGCGAATGCTGTGATAAAGATCTGCCGCCAGACTCACCCGAAGCGTTTATCTGTTCGTTCGAGTGTACCTTTTGCCAGGACTGCATGACGGCCCGGCTGAACGGCCATTGCCCGAACTGCGGCGGCGAGCTGGTGCGGCGCCCGGTGCGTCCCGAAGAGGCGCTCCGGCGTCACCCCGCCTCCACCCTGCGTCGCCATACCCAGTAAAACCGGATGAGCAGGCGTCGCGAACGGGAGCCCTCAGGCTCCCTTTCTTCACCCTTATTTCTCTGCCGAAAAGCGCCACTCCGCGGCGGTCGACAGCGTCACAAAGGGCCCCGCAAGGGTGACATTGTGATGGCCAATGATGTCAGGCGCTGATAAACGTTCGTTATCCATGGTTGAGTGCGCATCCGAGATTAACACCGTCCGTAATCCCAGCGCCGATGCCGCTCGGCAGGTCGTGTCCACGCAGAATTCGGTTTTCATACCGGCAATAACCAGCTGTTTTACGCCGGCCTGGGCGAGCTGATGCTCAAGGTCAGTTTGCTGGAAACAGGAGGGGTATTTTTTAATCAAAACGATATCCCGCTCGCAGTTAACCCCCATCTCAGGCAGCAGTTGGGTTAATGGACTTTGCGCGGAGAACGGAGAGTCGTCAGGTCCGGTATGGCGGGCAAAGAAGACTGGCACCTCAGCCTGTCTCGCTTTTTCAATCAGCAGGCAAACGTTCGACAGAAGCGCATCGGCCTGATACGGGGAAACCGGGCCACGGAAAAGCCCCTGCTGCATATCGATAATTAACAGGGCATGTTCAGATGAAATCATGATGGGTCTCCATTCAGTCTGTCACGAACGGAGAGGACTCTCCCCGTCCACATTGGCGGGGAGTGAGGATCTGTTTGTCAGGAGCCGGTCACAGATACGCCCACACCACCGCAGGTTACGGTCGTGGTGGTGACGGTGGTGGTTGGCTGCACTGACGTAATCATTATCTGACCTTCACTTATTCTTTACAGATAAAACATAAGCGCCATTAAAACGGCTCTTTTCTTATAGCATTGAGCTGAGACGGATTGCAATTTATGCCTGAACAACGCAGCCGCTTTACGCAACCATTAACGGCTTACAATATAGGCGCGAAGGGTTTCGCCTGCTGAAAGAATATGTTTCACGGTATATGCCCGAGCCTCCTGTGGATTATTTTGCTGGCAGGCCATCAGGATCTGCTGATGCTCATCCTGGAATTTCAGCGTATCCGACAGCAGTCTGTTCTGAAAAAGCTCATATCTTTCAATCTGCTCGCGCAATTCACCGATCATCTTCAACAGGCGCTGATTGTTACACTTCCGATACAGCAGTTCATGAAACTCCCGGTTATACCTCCCCTGCTGTTCGGGTTCAGAAGCGCTGCTCAGCAGCTGATGCACCAGCTCTGCCCGGGCAAGCGTTTCCGGGTCCATATTCGTCAGGCTATGAAAAATGGCTTCACCTTCCAGGAGTGCCCGCAGCTGATAAATTTCATCGACATCTGCGGCCGTCAGCGTTTTCACCACCGCGCCACGATTTCTGTAAATCTCAACCAGACCTTCGCGCTCAAGCTGCTGTATCGCTTCTCTCATTGGGATACGGCTGACAGAAAACTGGCAGGCCAGGTCGCGCTCTACAAGCCGGTCGCCATCTCGCAATGCCCCCTTGTTGATTAAGATTTTTAACTCACTGGCAAGGATGTCAGCGGTCGAACGGGTAGCAGCGTTCATTTGGCTCTCTTTACATCATTCATAAATGGTATACCATTATGCCATTCTAGCCAACGTCATGACAACCTTGCGATTCTAACTGCGGCTTCGTTCAGGCAATGCACCTGGACGATACCGCAGTGAAGAAATTCATCCCTCTATAGAGAAAGGCAAACCAATGGAACATGCTTATACCAGTCACATCACATGGACCGGCAATCAGGGCACGGGTACCTCGGGTTACAAGGCTTATGCCCGAACCTGGGATATCGCGGTAAAGGGAAAAGAACCCATTCATTGTTCAAATGATCCATTACTGGGCGGCGATCCCGGCAAAATGAACCCGGAAGATCTCCTGCTCTCTTCTCTCTCTGCCTGTCACATGCTGTGGTACTTACATCTGGCCTCAGATGCCGGCATTACGGTCATGGAATATCAGGACTCGCCGGTGGCAACGGGCGAAGTATTAAAAGGGGGCGCGGGTCGCTTTATTTCTGCTACCCTCAGGCCGAAAATCACCGTATTACCAGGTACCGATCTCGACGCCGCCGCGGCCATTCATCAGCAGATCCATCACGTCTGTTTTATCGCCCGCTCGGTCAATTTCCCGGTCAGCTACCAACCTGAATTTATTATCTTTAACGCAGAGTAACTCGTTTCTGGCGCGGTCATCCGGCGCTCAGGAAATGTGGCTGGGGTATCCAACCTCAGCCACACTTCGCTGCACACCGAAGCATCCTGCTCTGGCCGTCATTAGACTGCAGGGAAATTCACCACGGAGCAGACTTATGATTGCGGTACTTTTTGAGGCCGACGCCTTACCGGAAGCACAGGAAAGATATCTTCAGCTGGCGGCCGGGCTGACGCCTTTGCTTTCAGACACGCCGGGGTTTATCGCCATCGAGCGTTTTCAGAGCCTGAATTCACCCGGCAAAATCCTTTCGTTATTCTGGTGGGAAGATGAAGCATCGGTGGCCAACTGGCAGCAAAATGAGCGGCATCTGGCTGCCCAGCGCGAAGGCAAAGCATCGATTTTTTCATATTACAGAATACGCGTTGCCCGCGTGTTCCGGGATTACTCATCGGATCGGGGAGCACAGCCAGATGTATGATATTCACGTCATTCTCAGCAACACGCCGGGCTCGCTTGGCGCAATGGGTATAGCGCTGGGCAACAACGGTGTGGGTCTCGAAGGTGGTGGGGTATTCACCACGCCTGATGCCGGACATGCGCATTTTCTGGTAGAAGACGGTGAGACAGCCCGCAGGGTGCTGACCGAGGCCGGATTTACGGTCAGCGATGTATGCCGCCCTCTGATACGCAAGTTACCCCAGGAACGACCCGGGGAACTGGGAGACATTGCCGACACCCTGGCCCGCAACGGTATTAATATTCTGGTACAGTACAGCGACCACCGTAACCGGCTCATTCTCCTTACCGATGATGACACCCGGGCAGCGGAAGTGACCAAAAAATGGGCCATACTTTCTGAATGAATCTCCTGAAAACGCAGCAAGACAGTGAGCCAGAGGCGGCGCTGGAAACCGCGATGGCGATGGTGGCCTCAGCCCTCTCCGACCCGTCAAGGGTCAGTATTCTCTGCGCGCTGATGGACGGGCGCGCATGGACGGCGACCGAGCTCAGCACGGTCGCCGAGGTCTCCGCCTCCACCACCAGCGGACA
Organism: Klebsiella sp. 2019SCSN059; assembly: GCF_021739525.1. Classification (NCBI taxonomy): domain Bacteria; kingdom Pseudomonadati; phylum Pseudomonadota; class Gammaproteobacteria; order Enterobacterales; family Enterobacteriaceae; genus Klebsiella; species Klebsiella sp. 2019SCSN059. The sequence continues at coordinate 71,945 of NZ_JAKKOM010000012.1, read as the reverse complement.
TCTTGCCCGACTGCTCAGCAACGGGCTGGTGGTGTGTCTCGCGCAGGGGCGCCACCGCTATTACCGCCTGGCGGGCCCGCATATCGCCGGGCTGCTGGAAAACCTGATGGGCGTCTCAATGCAGGCGCATAAGGCGCTGGCCACCAGCACGCCGGTTACGCTTCGCTACGCCCGCACCTGCTACGACCATCTGGCGGGCGAACTGGCGGTGAATATTTATGAGTCTATGCTGCGGGAAAAATGGCTGACGGCCGATGGGCAGTCCCTGACGTCAGCCGGTAAAACCCAGCTTGAAAGCCTGGGCGCAGTACTTAACGCTCGACCGCGACGTAAGCCTTGCTGCCCCTGTCTTGACTGGAGCGAAAGACGTTTTCATCTGGGAGGCGACGCCGGATCGGCGCTGATGGCGCTGTTTGAGCAAAAAGGATGGATCACCCGCGCGCCGGGATATCGGGAAGTGCAAGTGACGGATAGCGGCAGAGCGGCGCTGTCCCGGCTGTTTAATCTCAAAGATAGCATCCGCGGATTAGACTATGTTGAGCCACCAGAAAACGTTAATCATAGTGAGCGCAACGCATAGATTACTCACATTTTTTCTGGCGTACCTGCAGAAAATGGTTTAGTTCCGGGCACCCTTTTTCAGCTCCAGCATATATTTATTGCCGACGCTGCCGAGCTCAAAATTAAACACTAGCTTCGTATTACCTGCTTTCTCCACTCGCGACACTGGAGGAAGCGGTGGTGTAAAAAAACCCGCCGCAGCGGGTCTTTTTTCCGGGCAGCCTATCGGCCGATAGTGCCGCCGGTATCGTTCGCATCGTTGAACCAAGTTCCCAGCTCATTACCGTGCGTACTGGTGATGGAGAATTGTGCCTCCTGCACGGAAAACAGCAGCACGCCGTTGACGACCCGCGGGCGCTCCGCCAGGTGGCCGTTGTAACGCACCTCATGGGGCTTCACCACAATGATTTTGTTGCCAATGCGCTGACCATTCCGAAGGAAAACGGAGTAGGTACCAGCGAATTTCGAAAAGTTCTGGCTCTTCTTCGCTTCTGCGGCGTTTTGCGCTTTAGTTTTGTGGATGTCGCAGCCCTGCCCGGCGTTCATCTCATTGCATCCGGAGCGCTCCAGCTGTTCGCGATATTTAGCGTTAATGGCGTGTGCCGGTGCTGCAGCGACGGTCGCCAGGGTGATTGCTATCATCAATTTTTTCATTATTTTCTCTATTGTTGGATCTTGCCACTACACATGTACAGTTTTGACACTTCGCCTTTCAGGCAACCGCGGATGAATATATTCGTCTCGGAGCATTCAGTTTTGGCGAGTTCATCGACAGCCTCCGCGCCGGTGTACCCCCATTTTTTGCAGATTGCCGCCGCCTTCTCCTGCGCGCCGTTAAAGGTCGGCGTGAAGTTAGCAGGCTGGCTACCGTTTAGCAGGTACGAAAATTTAACGGTAGCGTCAGCGCGGCTCGCGTTAGTGACGCCCATTGGAGGGGGAACGGCACACCCGGCCAGCGCCGTCGTCAGTGCTACGCCAGAAAGCGTCTTCAGGATGTTCATCTTTTTGCCTCTTCATTAACGGCGTTGTTTTCTTGATGCAATTCAGCGCGGCGTTGCTCATAAAACGCATGAACATCGGCAGGTTGAGCATCCCACAATGCTCTCATTTTCCGGTCATAATTGTCAGCGCAGACACGGCGCTCTTTCTCATACCCGCGGGAGACCGCGACACGCGCTTCACCTTCAACCCGGACAGAGCCATACAACTGGCCATGATATTTCTTGTTAGCGATCTCCTCGCAGCGCAGTAGCGCTTTGTTGTAAAGGCTCCTGGTTTCGCGAAACTTCGCGACGTGCTTTTCCTGATCGTTTATTTGGTTTACGGTGCAACCAACCAGTGCGCAAGCTAACAGCAGCGCGGTGGGGGGGATTTTCTTCATCATATAGTTGTGTTTCCATGTGGTTATATTCAAATTTATAAATCAGTGCTTCAACGGTCGACTGTCGATCCAGGCTGATACGCTCTTCGTTCCAGTAGATGAATCACCAAGCAACAGACCCAGCACGTCTCCTGCCGCATACAGCGTTGCTTTCGACTATGAGCCCATGAATCAACTGCAGGCCTTGGTAGCAAATAACGTGAGCGGCCCCTGATATCTCATTTGCCTCACTTCTCATCTGCGTAATGACGTCCCCAAAAGCAGGGCTAGCCAGGAATAACATCGTGACAACAATGAAGGTATTAATCCTTTTCCATTTATAATCCTGTATTTTTGATAAGGGTTGGATGTTTCAAGTGTCTGGCTTTTACTTTTCCCGTACTCGTAAGATCGGGCAATTGTCAGCAAAAAGAATGAGAACACAAAGTTATTAACTTGTGAAATGTGTTTTTTTATTGAGGTAAGGTCAATACATCGCTTTATCGATGATTAATTTCTCGCCACGGGAAGATGCATAACTCTAGTATGTTTTGTTATCTCTATTCCTGCCACCCCAGTATAAGCTTCATCTTATCATATCGGAATGGGGCAAGACTTACAGATTAACCCCATGAAGCTCATTGCGTGTTTTATTGCCCACTGATAAATAATATGCATTCACATTAATTACCCCTGTGATAATTCATGATAACATAAGCAAGTTTTATCAAAATAATGATATAAAAAGCTAACCACCACCGGCTCAAGTACCGCCATGCCACACGTACTGTAAAAGGCAGCGACGGATGACCGACGGAGTCCTCAGGCTTGTTTTTCATTAGCGACACCCAGCGCATAAAATAATTCATCACTGATCTTTGCGAAGCTTTTTTGCAATTCAAAAAGGTTGTGTAATTCGGTGCAAATGGTTGGATTATATTTATTGTTAATATCTATGATTAGATGTGTTAACTCACATTCAATAACAGCACACAAAAAATTAATATTTGCATTAAATTCTGACGGGCGTTCGACTGGAAACTGTGCGAGCGTGACCGATGGAACGGAAGCGCCTGTTGTATTATTCATGTTGTATCATCATTAATTATTTTCGAGAGGAAGACCCAATAAACATTTAATTATTTTGCAGCATAAAATAAGGCTAAACGACCTATTCTTCAAGAAATATCTCATTAATTTTTGTGTGGATTACAAAATATTCCACCAAATATCCGGCGATTCTTTTCTTCTTCAGGTTTAAATGCGCCCCGTTTATCCCCTTCCTCGTGCAACCATGTGTACAAAGTGTCGACTGAAGTTGCATGCTTGCGGCAGAGGTCTCTGGCAGAACTGACTGCTTCAACTGCGTGAAAAATAGGGATGATCGATTTATGGGAGCATTGCGTCTTCATTGGGTTGCCCTCATGTAATTTATAATGTTGTGGCTCACATCGCGGATGTATTAACCAATGGGGAGACCAGTCAATGTGCTCGTACATAAAACGCAATAGCAAAGGATAGGTCACCTGGTGATCGAGGTAAGGAGTGGAAAGAAGTGGCCTTATGAGGTTTTTCGGGAGGGGTTTTGATAACTTGTTTTGATAAAATTTTGTTAACCGTTCGAAAACTAATAATAAAAACGGGAACCACCAGGTTCCCGTTCTGACATAATCTGGGGGCCAGATTACATGTTCGCGATAATCGCGTCGCCAAACTCTGAACATTTCAGCAGCTTAGCGCCTTCCATCAGACGTTCGAAGTCATAGGTCACGGTCTTGGCGGCGATAGCGCCTTCCATGCCTTTGACGATCAGGTCTGCGGCTTCGAACCACTGCATGTGGCGCAGCATCATCTCTGCGGACAGGATGATGGAGCCCGGGTTCACTTTGTCCTGGCCAGCATACTTCGGCGCAGTACCGTGAGTCGCTTCGAACAGCGCGCACTCGTCGCCGATGTTGGCGCCCGGGGCGATACCGATACCGCCAACCTGTGCCGCCAGCGCGTCAGAGATGTAGTCGCCGTTGAGGTTCATACAGGCGATAACGTCGTATTCCGCCGGACGCAGCAGGATCTGCTGCAGGAAGGCATCGGCGATCACGTCTTTTACCACGATCTCTTTGCCGGTGTTCGGGTTCTTGATTTTCACCCACGGGCCGCCGTCGATCAGCTCGCCGCCGAACTCTTCGCGAGCCAGCTGGTAGCCCCAGTCTTTGAACGCGCCTTCGGTGAACTTCATGATGTTGCCTTTGTGAACGATGGTCACAGAGTCACGATCGTTGGTGATCGCATACTCAATGGCTGCACGAACCAGGCGTTTGGTGCCTTCTTCAGAGCACGGCTTGATGCCGATGCCGCAATGTTCCGGGAAGCGAATTTTCTTCACGCCCATCTCATCGCGCAGGAATTTGATCACTTTGTCTGCTTCAGCAGAGTCGGCTTTCCACTCGATGCCGGCATAGATATCTTCGGAGTTTTCACGGAAGATAACCATGTCGGTCAGTTCCGGGTGCTTAACCGGGCTCGGAGTGCCCTGGTAGTAACGTACCGGACGCAGGCAAACGTAGAGATCCAGCTCCTGACGCAGCGCCACGTTCAGGGAACGAATGCCGCCGCCGACTGGGGTCGTCAGAGGACCTTTGATAGCAACGCGGTAGTCACGAATCAGATCGAGGGTTTCAGCTGGCAGCCAGACATCCTGGCCATAGACGTGGGTCGATTTCTCACCGGTGTAAACTTCCATCCAGGAAATTTTACGCTCGCCCTTATAGGCTTTCTCAACGGCGGCATCAACCACTTTCAGCATCGCTGGGGTAACGTCAACGCCGATACCGTCACCTTCAATGAACGGGATAATCGGATTATGAGGGACGTTCAGTTTGCCGTTTTGCAGGGTGATTTTTTGACCTTCCGCCGGAACTACTACTTTGCTTTCCATTAACCTCTCCTTCGAGCGCTTCTGGTTCTGCTCTTCCCTCTTCACGCGAGCCTGGTGTTGGCTGAATCGGCCAGCTTCGGAGTACCGGGTCTTCCCGCTAACCGGAGCTATCGCGTCCGTGTCGCCTTCCTGCCTGTGTTGCGAATCGGTTTGAGCAATTTTTTGTTAATAATTTGTAATGAGCATGTCAATACTACCTGAATGTTTGCGTCCATGAAAGGCATTCGTAATTAGGCTATAATGCGGCAATTGATAGAGCCTGAAAATACCATGCAGAAAACTTCATTTAGAAAACATCGCGTTGAGCGATTCAGCACACAACAAGTCACCAGACAACGCAAAGAACGCCAGCCAAAAACTGTGATCTTGTTCAATAAACCCTATGATGTGTTGCCGCAATTTACCGACGAGGCCGGGCGCAGCACGCTGAAAGATTTTATTCCCGTGGCGGGCGTCTACGCCGCAGGTCGACTCGATCGCGACAGCGAAGGGCTGCTGGTGCTGACCAACGATGGCGCGCTGCAGGCGAAGCTGACCCAGCCGGGTAAACGCACCGGCAAGATCTACTACGTCCAGGTGGAAGGCGAACCCACCCCCGAGGCGCTGGCCGCTTTGCGCGACGGCGTCACCCTCAACGATGGCCCCACCCTGCCTGCCGGCGTAGAACTTGTGGAGGAGCCCGCCTGGCTGTGGCCGCGCAACCCGCCGATTCGTGAGCGCAAATCGATCCCCACCCGCTGGCTGAAGATCACGCTCTACGAGGGACGCAACCGTCAGGTGCGCCGGATGACCGCCCACGTCGGCTTCCCTACCCTGCGGCTGATCCGCTACGCCATGGGCGGCTACACCCTCGACGGGCTGGCCAACGGCGACTGGCGCAAAGCCGAATAACCGAAAAGGAAAAGCGATGTTTAAACCTCATGTCACTGTTGCCTGCGTGGTTCACGCCCAGGATAAATTTCTCATCGTCGAAGAGACCATTAACGGCAAAGCATTGTGGAACCAGCCGGCGGGCCATCTCGAGGCCAATGAAACGCTGCTGCAGGCCGCCGAACGTGAACTGTGGGAAGAGACCGGCATTCGCGCCACGCCGCAGCACTTCATCCGCATGCATCAGTGGCTGGCGCCCGATAACACCCCGTTTCTGCGCTTCCTGTTCGCCATCGAACTTAGCGATCTGTGCGCCACTGAACCGCACGACAGCGATATCGATCGCTGCCTGTGGCTCAGTGCTGAGGAAATTCTTAACGCGCCAAACCTGCGCTCGCCGCTGGTTGCCGAAAGCATTCGCTGCTACCTGCAGGACCCGCGCCAGCCGCTGTCGCTAATTGGCGCATTTAACTGGCCGTTCACAGGGGGTGAATGAACGGTGAGCGCGTGCTAGAATACGCCGCCTCGAAGTTCAATGTAGCGAGTATTTCCATGTCAGAAAGCCAGAAAAAAGTGATCGTCGGCATGTCCGGCGGCGTCGACTCCTCGGTCTCCGCGTACCTGCTGCTGCAGCAAGGGTATAAGGTGGAAGGCCTGTTCATGAAGAACTGGGAGGAAGACGACGGCGAGGAATACTGCACCGCCGCCGCCGACCTTGCCGATGCGCAAGCGGTCTGCGATAAGCTGGGCATTGAACTGCACACCGTTAACTTTGCCGCCGAATATTGGGATAACGTCTTTGAGCTCTTCCTGGAAGAGTACAAAGCCGGCCGCACGCCAAACCCGGATATTCTGTGCAATAAAGAGATCAAATTTAAAGCCTTCCTCGAGTTTGCCGCTGAAGACCTCGGCGCCGACTACATCGCCACCGGGCACTATGTGCGCCGCGCCGATGTCGACGGTAAAAGCCAGCTGCTGCGCGGTCTCGACGGCAATAAAGATCAGAGCTACTTCCTTTATACCCTCAGCCACGAACAGATTGCCCAGAGCCTGTTCCCGGTGGGTGAGCTGGAAAAACCGCAGGTGCGTAAGATCGCCGAAGAGCTGGATCTGATCACCGCGAAGAAAAAAGATTCCACCGGCATCTGCTTTATCGGCGAGCGTAAATTCCGCGATTTCCTTGGCCGCTATCTGCCGGCGCAGCCGGGCAAAATCCTCACCGTCGACGGCGAGGAGATCGGCACCCATCAGGGGCTGATGTACCATACCCTGGGCCAGCGTAAAGGACTGGGTATCGGCGGCACCAAAGAGGGTAGCGAAGACCCATGGTACGTGGTCGATAAAGACGTTGAGAATAATATTCTTATCGTCGCCCAGGGCCATGACCACCCGCGCCTGATGTCCGTCGGCCTGATTGCCCAACAGCTGCACTGGGTTGACCGTGAACCGCTGCAGGGCACCCTGCGCTGCACGGTGAAAACCCGCTATCGCCAGACCGATATCCCCTGCACCGTTACCGCGCTGGATGAAGACCGTATCGAAGTCCGCTTCGATGAGCCGGTCGCGGCGGTGACCCCGGGCCAGTCCGCCGTGTTCTATTTGGGTGAAGTGTGCCTCGGCGGCGGAATTATTGAACAACGACTGCCTCTGCAGTCCTGAACGCGCGTTATTTCCGCCGGGACGAACCGCCCCGGCGGCTGACAAGGAGTATGTGTGGCGAAGAATTACTATGACATCACCCTGGCGCTGGCTGGCGTTTGCCAGGCGGCGCGACTGGTTCAGCAACTGGCGCATCAGGGACATTGCGACAGCGATGCCCTGCATGTGTCGCTGAACAGCATCATCGACCTCGATCCCGAGTCGACGCTGGCGGTGTTCGGTGGCAGTGAAGCCAATCTTCGCCTCGGCCTTGAAACGCTGCTCGGGGTGCTCAATACCAGCAGCCGTCAGGGCCTCAATGCGGAACTGACCCGCTATACCCTGAGCCTGATGGTGCTGGAGCGCAAGCTCGCCGCCAGTAAAGGGGCGATGGACACGCTCGGCAACCGCATCGCCGGCCTGCACCGTCAGCTGGAGCACTTTGACCTGCAGTCCGAAACGCTGCTCAGCGCCATGGCGGGCATCTATGTCGATGTGATAAGCCCGCTGGGCCCGCGTATTCAGGTGACCGGCTCCCCTGCCGTGCTGCAAAGCCCGCAGGTGCAGGCGAAAGTTCGCTCAGCGCTGCTGGCGGGGATTCGCGCCGCGGTGCTCTGGCATCAGGTGGGCGGCGGACGTCTGCAGCTTATGTTTTCCCGTAATCGTCTGGTTAACCAGGCAAAGCAAATTCTTGCTCATTTAACCCCGGAGTTGTGATCTATGGAATTATCCTCACTGACCGCCGTTTCCCCTGTAGACGGCCGCTACGGCGATAAAGTCAGCGCGCTGCGCGGTATCTTCAGCGAATTCGGTTTGCTGAAATTCCGCGTTCAGGTGGAAGTACGTTGGCTGCAAAAACTGGCCGCCCACGCAGCGATCAAGGAAGTTCCTGCTTTTGCTGCCGACGCAAACGGTTTCCTTGACAAAATCGTCGCCGATTTCAGCGTCGAAGACGCCGAGCGCATCAAAACCATCGAGCGCACCACTAACCACGACGTGAAAGCGGTAGAGTACTTTCTGAAAGAGAAAGTCGCTGACGTCGCCGAACTGCACGCCGTGTCGGAGTTTATTCACTTCGCCTGTACGTCCGAAGATATCAATAACCTCTCCCACGCGCTGATGCTGAAAACCGCCCGCGACGAAGTGGTTCTGCCTTACTGGCGCAAGCTGATTGACGCGGTAAAAGATCTGGCGACCCAGTACCGCGATGTACCGCTGCTCTCCCGTACCCACGGCCAGCCGGCGACGCCGTCCACCATGGGTAAAGAGATGGCGAACGTCGCCTACCGTATGGAGCGCCAGTACCGTCAGCTGAACCAGGTGGAAATCCTCGGTAAAATCAACGGCGCGGTGGGTAACTACAACGCCCACATCGCCGCCTACCCGGAAGTCGACTGGCATCAGTTCAGCGAAGAGTTTGTCACTTCGCTGGGCATTCAGTGGAACCCGTACACCACGCAGATCGAGCCGCATGACTATATCGCTGAGCTGTTTGACTGCATCGCGCGCTTCAACACCATTCTGATCGACTTCGATCGCGACGTGTGGGGCTACATCGCGCTCAACCACTTCAAACAGAAGACCATCGCCGGGGAAATCGGCTCCTCCACCATGCCGCACAAGGTGAACCCGATTGACTTCGAAAACTCCGAAGGCAACCTCGGCCTGGCCAATGCGGTCATGCAGCACCTGGCCAGCAAACTGCCGGTTTCCCGCTGGCAGCGCGATCTGACCGACTCTACCGTCCTGCGTAACCTCGGCGTGGGCATCGGCTATGCGCTGATCGCCTATCAGTCCACCCTCAAAGGGATCAGCAAGCTGGAGCTGAACCAGGATCGCCTGCTGGACGAACTGGATCACAACTGGGAAGTACTGGCTGAGCCGATCCAGACCGTGATGCGTCGTTACGGTATCGAAAAACCGTACGAGAAGCTGAAAGAGCTGACCCGCGGCAAACGCGTTGACGCGGAAGGGATGAAGCAGTTTATTGACAGCCTCGCCCTGCCGGAAGAGGAAAAAGTGCGTCTCAAAGCGATGACCCCGGCCAACTATATCGGTCGGGCAACCACCATGGTTGACGAGCTGAAGTAATCGCCCTGCCCCTCTTTCCGCCGGAAAGAGGGGCGTTTTATCGCCGGAAGGCGATCAGATCCAGACGTCGTTCACCGCCGTCCGCTCGCCCCCCTCGTGGCCGGTATTCAGCACCCCGCGCGGTTCAATCAGCAGCAGCTTCGCTTCCATCTCCGCCGAGGTCTTATGTTCCACCCCGCGCGGCACGACGATCATCTCCCCGGCCTTCACCAGCACATGTCCGTCGCGGAAGTCCACGCGCAATACCCCCTCCACCACCATCAGCGTCTCATCGGTTTCCGGATGGCTGTGCCAGATAAAGTCGCCGGCGATGCGCACGATCTTGAACTGATAATCGTTCATTTCGGCCACCACTTTGGGCTGCCATTGTTCGCTGAACAGGGAAAATTTATGAGCAAAATTAACGAGTTGATACATAGGCTGTCTCCTTGTGATAAAGGCAGTCAGCATAGTTCACCGCGCCGCGGTCACGCTTGAACGATTGTGCAACCTGCGCCGCCTTAGCCGCGGATCGCCCGCAGCCAGCGCCCCGGAGAGAGGCCAAAGCGGCTGATAAACTGGCGCGTCATGTGGCTCTGGTCGGCAAAGCCCGCCTCGGCGGCAATATCCACCAGACGCTCCCCGGCGCGCATCCGCTGGCGACAAAAATCGAGCCGGCGCATCATGACGTATCGCCACGGACTGGTGCCGTACAGCGTTCTGAAATCGCGGCTCAGGCTCCAGCGGTCCCGGCCGCTGACCTGCGACAGGATGTCGAGGGTCATATCCTGCATAAAACAGGCATGGATATACTCCCGGGCCCTCTCCGCCGCCTGATAATCAAACGCCTGGCGACGGGAACGCTGCCCGCCGACCACGGCCAGGGTCTGCGCCAGGTCGTACAGGGCGTCCTCTTCCTCCAGCGGCTCGAAGGTAGCCGTGACCGCTTTCAACAGCGGTTGCGCGGCGCGACGTAGCCGTGGATCCGCCGACAGGCCGCCGGGGATAAACGGCAATGGCCTGCCGCCGAGTATCTTCTGGATCAGCGCGGGTTCGATATAGGCCATGCGGTAGTGAAACCCCGCCTCGGTGCCCGCCTCGCCATCGTGTATTTCGTCCGGGTGAAGGACCATCGTCCCGCCGGGCAGACTGTGCTGTAGCCCGCCGCGATAGTGAAAGCTCTGCACGCCGGCGATCGTCTGGCCGATGGCGTAGGTGTCATGCCGGTGCGGCTCATAGCCGTGGCCGCCGAAGAAGGCTTCGATGCGCTCCGTCCGACTGGGCGACTGCGCCAGCCTGACCCAGTCCGCGCTCTGCTGCTGAGACATAATGGATAACCTGCGGCGTCATTGAGGGATAATTCCAGCACTATTACACAAAAAATTAACATCACCAACCCGCCGCTGCCCGCGCCCTGCCGCTGGGCGTTTGCTGAAATTACGCATAGAATGAAGGAGTTCCATACCCGTGCGCAAAAGGCGCCGCCCAACGCCGACCTGCCCGGCGATGCTGCACGCCGTTTGTATAAAAAGCTTTATTTAACAGCTGTTTATATTTTGCGTATATAATAAGCGTCAGACTACTTTCGAAATTGCAAGGGAGAACAGCCATGCGCGTACTCGTGGTTGAGGATAATGCCCTGCTGCGTCACCACCTCAAAGTTCAGCTACAGGAGCTGGGCCATCAGGTCGATGCCGCAGAGGATGCCAAGGAAGCGGATTACTATCTGGGCGAACATCTCCCGGATATCGCCATCGTCGATCTCGGTCTGCCGGACGAAGATGGATTATCGTTGATCCGCCGCTGGCGCAGCCACGACGTGTCACTGCCGGTGCTGGTGCTTACCGCCCGCGAAGGTTGGCAGGATAAAGTCGAAGTGCTGAGCGCCGGGGCGGATGATTACGTCACCAAGCCTTTCCATATTGAAGAGGTTGCCGCCCGCATGCAGGCGCTGCTGCGCCGCAACAGCGGCCTGGCCTCGCAGGTGATCTCTCTGCCGCCGTTCCAGGTCGACCTCTCCCGGCGCGAGCTGTCGGTGAACGACCAGCCGATCAAGCTGACGGCTTTTGAGTACACCATTATGGAAACCCTGATCCGCAATCGCGGCAAAGTGGTCAGTAAGGATTCGCTGATGCTCCAGCTTTACCCGGATGCCGAACTGCGTGAAAGCCATACCATCGACGTGCTGATGGGCCGGCTGCGTAAGAAAATTCAGGCTGAATACCCGCAGGACGTCATCACTACGGTGCGCGGCCAGGGCTATCTGTTCGAACTGCGCTGATGAAGGGACTGTTGCGGCATATTTTCCCGCTGTCGTTACGGGTTCGCTTCCTGCTGGCGACCGCCGGGGTGGTGCTGGTGCTCTCCCTGGCTTATGGCATGGTGGCGCTGGTGGGCTACAGCGTCAGCTTCGATAAAACCACCTTCCGTCTGCTGCGCGGCGAGAGCAATCTCTTTTATATGCTGGCCAAATGGGAGAACGGCGCCATTGACGTCGATATCCCGGAAAATCTGAATATGGAAAGCCCGACGGTGACCCTTATTTACGATGAGAAGGGCAAACTGCTGTGGGCGCAGCGCGATGTCCCCTGGCTGACAAAACGCATTCAACCGGATTGGCTGAAACGCAATGGCTTCCATGAAATTGAAGCCGATGTCGACAGCAGCAGTATGCTGTTGCGCAATAACCATGAGGTTCAGGAACAGCTGGACGCCATCCGCGAACAGGGCGACGATTCGGAGATGACCCACTCGGTGGCGATCAACTTCTACCCGGCCACCAGCAAAATGCCCCAGCTCAGTATCGTGGTGGTCGACACCATCCCGGTGGAGCTCAAGCGCAGCTATATGGTGTGGAGCTGGTTTATCTACGTGCTGGCCGCCAACCTGTTGCTGGTGATCCCCCTCCTGTGGGTCGCCGCCTGGTGGAGCCTGCGCCCCATCGAGTCGCTGGCCAAAGAGGTGCGCGAGCTGGAGGAACATCACCGCGAGAAGCTCAATCCCAACACCACCCGCGAGCTGACCCGGCTGGTCAGCAACCTTAACCGGCTGGTTCGCAGCGAGCGTGAACGCTATGACAAATACCGCACCACCCTCACCGATCTTACCCACAGCCTGAAAACGCCGCTGGCGGTGATGCAGAGCACGTTGCGCTCGCTGCGCGGCGAGAAGATCAGCGTCGACGAGGCGGAGCCGGTGATGCTGGAGCAGATCAGCCGTATTTCGCAGCAGATTGGTTACTATCTGCATCGCGCCAGCATGCGCAGCGGCGGCACCTTGCTGAGCCGGGAGCTGCACCCGATCGCCCCCCTGCTCGACAGCCTGACCTCCGCCCTCAATAAGGTTTATCAGCGCAAGGGGGTCAATATCTCGCTCGACATCTCGCCGGAGATCAGTTTTGTCGGCGAGCAGAACGATTTTATGGAAGTGATGGGTAACGTTCTCGATAACGCCTGTAAGTACTGTCTGGAGTTCGTGGAGGTTTCCGTGCGCCAGACCACCGACAGCCATCTGCACATTCTGGTGGAAGACGATGGGCCGGGGATCCCGCCGAGCCAGCGCCGCGCTGTCTTCGACCGCGGTCAGCGGGCGGATACTCTGCGTCCCGGCCAGGGGGTGGGGCTCTCCGTCGCCCGGGAAATCGTCGAACAATATGACGGGGAGATCATCGCCGGCGAGAGCCTGCTCGGCGGCGCCTGCATGGAGGTGGTGTTTGGCCGCCAGCTGATGGAAGATAAAGAGAGTTAATCGTTGAGTTTTTTCACGGCGCCTGCATCGCCGGGGCGCCGCATCCGTTATAATCCCTGTCAGACACCTGCAGTGGAATATCAATATGGATTATCAATTAACGCTTAACTGGCCCGACTTTATCGAACGCTACTGGCAAAAACGGCCGGTGGTATTGAAGCGCGGCTTCGCCAATTTTATCGACCCGCTGAGCCCGGACGAACTGGCTGGACTGGCCATGGAGAGCGAGGTCGATAGCCGCCTTGTCAGCCATCAGGATGGAAAATGGCAGGTCAGTCACGGTCCCTTCGAAAGCTACGATCACCTGAGCGAAAACAACTGGTCCCTGCTGGTACAGGCGGTCAACCACTGGCATGAGCCGTCGGCGGCGCTGATGCACCCGTTCCGCGCCCTGCCGGACTGGCGTATCGACGACCTGATGATCTCCTTCTCCGTACCGGGCGGCGGCGTCGGCCCGCATCTGGATCAGTATGATGTGTTTATCATCCAGGGCACTGGCCGTCGGCGCTGGCGCGTCGGGGAAAAAGTGCCGATGAAACAGCACTGCCCGCATCCGGACCTGCTGCAGGTTGACCCCTTCGAGGCGATCATCGATGAAGAGATGGAGCCGGGCGATATTCTCTATATTCCGCCAGGATTCCCGCATGAGGGATATTCGCTGGAAAATTCGCTGAACTATTCGGTCGGCTATCGCGCGCCGAATGCCCGCGAGCTGTTCAGCGGCTTTGCCGACTACGTTCTCCAGCGCGAACTGGGCAGCCAGCGCTACGCCGATCCGGACGTGCCTTCCCGCGACCATCCGGCGGATATTTTACCGGCCGAACTCGACCGCCTGCGCGAGATGATGCTGGGGCTGATTAACCAACCGGAGCACTTTAAGCAGTGGTTCGGCGAGTTTATCACTCAGTCGCGTCATGAGCTCGACGTCGCGCCGCCGGAGCCGCCGTATCAGCCCGATGAAATTTACGATGCCCTGCAGCAGGGCGATACCCTGGAACGCTTGGGCGGCCTGCGGGTGCTGCGCATTGACGGCGAGGTGTTCGTCAATGGCGAGAAGATCAACTCTCCGCACCGCCCGGCGCTGGACGCCTTAGCCACCCACCTGACGCTGCGTGCAGACCATTTTGGCGATGCGCTGGAAGATCCCTCTTTCCTCGCCATGCTGGCGGCGCTGGTCAACAGCGGCTACTGGTTCTTTGGCGACTGAGTGCCATCCTGCCCGGCGGCGCTGCGCTTGCCGGGCCTACGGGTTCCGCGGTCACCGGTTGGACCGTAGGCCGGATAAGGCGTTAGCCGCCATCCGGCACGAAGACAGGCACCCGCTCTGCTGTTGACCGCCCGGCGGCGCTGCGCTTGCCGGGCCTACGGGTTCCGCGGTCACCGGTTGGACCGTAGGCCGGATAAGGCGCAGCCGCCATCCGGCACGAAGACAAGTACCCGCTCTGCTGTTGACCGCCCGGCGGCGCTGCGCTTGCCGGGCCTACGGGGTCAGCAGTCACCGGTTGGACCGTAGGCCGGATAAGGCGCAGCCGCCATCCGGCGTCTTGTCCGACACGCGGCCCTACCGGGCTGCCTGAGAAGATTAATGCCCTTTTCGTGCCGCCGTCAGCTCGGCGATACGCACGATCACCTGCACCGCTTTCTCCATCCCTTCCAGGGTGACAAACTCATGTTTGCCGTGATAGTTGTAGCCGCCGGTAAACAGGTTCGGGCATGGCAGTCCCATAAACGAGAGCTGCGCCCCGTCGGTACCGCCGCGGATCGGCTTCATCTGCGGTTCGATATCGCAGTCCACCATGGCCTGGCGGGCAATATCGACCACGTGCGGATGGGCGATCACCTGCTCATGCATATTGTAATAACTGTCCTCGATCACCAGCTCGATATAGCAGTCCGGGTGCAGCCCCTTGCCCACCTTTTTGGCGATCTCCATCATCTTGCGCTTGCGCGCCTCGAAGTGCTTACGGTCAAAATCGCGGATGATGTAGTGCATCTCGGCCCGATCGACGCTGCCTTTGATGCTGGTGAGATGATAAAAGCCTTCATAGCCTTCGGTAGTCTCCGGCGCCTCGTCGGCCGGCACTTCGGCATGAATCCGCGCGGCCAGCGACAGCGCGTTGACCATCACCCCTTTCGCAGTGCCGGGGTGCACGTTGTTGCCGACGATCTTAATGGTCACCGAGGCGGCATTGAAGTTTTCAAACTCCAGTTCGCCGACCCCGCCGCCGTCAACGGTATAGGCCCAGCGGGCGTCAAAGGCCTCGACGTCGAAATGTTTCGCCCCTTTTCCGACCTCTTCATCGGGGGTGAAGGCCACGCGGATATCGCCGTGGGGGATATTTTTCGCCTGCAGGGTCGCCAGCGCGGTCATGATCTCGGCGATGCCGGCCTTATCGTCCGCCCCCAGCAGCGTTTTCCCGTCGGTGGTGATCAGCGTCTGCCCCAAAAGCTGATGGAGAACCGGGAACATCACCGGGGAGAGCACCTCATCGCCGATACCCAGCGCAATATCGCCGCCGCGATAGTTTTCGACAATCTGCGGGTTAACGTTTTTGCCGCTGAAATCCGGGGAGGTGTCGACGTGAGAGATAAAGCCGATGGCCGGGATATCGCCCTCGACGTTGGCAGGCAGGGTTCCCATTACCGTCCCTTTTTCACTCAGCGTTACCTTGACCAGTCCCATTTCTTCCAGCTGCGCCTGCAACAGGCGTAACAGCTTCCACTGCCCTTCCGTGCTGGGGACCTGACGAACGCCAGGCTTCGACTGCGTGTCCAAAGAAACGTACTGCAAAAAACGCTCAAGCAATTTATCCATGTAGCCACCCTCTTCTTTTGTGACAACATTATTGATAAGCCAGAAAAGACAAATATTGCGTCAGGTCATTCTTAGCCCGTAAAGCGAAATTTAATAACGGAACCGACGTTATGGTGTAAAGGTAGACTATGCAGGCGTATCAAGGATTGGCGATTACCCTCGTTTGCCGTAGAATGCTGGCCCTTATTAAAAACGTGCAACCCCAAAGGTGGTTAATCACAAACCCCGCAGCGGTCGGAAGTTTCCGTTGCGTCTACATGGGACAGAGTCAAAAATTGAATATACAACCGCGTTCGCGTTCGCCGCTGGTGCAACTGGCGGGAATTCGCAAAAGCTTTGATGGTAAAACGGTCATCGATAACCTTAACCTGACCATCAACAATGGTGAGTTTCTCACCCTGCTTGGCCCCTCTGGCTGCGGTAAAACCACCGTTCTGCGCCTTATCGCCGGCCTGGAAAACGTCGACAGCGGACGGATCCATCTCGAAGATCACGATATCACTCATGTTCCGGCGGAAAACCGCCACGTTAATACCGTATTCCAAAGCTACGCCCTGTTTCCGCATATGACGGTGTTCGAGAACGTCGCCTTCGGCCTGCGCATGCAGAAAACCCCGGCGGCGGAAATCACTCCGCGGGTGATGGATGCCTTAAAGATGGTGCAGCTGGAGGCGTTTGCCCAGCGCAAACCGCACCAGCTCTCCGGCGGCCAGCAGCAGCGCGTGGCCATCGCCCGCGCGGTGGTCAACAAACCGCGCCTGCTGCTGCTCGATGAGTCCCTTTCGGCGCTGGATTACAAGCTGCGTAAGCAGATGCAGAACGAACTGAAAGCGCTGCAGCGTAAGCTCGGCATCACCTTCGTCTTCGTCACTCACGACCAGGAAGAGGCCCTGACCATGTCCGATCGCATCGTGGTGATGCGTGATGGCAAAATCGAACAGGACGGCACCCCGCGCGAGATCTACGAAGAGCCAAAAAACCTGTTCGTCGCCAGCTTTATCGGCGAGATTAATATCTTCGACGCCACGGTCATTGAACGCCTCGACGAACAGCGCGTGCGGGCCAGCGTGGAAGGGCGTGAATGCAACATCACCGTCAATTTTGCGGTGGAGGCCGGCCAGCGTCTGCATGTCCTGCTGCGCCCGGAAGATCTGCGCGTCGATGAGATCCACCACAACAGCGACGCCGACGGCCTGATCGGCTATGTGCGCGAGCGCAACTATAAGGGCATGACTCTCGAGTCGGTGGTGGAGCTGGAAAACGGCAAAATGGTGATGGTCAGCGAATTCTTTAACGAAGACGACCCGGATTTCGACCACTCTCTTGACCAGAAAATGTCTATCAATTGGGTGGAGAGCTGGGAGGTGGTGCTGGCCGATGAAGAACACCAGTAAATTCCAGAATGTGGTGATCGCCACCATCGTCGGTTGGCTGGTGCTGTTTGTCTTTCTGCCCAACCTGATGATCATCGCCACCAGCTTCCTGACCCGCGACGACGCTAACTTCGTCAAGCTGGTCTTCACGCTGGACAACTACTCGCGGCTGCTGGATCCGCTCTATTACGACGTGCTGCTGCATTCGCTGAACATGGCGCTGCTGGCGACCCTCGCCTGCCTGGCGCTGGGCTACCCGTTTGCGTGGTTCCTTGCCCGGCTGCCGCAGAAGGTGCGGCCCCTGCTGCTGTTCCTGCTGATCGTTCCCTTCTGGACCAACTCGTTGATCCGCATCTACGGGCTGAAGATTTTCCTCAGCACCAAAGGCTACCTGAACGAGTTTCTCCTGTGGCTGGGAGTGATCGACACGCCGATACGCATTATGTTCACCCCGTCGGCGGTGATTATCGGCCTGGTGTACATCCTGCTGCCGTTTATGGTGATGCCGCTCTACTCCAGCATTGAGAAACTGGATCGGCCGCTGCTGGAAGCGGCGAAAGATCTCGGCGCCAGCAAGCTGCAGACGTTTATCCGCATCATCATTCCGCTGACCATGCCGGGGATCATCGCCGGCTGCCTGCTGGTCATGTTGCCGGCGATGGGGCTGTTCTACGTTTCCGACCTGATGGGCGGCGCCAAGAACCTGCTGATCGGCAATGTGATCAAGAGCCAGTTCCTCAATATTCGCGACTGGCCGTTCGGCGCGGCAACCAGCATTACCTTAACCCTGGTGATGGGCCTGATGCTGTTGATTTACTGGCGCGCGGCGCGCCTGCTGAATAAAAAGGTGGAGCTGGAATGATCGGTCGACTGCTGCGCGGCGGCTTTATGACCGCCATCTACGCGTATCTCTACATCCCTATTATTATTCTGATCGTTAACTCGTTTAACCGGTCGCGTTTCGGCATCAACTGGCAGGGGTTCACCACCGACTGGTATAGTCTGCTGATGAACAACGATAGCCTGCTGCAGGCCGCCCAGCACTCGCTGACCATGGCGGTGCTGTCGGCGACCTTCGCCACCCTTATCGGCTCGCTAACCGCCGTGGCGCTGTACCGCTACCGTTTTCGCGGCAAACCGTTCGTTAGCGGCATGCTGTTTGTGGTGATGATGTCGCCCGATATTGTCATGGCCATCTCCCTGCTGGTGCTGTTTATGCTGATTGGCGTCCAGCTTGGCTTCTGGTCGCTGCTGTTTTCGCATATCACCTTTTGCCTGCCGTTTGTGGTGGTCACCGTTTACTCCCGGCTGAAAGGCTTTGATGTGCGGATGCTGGAGGCGGCGAAAGATCTGGGCGCCAGCGAGATGACCATCCTGCGCAAAATTATCCTGCCGCTGGCCCTGCCGGCGGTGGCGGCCGGGTGGCTGCTGAGCTTCACGCTGTCGATGGATGACGTGGTGGTCTCCTCGTTCGTCACCGGTCCGGGGTATGAAATCCTGCCGCTGAAGATCTATTCGATGGTCAAGGTCGGCGTTTCGCCAGAGGTGAACGCTCTGGCAACGATACTGTTGGTTCTGTCGCTGGTGATGGTCATCGCCAGTCAGTTAATTGCACGTGATAAAACTCAGGGGACGTTAAAATGAAAAAATGGTCACGCCACCTGCTCGCGGCGGGCGCTCTGGCAATCGGCATGAGCGCCGCCCACGCGGACGACAGCAAAACGCTCTACTTCTACAACTGGACCGAATATGTGCCGCCGGGCCTGCTGGAGCAATTCACCAAAGAGACCGGCATCAAGGTTATCTACTCGACCTACGAGTCGAACGAAACCATGTACGCCAAGCTCAAGACCTATAAAGACGGGGCGTACGACCTGGTCGTCCCGTCGACCTACTTCGTCGACAAGATGCGTAAAGAAGGCATGCTGCAGAAGATCGATAAGAGCAAGCTGACTAACTTCAGCAACCTCGATCCGCAGATGCTGAACAAACCGTTCGACCCGAATAACGACTACTCCATCCCCTACATCTGGGGGGCGACGGCCATCGGCGTCAACAGCGACGCTATCGATCCGAAAACCGTCACCAGCTGGGCCGACCTGTGGAAGCCGGAATACAAAAGCAGCCTGCTGCTGACCGACGACGCGCGCGAAGTGTTCCAGATAGCGCTGCGTAAGCTGGGCTATTCCGGCAACACGACCGACCCGAAAGAGATTGAAGCCGCCTATAACGAGCTGAAAAAACTGATGCCCAACGTCGCGGCGTTTAACTCCGATAACCCGGCGAACCCGTATATGGAAGGCGAAGTGAACCTCGGCATGGTATGGAACGGTTCGGCTTACGTCGCCCGCCAGGCCGGTACGCCGCTGGAAGTGATCTGGCCGAAAGAAGGCGGCATCTTCTGGATGGACAGCCTGTCGATCCCGGCAAATGCGAAAAACGTCGACGGCGCGCTGAAGCTGATTAACTTCCTGCTACGCCCGGATGTCGCCAAGCAGGTCGCGGAAACCATCGGCTACCCCACGCCAAACCTGGCGGCGCGCAAAATGCTCAGCCCGGCCGTGGCCAACGATAAATCGCTCTATCCGGACGCCGCCACCATCGAGAAAGGCGAATGGCAAAATGACGTCGGCAGCGCCAGCGCTATTTATGAAGAGTATTACCAGAAGCTGAAAGCGGGCCGCTAATCCCGCAGGGCGGAACCGCGGTTCCGCCCTTTTTTTGCTCTCACTTTAGCCCCTCAGCGCGCACCAGAGGATCGCCGGCAGCTTGCGCCAGCGCGGCCGATGGTAAAAATCCACTAGCCGCTGCGCCACCGCTTCCTGCCCCCGGTGAGTAATAAACCAGGGCGGCAGGGGCATCAGCGTCAGTTCGCCATGCCACAGACTGCGCGGAAACGGCCGAAACGGCGCCTCAATCACCGTGCGCTCGGTTTTCTCCAGCATAAAGCTGTTATGCACCTTGCCCTGCCCGCTCTGAATATCGTCGAGCCTGTGGCCGGGAAACGCCCCCCACGGGCAGGGAGCTAACAGGAAGGCCACCCCGCTCCAGCAGTTGATCGCCACCGTGCCGTAGCGCAGCTCGGCGATCAGCGCGTTAAAACGCTTACGCCCAATCGCCTTGCGGGTGCGCGGGTGGATCACAATATTGGCCCCCAGCGTGCCCTGCAGCCGCTGATTGGCATAGCCGATCGCCTGGCGCAAAAAGCTTTCCGCGCTGTCGGCCTCAAGGCGGGTGATCGACAGCCCCGGGCCAAAGACCTCCTGCTGGCAGAAGTCCGGATCATCCTCGGAGTTCGCCACAATCAACGGCAGCGCGTCGCCGCGGGCTATCTCCAGCGGCTGACGGGCGCGCAGGCGAAAGTCAGTCAGCCGGTTTTCCGCGCCGGGGTAATAGTCCGGACGGGTATTGGCGGCGATCAGCCGGTACAGCTGATTAAGCAGGGCCGACGCCGGCTCCCAGCCCTGCTGCAGGATCAGCACCTGGCTGGCCACGCAGTTAAACCCGCCATTGTTCATCTTCTGCGTCGCCAGCTGCTGCGCCTGAAAAGCGATATCCGCCTCGCTCCACGGACCGGGGACGATAATGGTAGGGCTGACGCCGCCCAGCTCCGAGGTCACCCGTCGCGGGTTCAGCGGCGTCCCGGCGGCCCGACGCTGGCGAGCCGCCTCACCGTCGCCCCA
The DNA here is from genome assembly GCF_021739525.1 of Klebsiella sp. 2019SCSN059. Taxonomy (NCBI): domain Bacteria; kingdom Pseudomonadati; phylum Pseudomonadota; class Gammaproteobacteria; order Enterobacterales; family Enterobacteriaceae; genus Klebsiella; species Klebsiella sp. 2019SCSN059. Next base: position 50,893 of record NZ_JAKKOM010000012.1, on the reverse strand, counting down.
GACGATAGCGTCATGGCTCTCCCGCGAGCCGGTGATATGGATCTCATCGACAGCGGGATGGATGGTCAGCCACGCCCCCGCCTGGGCATCGCCGGTGACGATGCGGAGCGCATCCATGGCGATCAGCGGCGCCAGAGCCTGAGCCAGCAGATCGTGCAGATAATCATTCACCGGGTTGAGCTTCAGCAGGCAGACTTGATTTTCAATAAACAGTTTGTGTAATACGTCCAGCGGCGCGATAGCGGCCACATTCCCGGCGCCGAGCACCAGCGCCAGCTTGCCCTGCCGCGCGGCCGGCGGGATATCGTATGCGGCTGCTGCGCAGCGATCGAGATTGGCCCGGGTGACCCCCGGCTGCATCCAAATTTCAGCGCGAACACCAGACAGCAACAGTCGATCCCAGAGCGTGCCGGGCACCACCCGCAGCGCCAGGCGGCCGTCCGCCAGCGTCCGCAGCGGGATCCGCCGGAGGAAGGTTTTCTCCTCCAGCTGCTCCAGGGTGGCGATAAGCCCGTTGCAGCCGACCATCAGCGCGCAGGGGCCTGCCAGCCACTCTTCGCCCGTCAGCGGATCGCCTGGCGGTAGTCCTTTGGCCCTCGCCGCCGCCTCCACCCACGCAGGAGCAATTGAAGCCAGGGCATCCTTGATCTGGCGCAGGAGCGCCAGACGACGATTCACTGAGGTCTCCGCCCAGCGCTGGCGCGCCGCCGACAAGGCGTGCAGCGCTGCGTCATACTGAGAGCAGGTCGTCAGACCGGGTCGCGCGTGGCTCATTTTCCCTCACTCATTAAAATCTCTCCATAGGCCTGGCGCAGCTGATTCTTGAGCACCTTGCCCGTGGCGCTGACCGGTAGCGCATCGACAAATATCACCCGGTCCGGGATCTGCCATTTGGGCACCCGTTTCTCAAACCAGGCCAGCAGATCGCTCTCTTCCACTTCGCCCCCTTCCACGCGAACGCACAGCAGCACCGGCCGCTCGTCCCAGCGCGGGTGGCGGGCGGCGATGGCCGCCGCGCTGCGCACCGCCTGATGCGCGATGGCGATATTCTCCAGCTCAACGGTGGAGATCCACTCGCCGCCGGACTTGATGATATCCTTTGCCCGATCGCTGATCACCAGATAACCATTGGCGTCGAGCGTACCGATATCGCCGGTATCAAACCAGCCTGCCGCGGTCAGGGCGCTTTCGTCCTGGCCATAGTACTGCTCCACCACCCAGTGCCCTCTGACCTGCAGATATCCCTGACTTTGGCCGTCCATCGGCAGTGGGTCGCCCTCGACATCCACCACCTGTAGCTCGATGCCAAAAATAGGCCGCCCCTGACCGGTACGCTGTTTTTGCTGCTCCGGCGCCGGGAGTGCGTCATGTTTGCTCAACAGCGTGTTAATGGTGCCGATGGGCGATGTTTCGGTCATTCCCCAGGCGTGGATCAGCGTAATGCCGTAATCGTGCTGAAAGGCCTCCATCATCGACGGTGGCAGCGCGGAGCCCCCGACAAACGCACGTTTAAAATCAGGCAGCCGCATGTCCGACCGCCGCATCGCCGCCAACAGACCGGCCCAGATCACCGGCACGCCGAACGCCACCGTCACCTTCTCGGCGGCCAGCAGCTGCAGCAGGCTGTCGCCATCGAGGTGCGGCCCCGGTAGCACCAGCCGCGCGCCGACCATGGCGGCGATAAACGGCGTCCCCCACGCGTTGACATGGAACATCGGCACCACCGGCAACAGGCTATCCCTGGCCGAGATCCCGGCGGCGTCCGGCTGATTGCCGCTCAGGGCATGCAGGACCAGCGAACGATGGGTATTCAACACCCCTTTCGGTCGGCCGGTGGTCCCCGAGGTGTAGCAGAGCGAGGCCGGCGTCAGTTCATTGAGCGGCGGCCAGCGATAGTCTGCCATCCCCTGCTGCAACAGTTCGTCAAAAAACAGCAATGAGGGCAGCTGGCTGAGCGCCGCTTCGCTGCGGGGCGCCATCAGCACGACGTGTTTCACCGTCGGCAGCTGCGGCAGGAGCTGCGCCACCAGCGGCAAAAAGGTCTGGTCAAAGAACAGCACCTCGTCGGCAGCGTCGTTGAGGATATACCGCAGATGGTCAACCGACAGCCGCGGATTGACGGTGTGCGTCACCCAGCCGCCGGAGGCGACGGCAAAATAGATCTCCAGGTGGCGGCGATTGTTCCATGCGAGGGTGGCGCAGCGGGCGCCCGGCGGCAGCCCCAGCGACGCCAGCGCCGATGCCAGCCGCTGAGCGCGGCTGGCCACTTCCCCCCAGCTGCTGCGCTCCTTCTCACCGCCGGCGCCCACCGAGACGATCTCCGTCTCGCTGTGGTATTGCGCCGCATGGCTGAGCAGCGCGGTGGTAGTGAGATCCTGATAAATCATCGGTGACGGCATGGCGGGGTCTCCTTTACAGACTTCCGGGCGGGGGAACAGGGTCGCGGCGCGAACGTGCGGACGCCTATTGAATCTGGTCTACATTTGCCGGTCTGCACAAAAAAACGTACGGAAATCAGCGGTCACGCACAAAATTATCGCGGGTAATCGCTCAGAAAGGAGAAGCCGAGAATGATATGATGAAGGGCATTGCCCGGCGCCGGTCCGGGCGATATCGCCAGAGCGACCGCCGGGGACTGACGATAGCCTGGAGTACGTGATGCGCGCTTCAGAGGAAAGCGGCTCAGCGTCGCCCGCCGTCGGGCTGGTCTTTGTCCTTCCCTTTTTTGGCTCGCCGTTGCACAAAATCTTCAATGATGCCGAAGATCCCGTTGAGGGGTTTCCACAGCACCACCAGCAGCAGCATGGGGCCGTATACCCGCACACCGCCCGTCGCGACCTGACCGGTAAACAGCAGGGCTAAGCCATCCAGCAGCAGGCACAACGCGCTGCCGGTGCCGATCAACAGGCACAGCAGGAAGAGGATCGGTCGGCTATCGGCGTATTCAGGTAGCGCACGCTGGCTCCAGACGCCAATGATAATGGCCGCGATCAAGGCGATCGATGCAATGACCAGGGGATGATGCATGGTCTGACTCCTGTCATGACGTGACATCCTTGTCAACAGCGCTGCCGGAAGCCGTGGGCGTCGCCCTGACCCCCGGCAGGCTGATTCAGTTTACAGCGCGTTTTCCTGCAGCAGCTTATCGATAAAGGCGGGTACCACTTCGCTTGCCAGCCCGTAGTGCTTTTCGGCAAACTCGCTGCCCACCTGGCTGGGCTCGAGGTTCAGTTCAACGGTATGGGCGCCGTGCAGTCGCGCCTCGTGCACAAAGCCGGCCGCCGGATAGACGTGGCCGGAGGTGCCGATGGCGATAAAGATATCCGCTTCGGCCAGCGCGCTGTAGATCTCGTCCATCCCCAGCGGCATTTCGCCAAACCAGACCACGTGCGGACGCAGCGCCGCCGGGAACTGGCAGCAGTGGCATTTGTCCTCTGCGGTGACGTCCCCGGTCCACTCCAGCACCTGGCCGCTCCACGAACAGCGCACCTTCAGCAACTCGCCGTGCATATGGATCACCCGGCGGTTGCCGGCGCGTTCGTGCAGATTATCGATATTCTGGGTGACCAGCAGAAAATGGTCGCCCAGCAGATCCTCCAGACGCGCCAGCGCCAGATGCGCCGCGTTCGGCGCGATCTCCGGACTCTGCAGCTGACGACGGCGGGCGTTGTAGAACGCCTGCACCAGCGCCGGGTCGCGGGCGAAGCCTTCCGGCGTCGCCACATCTTCCACCCTATGCTCTTCCCACAGGCCATCGGCCGCGCGGAAAGTTTTGATCCCCGACTCCGCCGATATGCCCGCGCCGGTTAACACCACCACTCTCGGTTTGGCCATCGCTTCAGGCTTCATCCTGTCCTCCCTAAAGAAAATCCGCTGACGCAGACGGTCACGCAACTGACGTTTATTGCGACGAAAACGGCTCAATCGATGTAAACGGCGCGACTGCATAGCTACCTCTGTGGTTAATGGCTCAGATGAAGGAAGGCCGCACCGCGCATTCCCCCGGCATCGCCGTGGCGCGCGCGCTCAATGCGCGGCACCCTGGCGACCGGCAGAAGATGGCGCGGCAATCGCTGCGCCAGCCCTTCGCTAATGGCCGTAAAGTTAGATAATCCACCGCCGAGCACCAGCAAATCCGGGTCGACAATGGTCAGTATATTTCCCAGACACACCGCCAGCAGATCGAGATAGCGCTCTACATGCGCCTGGGCGCGCGGATCGTGCTGCTGCCACTGCGCCACAATCTCCGGCGAGGTAAGCGGTTGCTGATAAAAATGTTCATACAGCCAGGCGAAACCGCGGCCGGAGAGATAATTTTCAATGCAGCCCAGCTGGCCGCAGCCGCAGCGAAGAAGCGGAAAATCACGCCCGACCACCTCCAGGGCATCCACCGGCAGACGAATATGACCAAACTCGCCGGTGATATAGCTATGTCCGGTAATCGATTTACCGTTCAACACCAGGCCGCCGCCCACGCCGGTGCCGAGGATCAGCCCCATCACCAGCGGGTATTGCGTAAACTCATCGTCCCACGCTTCCGACAGCGCGAAGCAGTTGGCGTCATTATCGAGGCGCACATCGCGCCCCAGTCGCGCGCTGAGGTCGGCGCGCAGCGGCCGGCCGCTGGCGGCAGGCACGTTAGCGGCATACAGCGTGCCGTCCGCCGTTTCCGGCATCCCCGGGATACCGATCCCAACCGTCCCCTGCCGGTCGAAGCGCGCATCGGCCTCGCGGACCAGCGCCTCCACCGCCTGGAGAAAATCCTCATAACTGCTTTTCGGCGTGGCGACGCGTTTTTCCCACTGCAGCCGCCGCTCCTGATTAAATACGCCCAGCGCTATCTTGCTGCCGCCAATGTCAAATCCATAGTACATTTCAGCAATTCCTCTTGTGTCGTCAGCCAGGCCGACGATGACGATAAATTACTGGCCACTCAGCACCCTCGCCGGGTCGATACGGCTGGCGCGGCGGGCGGGATACCAGCTGGCCAGCAAACTCAGCAACAGTGCTGTCACCAGCACATAAAAGACGTCCAGCCAGTGCAGTTCAGACGGCAGGAAGTCAATAAAATAGATGTCGCCGGAGAGGAATTTATGCCCAATCAGGTATTCGATGCCGTTGATGATTGACGTCAGATTCAACGCGCAGATCACGCCGATCACCACCCCGAACAGGCTGCCTACCGATCCGGCTAATAAACCATACCACACGAAAATCGCGCGAATTAAGCCGTCTTTTGCGCCAAGCGTGCGCAGCACCGCAATATCGCCGCTTTTGTCTTTGACCGCCATCACCAGCGTCGAGACGATGTTGAAGCAGGCCACGCCGATCACCAGCACCATCGCCAGGTACATAATGGCGCGGATCATCTGGATATCGCGATACATATAGCCGTAGGTGCCAATCCAGCTCTTGATGTAGACGTAGCTGTTGGTCACCTCGCCGGCGTCGCGCACCAGCTTGTTAGCATGGAAAACGTCGGTGACCTTGATGGCGATGCCGGTCACGCTGCCGCCCATCTCCAGGTACTGCTGCGCATCCTGCATCGGGATCATGGCAAAACTATGATCGAGCTGGCCGCTCAGCTGTAAAATACCGGTCACATGCAGCCTGACGCGTTTCGGCTGCAGCAGTTGATGGTCGGCGTCGGCGTTAGGGATCATGATCGACACCCAGTCCCCCTGCTTCACGTGCAGGGCATCGGCGACGCCTTTACCCAGAATCACCTGCTGTTCGCCGGCCTTGAAGCCGGCCCACGCGTTATTCTGCACAAAGGTGGGCAGCGCGCTGAGCCGGGTTTCCTGCTGCGGGTCGACCCCTTTCACCTGGATGGCGCGCATATTGCTGCCGCTCTCCACCAGGCCGGTGAAGTTAATATAGGGCGCCGCCGCGACAATCCCCTTCACCTTCTGCACCTTCGCCAGCGCCTCCTGCCAGTTATTCCACGGCTGGTTCACGGGTTCGATTTCACCGTGCGGCACCACCGCCAGCACGCGGTGGTTCAGCTCGCGCTCAAAGCCGTTCATCGCGCTGAGACCGACGATCAGCACCGCCACCCCCAGCGCAATACCGATGGTGGAGATCACCGAGATCAGCGACACCATGCCGCCGCGCCGCCGGCCGCGGCTGAAACGCAATGCAATTAATAACGATAACGGAGAGGCCATTACTCGGCCCCCATCAGGGTCAGATCGGCGGTCAGGCGGCCATCGCGCATCTCCAGCTGGCGGCTCATCCGCTTCGCCAGCTGCAGGTCGTGGGTTACCACCAGAAACGCGGTGCGCTGCGCGAGGTTCAGTTCGCCGAGCAGCTGGAAGATGCTGTCCGCGTTGCGGGCGTCGAGGTTACCGGTCGGCTCATCCGCCAATACCAGCCGCGGCTTGTTCACCAGCGCGCGGGCAATCGCCACCCGCTGGCGTTCGCCGCCGGAGAGCTCCGACGGACGGTGATGGCTGCGGTGTTCAAGCCCGACCGCATGCAGCATCGCTTTCGCCTGACGTTCAATGTCCGCCGGCTTCTTTTTGCCAATCAGCAGCGGCATCGCCACGTTTTCCAGCGCGCTAAAGTCCGGCAGCAGATGGTGGAACTGATAGATAAAGCCCAGCTCGCGGTTGCGCAGGTCGGCGCGCGCGGCGGTAGAGAGCTTGCTCATCGGCTGGCCGGAGAAAATCACGTCGCCAGAGGTGGGCGTATCGAGGCCGCCCAGCAGATGCAGCAGGGTACTTTTGCCGGAGCCGGAGGTGCCGACGATGGCCATCATCTCGCCTTCATCAATGCTGAAGCTGACATTGTGCAGGACATCGGTTTGCACATTGCCTTCCTGATAGCGTTTGCACAGGTTGTCGCATTGCAGCAGGATCTTATTCATAACGTAAAGCCTCAGCGGGTTGAGTGGCGGCAGCGCGCCAGGAAGGGTACAACGTAGACAACAATGCCAGCGCCATCGCCACCAGGGCGATCACGACGACCTGCAGCGGCTCAATCGCCACCGGCAGCGCCGCACCGTCAAGGAAGGCGCCGATGATCGGCATTAAATTATTCAACTGGCTGGCCAGCAGCGCGCCAAGCACGGCTCCCAGCAGCGCGCCGACGATCCCGGCGCTGGCGCCCTGCACCATAAAGACGGCCATAATCTGTCGCGGCGTCAGCCCCTGGGTCTGCAGGATCGCCACTTCGCCCTGCTTCTCCATCACCATCATCCCCAGCGAGGTAATAATATTGAAGGCCGCGACGGCGACGATCAGGCTGAGCAGCAGGCCCATCATATTTTTCTCCATACGCACTGCCTGGAACAGTTCGCCCTTGCGCTCGCGCCAGTCCTGCCACTGGGTGCCCGACGGCAGCGTCTGCTGGCTGAGGGTATCCACTTGCAGCGGTTTATCCAGCCACAGGCGCCAGCCGGTGATATTCCCCAGCGGATAGCGCATCAAACGGGAAGCATCGTCGATGTTGGTCAGCATCTGATAACCATCGACTTCGCTGTTGGCGGCGAAGGTGCCGATGACTGTAAACAGACGCTGGCTCGGCACGCGTCCCATCGGCGTAAACTGGCTGGCGGAGGGGACCATCACGCGAATTTTATCGCCGCGATTCACCCCCAGCTGGCCCGCCAGCTGCTCGCCGAGAATCACGTTATATTTGCCCGCCTGCAGATCGCTCTGTTTGACGTTCACCAGGTACGGTGTCAGGGGATCGTTCTGCGCCGGGTCGATGCCCAGCATCACGCCGACCGCCACGCTGCGCGCGCTCTGCAGCACCACGTCGCCGGTGGTGATCGGCGCCACGCGGGTGACGCCCTGGAGTTTCGCCTCGCGCTCCGGCAGCTGTTGGGGATTCACCGAACCCTGTTTGGCGCTAAGAATGGCCTGGGGCATCAGCCCCAGGATGTTGTTTTGCAGTTCGCGTTCAAAGCCGTTCATCACCGACAGGACCGTCACCAGCGCCATGACGCCGAGGGTAATACCGATGGTGGAAAGCCAGGAGACGAAACGACCGAAGCGGTCGGCTGCGCGCCCGCGCATATAGTGCAGGCCGATAAAGAGTGCGGCAGGTTGGTACATGTCATCCATCTGGTTGCTGATAGCCGATTCCCGAGTATATAAGCGATTAGGGGCAGCGTAAATGACTGATACCTGACGACTTTATTAGCAATAATCCTAAAAACCAAGCAAATACAAACGGATAGATAAGTACTTACTTATTAATCTTTACGCTTATCGACAGCGCTGACCTTTCTTCACTCAACACGCGATGGCAATTCGGGTTGGCGAATCCAGACCAATCGCGGATAATCTCACTATTGAATATCAGCGAGTTGCCCTCCATATCGGCAGAGCGAATCCCTAAGAGACCATGAAACCGTCTATGCCTGAACAATATCGATACTCATTGCCGGTGAAAGCCGGTGACCAGCGCCAGCTTGGCGAGTTGACCGGCGCAGCCTGCGCCACCCTGGTGGCGGAGATGGCCGAACGCCACAAGGGCCCGGTGGTGCTGGTGGCGCCTGACATGCAAAACGCGCTGCGTCTGAACGACGAGATCAGGCAGTTCACCGACAGCCTGGTGATGGGGCTGGCGGACTGGGAAACGCTCCCTTACGACAGCTTCTCGCCGCATCAGGACATCATCTCCTCCCGTCTTGCCACCCTTTACCAGTTACCCACTATGCAGCGCGGCGTGCTGATCGTCCCGGTCAGCACGCTGATGCAGCGCGTCTGTCCGCACAGCTTCCTTCACGGCCACGCGCTGGTGATGAAAAAGGGTCAGCGCCTGTCGCGCGATGCGCTGCGCGATCAGCTCGAGGGGGCCGGCTACCGCCATGTCGATCAGGTGATGGAGCATGGCGAATACGCCACCCGCGGCGCGCTGCTCGACCTGTTCCCGATGGGCAGCGACCAGCCCTACCGCCTCGATTTCTTTGACGATGAAATCGACAGCCTGCGCCTGTTCGACGTCGACAGCCAGCGCACGCTGGAGGAAGTGGCGGCCATTAACCTGCTGCCGGCGCACGAATTCCCCACCGACCAGACCGCCATCGAGCTGTTCCGCAGTCAGTGGCGCGACCGCTTTGAGGTGAAGCGCGACGCCGAGCATATCTATCAGCAGGTCAGTAAAGGGACGCTGCCTGCCGGTATCGAATACTGGCAGCCGCTGTTCTTCAGCGAGCCGCTGCCGCCGTTATTTAGCTATTTCCCGGCCAGCACGCTGATCGTCAACACCGGCGATCTCGAGGCCAGCGCGGAGCGTTTCCAGAATGAAGCCCGCGCCCGCTTTGAAAACCGCGGAGTCGATCCGATGCGCCCGCTCCTGCCGCCGGAACTGCTGTGGCTGCGCAGCGATGAGCTGTTCAGCGAACTGAAAAAGTGGCCGCGCGTTCAGCTGAAAACCGAGCGCCTGGCCGAAAAAGCAGCGAATACCAACCTGGGCTACCAGACGCTGCCGGACCTCGCCGTCCAGGCGCAAAACAAAGCGCCGCTGGATAATCTGCGCCGCTTCCTCGACGCGTTTGCCGGTCCGGTGATTTTCTCCGTTGAAAGCGAGGGTCGCCGGGAAGCGCTGAGCGAAATGCTGGCGCGGATCAAAATTGCGCCGAAACACCTGCTGCGCCTGGAGGAAGCCACCGGCAACGGGCGCTATCTGATGATTGGCGCCGCCGAGCACGGGTTTATCGACAGTCAGCGCGGCCTGGCGCTGATTTGCGAGAGCGACCTGCTCGGCGAGCGCGTAGCGCGCCGTCGTCAGGATTCCCGTCGCACCATTAACCCTGACACGCTAATTCGCAACCTTGCCGAACTGCATATCGGCCAGCCGGTCGTTCACCTGGAACACGGCGTGGGCCGCTATGCGGGGATGACCACCCTGGAGGCGGGCGGCATCACCGGCGAATACCTGATGCTGACCTACGCCAACGATGCCAAATTATACGTTCCGGTCTCCTCCCTGCATCTTATCAGTCGCTACGCCGGCGGAGCGGAAGAGAACGCGCCCCTGCACAAGCTGGGTGGCGATGCCTGGACCCGGGCGCGGCAAAAAGCGGCCGAGAAGGTACGCGACGTAGCGGCCGAACTGCTGGATATCTACGCCCAGCGCGCGGCGAAAGCCGGGTTTGCCTTTAAACACGACCGCGAACAGTATCAGCTGTTCTGCGACGGTTTCCCGTTTGAAACCACGCCGGATCAGGCGCAGGCGATCAACGCCGTCCTCAGCGATATGTGCCAGCCGCTGGCCATGGACCGCCTGGTGTGTGGCGATGTGGGCTTCGGCAAGACCGAAGTGGCCATGCGCGCCGCCTTCCTCGCCGTGGAGAACCACAAACAGGTGGCGGTACTGGTGCCGACCACCCTGCTGGCTCAGCAGCACTATGACAACTTCCGCGATCGTTTCGCCAACTGGCCGGTACGCATCGAAATGCTCTCCCGCTTCCGCAGCGCTAAAGAGCAGGCGCAGATCCTCGAGCAGGCCGCGGAAGGCAAAATCGATATCTTGATCGGCACCCATAAGCTGCTGCAGAGCGAAGTGAAGCTGCGCGATCTGGGGCTGCTGATCGTCGACGAAGAGCACCGGTTTGGCGTGCGGCATAAAGAGCGCATCAAAGCGATGCGCGCCGATGTCGATATCCTGACCCTCACCGCCACGCCGATCCCGCGAACGCTGAACATGGCGATGAGCGGGATGCGGGATCTGTCGATCATCGCCACGCCGCCGGCGCGCCGCCTGGCGGTAAAGACCTTCGTTCGCGAATACGATGCGCTGGTCGTGCGCGAGGCGATCCTGCGTGAAACGCTGCGCGGCGGCCAGGTTTACTACCTGTTTAATGACGTCGAGAACATCCAGAAAGCCGCCGACAAGCTGGCGGAGCTGGTGCCTGAGGCGCGGATCGCCATCGGCCACGGTCAGATGCGGGAGCGCGAGCTGGAGCGGGTGATGAATGACTTCCATCACCAGCGCTTCAATGTGCTGGTGTGCACCACCATCATCGAAACCGGGATCGACATTCCCACCGCCAACACCATCATTATCGAACGCGCCGACCACTTTGGCCTCGCCCAGCTGCACCAGCTGCGCGGCCGCGTTGGCCGCTCCCATCACCAGGCCTATGCCTGGCTGCTGACACCGCATCCGAAGGCGATGACCACCGATGCGCAAAAGCGCCTCGAAGCCATTGCCTCGCTGGAAGATCTTGGCGCCGGCTTTGCGCTGGCGACCCACGATCTGGAGATCCGCGGCGCCGGGGAGCTGCTGGGCGAAGATCAGAGCGGTCAGATGGAGACCATCGGCTTCTCCCTGTATATGGAGCTGCTGGAGAATGCGGTAGATGCCCTGAAAGCCGGGCGCGAGCCGTCGCTGGAAGATCTCACCAGCCAGCAGACAGAAGTCGAACTGCGCATGCCTTCCCTGCTGCCTGATGATTTCATCCCCGACGTCAATACCCGTCTGTCGTTCTATAAGCGCATTGCCAGCGCCAAAAACGAACAGGATCTGGAGGAGATCAAAGTCGAGCTGATCGATCGTTTTGGCCGCCTGCCCGACGCCGCCCGCAATCTGCTGGATATCGCCCGTCTGCGTCAGCAAGCGCAGAAGCTGGGGATCCGTAAGCTGGAGAGCAATGAAAAAGGCGGCGTGATCGAATTTAACGAGAAAAACAACGTCAATCCGGTGTGGTTGATCGGCCTGCTGCAGAAGCAGCCGCAGCACTTCCGCCTGGACGGGCCGACGCGCCTGAAGTTCATGCAGGATCTCGAGGAGCGTAAGACGCGGATGGATTGGGTTCGCCAGTTCATGCGCCAGCTGGAAGAGAACGCCGTCGCCTGATCGCAGGGAGATACGGCCGGTACGCCGTATCTCCCTTTTCACATATCTGGCAATCTTTACAAACATTTTGCAATCCGCCTGGATTTCCCCACACAGACTCACGCCATAATCTCATCTCCTTTTTCATATAAAAATAACCAGTTATATATTTTGGAGTTATGGTAATGAGAAACCGTTTCCCCCTGGCGCTGGCGCTGGTCGCGCTGGTTGCCGCGCTGGCGCTGCCTGCGCGCGCTAACACCTGGCCCCTTCCCCCGCCGGGCAGCCGGCTGGTGGGGCAGAATCAGTTCCATGTGGTGCAGGATAACGGCGGTTCGCTGGAGGCGATTGCCAAAAAGTACAATGTCGGCTTTCTGGCCCTGCTGCAGGCTAATCCCGGGGTAGACCCCTATGTTCCGCGCGCCGGCAGCGTGCTGACTATCCCCCTGCAGACGCTGCTGCCCGATGCGCCGCGCGAAGGGCTGGTGATCAACCTTGCCGAACTGCGCCTCTACTATTACCCGCCGGGCAAGAATGAAGTGACCGTCTACCCGATCGGCATCGGCCAACTGGGCGGAACCACCATCACACCGACGATGGTCACCACCGTGTCCGACAAGCGGGCTAATCCGACCTGGACGCCAACCGCTAACATTCGCGCGCGCTACAAAGCGATGGGGATTGAGCTGCCGGCGGTGGTGCCTGCCGGTCCTGACAACCCGATGGGCCATCACGCTATCCGCCTTGCCGCCTATGGCGGAGTCTATCTCCTGCACGGCACCAATGCCGATTTCGGCATCGGCATGCGCGTCAGCTCCGGCTGTATTCGTCTGCGCGACAACGATATCAAGGCGCTGTACAACGCGATCTCGCCGGGCACGAAGGTGAATATTATCAACACGCCGATTAAGGCGTCGGTGGAGCCGGACGGCCGCCGTCTGGTCGAAATTCACCAGCCGCTGTCTGAGCATATCGATGACGACCCGCAGACCCTGCCTATTACGCTTAACGCGGCCATGAAGGCGTTCAAACAGGCGCCGCAGACCGACGGTACGGTAATGGAGCGCGCGATGAATTACCGCTCGGGCATGCCCATTGACGTTACCCGTCATGCCGACCCTGGTCCGCAGTCGCTGTAACCTCACGCTGCAGAAAACAAAAAACCCGCCTGACGGCGGGTTTTTTGTTGGCAAGGGTCAAACAGGGGTACAACAGGGTCTTACTCATCGCTGACCGGTGAAGGGGGCCGGGCAGCGACGCATCGGGTTTACTTGTAGATAACCGCGGTACCGTGAAGAGTATTCGGACCGGTTACCGAAGTAATACGGTATGAGGTGGCGCCCATTTCATCCGCTTTCTGCGCCAGCTGGTCTTCCAGCGACCCCAGGTTAGTCCCTGCGGACGCAGAGATGGTGCCCACTTTATGCTGGCCGGCTGGGGTGGACTGCACCTCAACAGCGGCAAAGCTGGCGAAAGAGAGGGAGCTAAGCACGGCGGCAATAGCCAGAGTATTAACGGTTTTCATGATTATTATACCTATGCAGATGAATTTTATAGTAGGGTCGTAAGCATTAACTTAACGATCGATAGGTAAATAATAATGTGATCTAAGTCACACGTCAACGCATTTTTATAACGATCGTTTAACTATTTATAAAATGCTTAATTTTCATACGCATATGAATTATTTATTTTTGAACCAACAGCGCTGGCCCCGGCGATCGTTTATTTTTATAATGGCCATTCACCAAACCAACATAGGTACAACGGCATCATGACAACTGACGTTCAAAGTTGCGCCAAAAAAAGCCGTGGCCGACCGAAGGTGTTCGACAGGGATGCGGCGCTGGACAAAGCCATGACACTCTTCTGGCAGCACGGCTATGAGGCGACCTCGCTCGCCGATCTGGTCGAGGCGACAGGAGCAAAAGCCCCCACCCTGTATGCGGAATTTGTGAATAAAGAAGGACTGTTCCGCGCAGTATTGGATCGTTACATTTCGCGCTTTGCCGCGAAGCACGAAGCCGTGCTGTTTGCTGAGGGAAAAACCGTCGATCGGGCGTTGCGCGACTACTTCACCGCGGTCGCCACCTGCTTTACCAGCAAAGAGACGCCGGCCGGCTGCTTTATCATCAATACCTCCGCCGCGCTGGCCGCCTCCTCGACGGATATCGCCAACACCATCAAATCCCGCCATGCGATGCAGGAGCAGGCGCTAACCCAGTTTCTGCAGCAGCGGCAAGCGCAGGGCGAACTGCCTGCGGGCCGCGACGTGGCGCAGCTCGCGCAGTTTCTCAACTGTGTCCTGCAGGGGATGTCCATCAGCGCACGGGAAGGCGCCGATTTCGACAAACTGATGCAAATCACTGACACCACTCTCCGTCTCTGGCCGCTGGTCCTCGAGTCCTGATGCGCCCCGCTTCCGGCGGTATTCTGCCGCCGGAACCGCCCGCCGTTTCGCTTTACCCCCACAAAATAGATTGATTTTTATTACCTTTTCTCGCGCAAGATAAACGCAAATGATATTGATTGCGATATTCATTATGTGCAAAATCCTTTTTTGAGTTTTTCCAGATGTTTCGCATTGTAACGAATACCGGCCGACGCCGGCCCATAACAACGACAAAGCAACTTGCTCATAAAAGGAATGGATATGAAAAAGCGCCTCTGGGTGCTCCACCCTCTGCTGCTGGCCAGCGCGCTGCCTGCGCTGGCGGCTCAGTCTGATGAAGACAGCATCATCGTTAGCGCGAACCGCACCCACCGCACCGTGGCCGAGATGGCCCAAACCACCTGGGTCATTGAGGGCCAGGAGATTGAGCAGCAGGTCCAGGGCGGGAAAGAGTTCAAAGACGTGCTGGCGCAGCTGATCCCGGGCATCGATGTCAGCAGCCAGGGGCGCACCAATTACGGGATGAACATGCGCGGGCGCGCCATCGTCGTGCTGATTGACGGCGTCCGGCTCAACTCCTCACGCACCGACAGTCGCCAGCTCGACGCCATCGATCCGTTCAACATCGAACATATCGAAGTGATCTCCGGGGCGACCTCACTGTACGGCGGCGGCAGTACCGGCGGACTTATCAACATCGTCACCAAAAAAGGGCAGCAGGATCGGCAGGTCGATCTTGAGGTGGGCAGCAAGAGCGGATTTGCCAACAGCAACGATCATGATGAGCGCGTCGCGGCGGCCGTCAGCGGCGGGACAGACCACGCGTCCGGGCGTTTATCGGTAGCCTATCAGCGTTTCGGCGGCTGGTACGACGGCAACAACGATGCGCTGCTCCTCGATAACACCCAAACGGGGCTCCAGCACTCCGACCGTCTGGACGTCATGGGAACGGGGACGATCGAGATCGACGACAACCGCCAGCTGCAGCTGGTCACCCAGTATTATAAAAGCCAGGGCGATGATGACTATGGCCTGTGGCTCGGGAAGAATATGTCCGCGGTGACCAGCGGCGGCAAAGCGTACACCACCGATGGGCTCAATTCCGATCGTATCCCCGGCACCGAGCGCCATCTGATCAGCCTCCAGTACTCCGATGCCGACTTCTTCGGTCAGAATCTGGTGAGCCAGGTGTACTATCGCGATGAATCCCTCACCTTCTATCCGTTCCCGACGCTCAGCAAAGGCCAGGTCAGCAGTTTCTCCTCGTCGCAGCAGGATACCGATCAGTATGGGGCAAAGCTGACCCTGAACAGTCAGCCGCTGGCGGGCTGGGATCTTACCTGGGGTCTCGACGCCGATCATGAGACCTTCAATGCCAATCAGATGTTCTTCGATCTGCAACAATCGCTGGCTTCCGGCGGGCTGCACAACGAATCGATCTACACCACCGGCCGCTACCCGGGATACAGCATCTCCAACGTCGCGCCGTTCCTGCAGTCAAGCTACGATCTGAACGATATCTTTACCATCAGCGGCGGGGTTCGCTACCAGTGGACCGAAAACCGGGTTGACGACTTTGTCGGCTACGCCCAGCAACAGGATATCGCCAACGGCAAAGCGCGCTCCGCCGACGCCATCAAAGGCGGCAAAACCGATTATGACAACTTCCTGTTTAACGCCGGGATCGTCGCCCATCTGACCGAGCGTCAACAGACCTGGTTTAACTTCTCGCAGGGCGTTGAGCTGCCGGATCCGGGTAAATACTATGGCATCGGGAAATACGGCGCCGCGGTCAATGGTCATCTGCCGCTGCTCTCCAGCGTCAACGTCGATGACTCGCCGCTGCAGGGGATCAAAGTTAACTCGTATGAGCTGGGCTGGCGCTACACCGGCGATAACCTGCGCACCCAGCTGGCGGCGTATTACTCGACTTCGGATAAGACCATCGTGGTCAACCGTACCGACATGACCATCGATGTTCAGTCCGACAAGCGGCGTATTTACGGCGTTGAGGGAGCGGTCGATTACTTTATTCCAGACAGCGACTGGAGCGTCGGCGGCAACTTCAACGTGCTGAAATCACAGGTGCAGACCGATGGCCGCTGGCAAAAATGGGACGTCACCCTCGCCTCGCCGTCCAAAGCCACCGCCTGGGTAGGCTGGGCGCCGGATCCGTGGAGCCTGCGCGTGCAGAGCCAGCAGGTGTTTGACCTCAGCGACGCCGCCGGCAACAAGCTGGAAGGCTATAATACCGTCGATTTTATCGGCAGTTACGCGCTGCCGGTGGGGAAACTGACCTTCAGTATCGAAAACCTGCTTAACGAAGATTATGTCACCATCTGGGGCCAGCGTGCGCCGCTGCTCTACAGCCCAACCTACGGCAGCTCGTCGCTGTATGAATATAAAGGCCGTGGCCGTACCTTCGGTCTGAATTACGCGTTAACTTTCTGACAAAAAAAGCCCCTCAGCCTGAGCGATTGAGGGGCTAATCATTACACAAATCTGTTTTTAGATTTTGTTGTTCAGGACCAGCTGGCCGTTGTTGTCCAGCGGGATCTGGCTGCCAGGATCGTGATCCATACGGATTTTCCCCTGCTGATCGCCTATCTTATAGGTCACATCGTAGCCCAGCATTTTGTCGGATTTGTCATACACCGTTTTGCAGCGCTGCTGCGTGGTGGTGTAGGTGTCGTTATCCTGCATCGCGCCCTGGATCTGGTTACCGGCATAGCCGCCGCCCAGCGCGCCCACGACCGTCGCCACGCTGCGTCCGTGACCGCCGCCGAACTGGTGGCCAATCACCCCGCCCGCCACCGCGCCCAGCACGGAACCGGCGATGCGGTTTTCATCCTGTACCGGACGACGATGGGTCACGGTGACATTGCGGCATTCCTGGCGCGGCGTTTTCACGGTTTCTTTAATCGGTGTACTGGAGACCACTTGCGCATACTGCGGGCCGCGATCTAACACGTTGAGACCAGCGACAGCTGCAACGCCCAGCGCGGCAGCCACGCCTATCCCTATACCCGCCAACATAGATTTATTCACGGGAGATCCTCCTTTGTTGCTGTTGATACAATTTTGCAACCGGACCCGGGAAGGCGCAAATCAGATAGCGGATGAAAAGTGCGAGAATTCGCTGCAAATCAAAGGGATTCAGAGGATTCCGAGCGGGATCCCCGCCGGTTCAGCAGAAGAGCCCGGAGGCGCCGCCAGGGCGCGCTCCGGGTCGCGATAGCGATTAGTGCAGCTTGAGACGCGGGCGAATGATGCGGTTGATGCGACCAACCAGCATCATCAGGCCGGTTTTGAAATAGCCGTGCAGGGCGATCTGGTGCATACGGTACAGGGAGATGTACACGAAGCGCGCAATGCGCCCTTCCACCATCATCGAGCCGCGCATCAGGTTGCCCATCAGGCTGCCGACGGTGGAGTAATTGGACAGCGACACCAGCGAGCCATGGTCTTTATAGGTATACGCCTTCAGCGGTTTGCCTTTCATCTGCGCGAGGATGTTATTCAGCGCGCAGGTGGCCATCTGGTGCGCCGCCTGAGCACGCGGTGGCACAAACCCGCCTTCCGGACGGGCGCAGGAGGCGCAGTCGCCGATGGCGAAAATATCCGCGTCGCGGGTGGTCTGCAGCGTCGGCTCAACCACCAGCTGATTGATACGGTTGGTTTCCAGGCCGCCGATCTCTTTCATGAAATCTGGCGCTTTGATCCCGGCCGCCCAGACCATCAGATCCGCTTCAATATATTCGCCATCTTTGGTGTGCAGGCCGCCCGCATCGGCGCTGGTGACCATGGTCTGCGTCAGCACCCGTACGCCCAGCTTGGTCAGCTCATTGTGCGCCGCGCCGGAAATGCGCGGCGGCAGCGCAGGCAGAATGCGTTCGCCCGCTTCGACCAGCGTGACGTTCAGCGCTTCGTTGGTCAGCCCTTTGTAACCGTAGCTGTGCAGCTGTTTCACGGCATTATGCAACTCAGCGGAGAGTTCCACGCCGGTGGCGCCGCCGCCGACGATGGCAATGTTCACTTTACCGTTAGCGCCAAGGTTCGCGGAGTACTTAAGGAACAGGTTGAGCATCTCCTGATGGAAACGACGCGCCTGATGCGGGTTGTCGAGGAAAATGCAGTTCTCTTTCACCCCAGGGGTGTTGAAGTCATTCGAGGTACTGCCCAGCGCCATCACCAGCGTGTCGTACGGCAGTTTACGCTCAGCCACCAGCAGCTCGCCTTTTTCATTGCGCAGTTCGCCGAGGGTGATGGTCTTCCCTTCGCGATTGATATCGACCACCGATCCCAGCTGGAACTGGAAGCCGTGGTTGCGGGCATGGGCCAGATAGCTCAGCGCATCAACGCCTTCATCCAGAGAACCGGTGGCCACTTCGTGCAGCAGCGGCTTCCACAGATGGCTGTGGTTACGGTCCACCAGGGTGATTTTCGCTTTCTTATGGCGCCCTAACTTTTTCCCCAGCTGAGTTGCCAGTTCCAGTCCGCCTGCGCCGCCACCCACAATTACGATTTTTTTCAATGGCGTAGTCATGTGTACCCCTAAAATTATTAACCAATTGTTAAATAAAAGTTATTAAAATAGCCTTTATTTAACAACAAGTTACGTAAATGAAACCATTCAGCACTGTCGAGAATACCATGAACGGTGCATTGGTCATACCAAAATTGATGTGCATCAAGTTTTGTCGCGTATTTTTTCAGCGAAACCAATAAGTGTAGACATGAAAAAACCCGCGCGGTGAACCCGGCGCGGGTTTGGAGACAGGGGAAAAAGGCTTAACCGAGGGTTTTAAACGCTTTCAGCCGCTGCAGGTGCGGCGAGATGTTTTTAAACTTATGGGTCTGCTCTTCATCCCAGATAATTTCATAATAGTGGTGCAGAAGGTCGGCGGAACGCTGGCTGTCCAGCGCTTCGTCCTGCCGGGAAAGCACCACCAGGCAGCGATCGCGGTTCTTCTCGCGAAAGTTGGTCACGCACTTGGTGGCGATGTCAGCATACTCTTCCGGTCGGTCGATTTTGCCTTCCATATTCTCATGCGGAAACAGGTTCGGATTGAACACCGCCTGACGAATATCGCACAGGAAACCAATCCGCTCAGCCCAGTAACCGCCGAGTCCAACGCCGCAGATCAGCGGCCGGTCATCGGCGGTAAGCTGCAGCATTTTATCGACCTCTTTCAGCAAATGCTGCATGTCGTGCTTGGGGTGGCGCGTGCTGTAGCTTATCAACCGCACGTCAGGGTCAATAAACTGCAACTGCATCACCTTCTCGTGGTTACCGGGGCTGTTCGAGTCAAAACCGTGTAAATAGATAATCATCGCATCCTCACCAGACAACAACGCCCCGCAGAGCGTTACGCGGACTTCGCCTCTTGCCAGCGCGCATGAAGCTGCTCCAGCTGGGCACTCACCGTTTTCCAACGGGCTGAATCCCTTAACTCCTGACGGGAAAAGGAACCTTTATGATACAATTTCGTAACACGCTCTGCTTTGATCGGCGACAGGTTATCCAGCACACTGACCGCGCCCTTACGATTATTGCAGACCAGTATCATATCGCAACCGGCGTCGAGCGATGCCTGGCCGCGTTCGGCATAGCTGCCCATGATCGCCGCCCCTTCCATCGACAGATCGTCGGAGAAAATCACCCCGTCGAAGCCCAGCTCGCCGCGCAGCACCGTCTTCAGCCAGTACGCTGAACCGCTGGCCGGACGCGGATCGAGCTCCGGATAAATCACATGCGCCGGCATAATGGCATCCAGACGCTGCTCGGCGATAAGGCTTTTGAATACCGCCATATCGTGGTCGCGGATGACCGATGCCGGACGCGGATCGAATGGGGTTTCTTTATGCGAATCGGCAGTCACCGCCCCGTGTCCCGGGAAGTGTTTGCCGGTGGTTTTCATGCCCGCGGCGTGCATGCCGTCAATGAAGTGACGCGCCATCGTCAGCGCTTTCTGCGGATCTTCATGATAAGAACGTTCGCCGATCGCGGCGCTGATATGGCCGACGTCCAGCACTGGCGCAAAGCTAATATCGATGTCCATGGCGATCATTTCGCTGGCCATCAGCCAGCCGGCCTCGGCGGCCAGTTTGCCCCCCTCTTCCATCCCCAGCAGCGCGGCGAAAGACTGGGCCGCCGGTAAACGGGTAAAGCCTTCGCGGAAACGCTGAACGCGTCCCCCTTCCTGATCGACCGCCACCACCAGATGGTTACGGGAGGCTTCGCGGATCTGGCGCACCAGCTCCCGCAGCTGCGCCGGATCGTGATAATTTCGGGTGAAGAGGATCAACCCTCCCACCAGCGGATGCGCCAGAATCTCTCGCTCTTCCGCATCCAGTTCATACCCTTCAACATCCAACATCACTGGGCCCACACTGACCTCTCTTATCCTTTGCGTTCGTTGTCTAACTGACACCATGTTTCATCTGCCAGCGTGATAAATTGCCGATCCCCGCTCTGCCGCCAGCGCATTTCATACCAGCCCGCCATCAGCAGCAGTACCCACGGACGCCAGCGCGCCACCTGCCGCCATAGCTGCTGCGGGTCGATGGCCGCCCGCCGGGCATACGCCGTCACCAGCTGGCGGCGCTCGCCCGGGGCGATCCATACGGCGGCCAGCTCCAGCGCGATATCGCCATCGCCGGCATATTCCCAGTCGATCAGCTTCAGACCGGCGTCGCTGTGGATAATATTGCCGGCATGGACGTCCATATGCAGCGGCGCCAGGCGCAGAGGACGAGGCTCGCCCCGGCGGCACAGCCGCTGATGCCAGCGTAGCCAGCGCGGCGTGCGCCGGGCCGGATCGCTCCTCTGCCAGTACTGCGCCAGCAGCGGCCCGAGACTAACACGCCAGCCGAACCGCGGTTGCTGATGCAAATCATACAATAAGCCAGACAGCTGCGGGCAGTCAGGTAACTCGCTTTTCACCTCACCCGCGCAATACTCCACCACCATCCAGCAGGGCGAGTAAAACAGGGGGTTGGGCGCCAGCCTGGCAGGCAGCCGGCGCAGCGCGCGATACTGACGGCGAAAATAACAGGCAGCGGCAGACGGGTCGTGCGGCTGACGCAGCACTCGTCGCCGGTCGCCGTCGCTGATAATCACACTGCCGCCGCTGAGGCCGGTCTGGCTCAGCGAGGCGACAGGATGATAGTGGGGAAAGAAGCGCGACAAGAGCTCGTCGCGCGTTAGCTTATTGTTGCTGAACAGCACCTTTACCTGACCAGATAATCTCGCCGGTTTGCACCAGCATCAACTGCATCTTCAGCTCAGGCGCGTTGACGTTGCCGGTGGCATTGGAGTAAAGCACATACTGCGCGCCCACGTTGCGGGCGATGCCCATGGCTTTGCTGCGGCTGCCGAGGCTGTCCTGCGGCGACAGGCCCAACTGCTGCTTGGCGACCGCCAGCTGCTGCGGTGAAACAAGGGTAAATTTGCCGTTGCCCGCCAGCGCGTTGCGTAACGCGGTGGTAGCTTCTCCGGCATTCAGCGAACCGTTGGTGCGGTTGTTCACGCTGTCAACCAGCAGAATACTGCCGGCATTGACCCCGCCCGCCTGCAGCATCTGTCCCACCATCGGCTGCACCGCGCCGTTCCAGTCATAATGACGCACGCGCGGCGCCGGCTGACCCGACTGCTGATCCTGATGCTCAATCGGTCCTGGCTGTGACGGGACGGATGGCACCGCCGGTACCGTCGGCACCGTGGGCTGCGGCTGCGCAGGCTGCTGCGGCTGCGGTTTGGCCTCTTCTACCGGCGCGGGCTGCTCACGCAGCCCCGCACAGCCTGCGAGGAATATCGCCAGTGCTGTGATTAACGCATAGCGACACATTTTCATCATTATAATTACCCCTTACAGATAAAGATAAAGGCGGGCCTTATGCGCCCCCAGGATATTGGCGCTGCCATACAACGTCACCGAGGAGCGAGCCGGAACCACGATGGTGCGCGGCGCCTCCAGAGGGTGCATCTCCAGCCCTCGGGCGTCATACCAGAAAAAACGATAATGCACGGTGACCGGCTGTTGGCGCTCGTTATACAGCGTAGAGGAGGCGGTGGCCTGGATCTCCGTCGCCACGACGACAGGCTCGCTGGCGCTGATCCCGGCGGCCAACACGCTCGACTCCATCACCAGCGCCTGCTGGTCAGAAACCGGGATCTCCGGATGTGAACTACATCCGGCCAGCAGCCCCGCCGCCAGACACGCGCCCAAAAGGGTCCTGAGCATGACGTTAGCCTTTGTGCGCCAGCATCGGACCCAGCGGACGACCGCCCAGCAGATGCATATGGATATGGTAAACTTCCTGGCCGCCGTGACGGTTGCAGTTGACGATCAACCGGTAGCCATCGTCGGCGAGGCCTTCATCGCGGGCAATCTTCGCCGCGACGGTCATCATCCGGCCCAGCGCCAGCTCATGTTCGGTGGTGACGTCATTCACGGTAGGAATCAGAACGTTCGGGACAATCAGAATGTGGGTGGGTGCCTGCGGGGAGATGTCGCGAAAAGCGGTCACAAGCTCATCCTGATAGACAATATCCGACGGGATCTCCCGGCGAATGATTTTGCTGAAAATCGTTTCTTCTGCCATGACTGATTCCTTATTAGTTTTATCCCATACGCTGGCCTGCTTCTGCAGATAAACGCGGACGCACAGGTTCAGATAAGAGTATGAGCGACATCCTCCCTCTCTTTCAACCTGAAAGCAGTTTTTCTTATTCAACTATAGACTTAGCTGCTGAGGGATTAAGCATTTGCCGGATACTCTTCAGGGTTATCGCCTCAGAAAACCTCACCTCGTAACGTAAAAAAGGCAGCCAATAGGCTGCCTTAGTCTCCCCGATACTACGTCTTAACTGTTACGGATGTACTCATCCATTTCAGTTTTCAGGTTATCGGACTTGGTACCGAAGATGGCCTGTACGCCAGAACCTGCCACTACCACGCCAGCGGCGCCCAGTTTTTTCAGGCCAGCCTGGTCAACTTTCGCTACATCCGCCACGCTAACACGCAGACGAGTAATACATGCGTCGAGGTTGGTGATGTTCTCTTTACCGCCGAAAGCGGCGATCAGAGCCGGAGCCATCTCGCTGGTTGCGCCAGCTTTGCTCTCTTCGGTGGTATCTTCACGACCCGGTGTTTTCAGATCCAGGGCTTTAATCAGCACGCGGAAAATGACGTAGTACACGATCGCATAGCAGATACCGACAATCGGGAACAGCCACAGCTTGCTGCTGTTACCGGACAGGACGATAAAGTCGATCAGGCCGTGAGAGAACGAGGTACCGTCACGCATACCCAGCAGGATACAGATCGGGAACGCCAGACCCGCCAGAATGGCATGGATAACGTACAGGATCGGCGCCACGAACATGAAGGAGAACTCGATCGGCTCGGTGATACCGGTCAGGAACGAGGTCAGCGCGGCGGAGATCATGATACCGCCCACTTTGGCGCGGTTTTCCGGTTTAGCAGAGTGCCAAATCGCGATTGCCGCTGCCGGCAGACCGTACATTTTGAACAGGAAGCCGCCAGACAGTTTGCCCGCAGTCGGGTCGCCTGCCATGTAGCGCGGGATATCGCCGTGGAATACCTGACCCGCCGCGTTGGTGTATTCGCCGATCTGCATCTGGAAAGGAACGTTCCAGATGTGGTGCAGACCAAACGGCACCAGGCAACGCTCGATGAAACCGTAGATACCAAACGCCACCACCGGGTTCTGATAAGCAGCCCACTGGGAGAAGGTCTGGATCGCGGAACCGATCGGCGGCCAAATGAAGGAGAGGATCACGCCGGTGAAGATAGCGGCCAGACCAGAGATAATCGGTACAAAGCGCTTGCCCGCAAAGAAGCCGAGATATTCTGGCAGCTTGATGCGATAGAAGCGGTTGAACATGTACGCGGCGATAGCACCGGAGATAATACCGCCAAGCACGCCGGTATCAGCCAGGTGTTTTGCCGCAATCTCGTCAGCAGGTAAATGCAGCACCAGCGGCGCAACCACCGCCATGGTTTTCACCATGATGCCGTAAGCTACGACTGCAGCCAGTGCGGATACACCGTCGTTATTGGTGAAGCCGAGGGCCACACCGATAGCGAAGATCAGCGGCATGTTGGCGAAAACAGAACCGCCTGCTTCTGCCATAACGTGGGAGACCACGGCTGGCAGCCAGCTGAAGTTTGCGGAACCGACGCCCAGCAGGATACCTGCGATAGGCAGTACGGATACCGGCAGCATCAGCGATTTACCGACCTTCTGCAGGTTAGCAAATGCATTCTTAAACATAATTGAGAGTGCTCCTGAGTATTTGGTACTTTTTTACGTTTTCACGCATTGGCCCGGGGGGAGAACCGCGCCGTGGACAGGACATCTAAGCGCCCTTTATTTATTACACAGAGTAAAATAATTAACGGGATGATTGTTTGACGGCTATCACGTTTCAATCAGCCTTCCGGTAAAAATTTACATCAGCTTACATAAGTTGTATCCAGATGTTGCCAAAAAACCTTCACCGCCACTTTTGTGGCGGTGAACTTTACTCGCTTTGGCTATTAATTACGAGCCTTAAAATAATAAGCAGATCAAGCAGGTTGCAAGCGGGCGGGGTCAATGTGGAACAGCGTGGCAAAATTGTCGGTGGTCTGCTGAGCCAGTTGCTCCAGTGACACACCCTTCAGTACCGCCATGTATTCAGCAACGTCACGAACCATCGCCGGCTGGTTCTCTTTGCCGCGATGGGGTACCGGCGCCAGGTACGGCGAATCGGTCTCCACCAGCAGACGATCCAGCGGAACATAGCGCGCCGCATCGCGCAGTTGCTCGGCGTTACGGAAAGTGACGATACCGGAAAACGAGATATAGAACCCCATGTCGAGCAGCTTACCCGCCGTCTCCCTGTCCTCAGTGAAACAGTGTAGTACGCCTCCGCAATCCGTCACCTTTTCTTCACGTAAAATGGCCAGGGTATCGGCGCGAGCGTCACGGGTATGCACGATCACTGGCTTATTCAGCTCCCGGCCGATGCGGATATGGTCACGGAATGAGGTTTGCTGCTGGGCTTTGGTCTCCGGGGTATAAAAATAATCCAGCCCGGTCTCTCCCATCGCGACGACGCCCTCTTCCGCCGCCAGCGTGCGCAGCGTCTCCACCTCGTAGGACTCGTCCTGGTTTAACGGGTGCACGCCACAGGAGAAAACGACATTGTCACGCCTCCCTACCAGCTCGCGCATACTGCGGTAGCCAGGCAGCGTCGTGGCGACCGCCAGGCAAAATTTCACATCGCGCGCGGCCGCTTTTGCCAGCACGTCATCGACGTTTTTGTGCAGAGTTTGATAATCCAGACCATCAAGATGGCAGTGGGAGTCGACTAAAAACATAATGTCTCACTCAGAGGTGGGAGACGGGTAAAACCGTCCCGGGTTGCAGGTAATGTTCCCAGCGCAGCAGGCGCTCGGTGAGCAGCAGTTCGCGGTTGACGCCGACGACGTTCAGCAATTGCTCGCGGCAGGTACAGACGTCATGGGCAATCGCCTGCAGCCGGGAGGCGGGCAGACTATGCGCCAGCTGCTCCAGCAGCGGCCAGACATCCGGATTACTCACCAGGGCAATTCCCTGCTGTCGTTTTTGCGCATCGACCAGCAGCGATGCCAGCCAGTGCAGGCGAACCGCCGCCTGTTCATGATTGAGTATCGGCAGCAGCGCCAGCCAGTCACCGCTCGCCAGCGTGGTCGCCAGCGCCTGACACAGCTGCTGTCGCGCCGTCCACTGCGGCTCCTTAAGCAGCTCAAGCGCGGCGGCCGGCGCGCTGGCGCACAGACGTAACGCGGTCAGCAGCGCCTCCTGCGGCAGGTTCACCTCACGCTCCAGCCAGGCCAGGGCATAAGATTCCGTCGGCGGCGACAGGTGGTGCAGGCGGCAGCGACTGCGCAGAGTGGTCAGCAGACGCGCCGGCTCCTCGCAGGCGAGGAAGAACCAGGTATTTTCCGGCGGCTCCTCCAGCGTTTTCAGCAACGCGTTGGCGGCGGCATCGGTCAGCAAGGCGGCATCGCTAATCCATACCACCTTCGCCCCACCGAGGCGCGCGCGCTCATAGAGCTTGTCGTTGACATCGCGCACCGCGTCAATACCCAGCGCGCTCTTGCCTTTCTCGGGGCTCAGCGGGTAGTAATCGGGGTGCGTACCGGCCTGCATCAGCTGGCAACTGTGGCAGTGACCGCAGCTTTTATGCCCTTCGGGCTGGCGGCACATCAGGAAGCGGCACAGCGCATACATCAACGCCTCGCCGCCCATCCCGCTCAGGGATTGTAACAGTAAGGCGTGGTGGCCTCGTCCGGCCTGATAGCTACCGACCAGTTGCTCGAACGAGGGGCGCAGCCACGGATACCATTTCATGCCGGTTGCTCCGCCATCCACTGGACGATCGTGGCGCGAATATCGCGCGCGACGGCATCCAGCGGCTGCGTCGCGTCCACCGTGCGGATAGAAGGATCCGCCGCGGCCAGCTCAAGGTAGCGCGCGCGGGTACGATTGAAGAAGTTCATGGACTCCTGCTCAATGCGATCCAGTTCGCCGCGGGCGCGGGCGCGCCGCAGGCCCACTTCCGGCGTGACGTCGAGGTACAGCGTCAAATTAGGTCGAAAATCGCCGAGAACGGCGTCACGCAGCGTCGCCAGCATCGTGCGGTCAATCCCCCTGCCGCCGCCCTGATAGGCCTGAGTGGAGAGATCGTGACGATCGCCGATCACCCACTGGCCGCGAGCCAGAGCAGGCTTAATCACGGTCTCCACCAGCTGGACGCGCGCCGCGTAAAACATCAGCACTTCCGCTTTATCGTTAATCACTTCATCGCCCGTGGACTGGATATCCAGCACCAGGCTACGCAGTTTTTCGGCAAGGATTGTGCCCCCCGGCTCACGGGTAAACACCATATCGTGAATACCTGCCGACTGCAGCGTCTCCACCACCAGTTGACGAGCGGTGGTCTTCCCGGCGCCCTCCAGCCCCTCGATGACGATATAGTTACTGCGCATTTTTTTCCTTAAGTACTTTCAGATAGTCCTGCACCGCGCGGTTATGGCTGACCAGGTTTGTGGTAAACGTATGGCCCCCTTTCCCGTCGGCGACAAAATAGAGGTATGGCGTTTTCGCCGGATGGGCGGCCGCCTTCAGCGACGCTTCGCCCGGCACCGCAATAGGGCCTGGCGGCAGGCCGCTGATGGTATAGGTATTGTACGCGGTCGGCGTCTCCAGATCCTTACGCGTTAACTTACCATTATACCCTTCGCCCATCCCGTAGATCACCGTTGGATCAGTCTGTAAACGCATGCCGATGCGCAGGCGGTTGATAAACACCGACGCGACGCGATCGCGCTCTTCCGCCACCGCGGTCTCTTTCTCAATAATCGAGGCCATGGTCAACAGCTGATTCTGATCGTCATAGGGCAGATTATCCATCCGTCCTTCCCAGACCTTCGCCACTTCGGTGACCATTTTCTGATGCGCGCGCTTGAGGATGGCGATGTCGCTGGTATTGGCGGTGTACATCCAGGTATCCGGCCAGAACCAACCTTCCACCCAGTCGGCGTGGTCAAGACCTAACGCCTTAGCCACCGTCGCGTAGCTATCGTCTTCAAGCGTGTGCTTCACGTAGGGGGCATCGCGCAGCTGACGAAGGTAGTCGCTGACGCGCATGCCTTCGACAAAGCGCAGCGGAAACTGCGCCTCTTTGCCGCTGGCCAGCAGCTGCAGCATTTCGCGCACCGTCATTTGCGGCGTGAAGCGATAGGTCCCGGCTTTGAAGTGAGACAGCTCAGGCTCCATCCGCAGCAGCCACTGGAACACGCGCGGACGATTGATCACCTTCTCGCGATAGAGATCCTGCCCCAGCGCCAGCCGGCCGGTGCCGGCTTCGAGGGTAAAGATGGTCTCTTCTTTAATCAGCAGCTTGCTGTCCGCCAGCTGGCGTACCTTCCACATTCCTGCCGCCGCGGCGATGCCCAACAGCACGACCAGCAACAGGATAAAACGTAACATTTTCTTCATACTAACCAGACAGCTCACACAAAGGGGCTAAAAAATGGTAAAGCTCGCGAGAGGACCAGACGGTCTCCTCCCAGCGACGAACCGGCACCAGCGGCATAAGCGCATTGCAGATCAGCACTTCATCGGCCTCCCGCAACGTCTCGGGACGCGCTGTCACTTCGACAACGCGAAACGTCGATGGTGCCAGCTGCGCGATACAACGCTGCCGCATTATGCCGTTGACCCCGGCATAATCGAGTCGCGGAGTAAAGACATCCCGTCCCTGACGCCAGAATAAATTCGCGGCACAGCATTCCGTAAGCCACCCGTCACTGTCAAGGACCAGCGCCTCATCGGCGTCCGTCTGTTCAAGATGAGAGCGGATCAGCACCTGCTCAAGACGGTTAAGATGCTTCAGACCGGCCAGCCAGGGGTTGCGCCCCAGGGTCACCGGGCTCCGGGTCAGGGTAATGCCCTCCTCCCGCCAGCGCGCGTAGTGCGCCGGAAGCGAAGAGACGCTCAGAATGCGGGTGGGCGACGCGCAGCCCGCCGTGCTGTATCCCCTCCCCCCGACGCCGCGGGTGAGGACCACCTTAAGCACACCCTGGGCGTGCGGCCGAGCCAGACGCTGCATCTCGTCGCTCAACGTCAGCCAGTCGTCAAATGGGATGCGTAATTTTTCGCAGGTCGTCTGCAAACGCTGCAGATGGGCGTCCAGTAACGCAACCTGCCCGTGCTGTATACGGGCGGTGGTAAAACAACCGTCGCCAAACTGGACGGCGCGATCGTTCGCCGCCAGCGTGTCCTGTTCAACGCCATTTATCAAGAACATAAAGGACTCCTTTTCACAGGTCGGTGAGTGTCTCAGGACACGGAGCAGAGGACAAGCGGAGAAAGCCGAATAAAAAAGGCCCGACGAACGGGCCTTTTGTTAAAGCAGTACCGGGGCAAGCCCTGTCACACTTTTTTGAAGATCAGCGAACCGTTAGTGCCGCCGAAGCCGAAGGAGTTGCACAGGGTGTACTCCAAACCGGAAACCTGACGCGCTTCGTGCGGAACGAAGTCGAGGTCGCAGCCCTCATCCGGGTTGTCGAGGTTGATCGTCGGCGGAACCGCCTGATCGCGCAGCGCCAGGATAGAGTAAATCGACTCTACCGCCCCTGCCGCGCCCAGCAGATGCCCGGTCATGGATTTGGTGGAGCTCACCAGTACGCGGCTCGCCGCATCGCCGAAGACAGACTTAACCGCCTGCGCTTCCGCTTTATCGCCAGCCGGCGTCGAGGTGCCGTGGGCATTGACGTAGCCGATCTGGCCCGGTTCGATGCCCGCATCGCGAATGGCATTCACCATCGCCAGCGCGGCGCCCGCGCCATCTTCCGGCGGTGACGTCATGTGGTAAGCATCGCTGCTCATGCCGAAGCCGACGATCTCGGCGTAGATTTTTGCGCCGCGTTTTTTCGCATGCTCGTACTCTTCCAGCACCACCATGCCCGCGCCGTCGCCCAGCACGAAGCCGTCGCGATCTTTATCCCACGGACGGCTTGCCGCCTGCGGGTTGTCATTGCGCGTGGAGAGCGCCCGCGCTGCGCCAAAGCCGCCCACGCCAAGCGGGGTACTGGCTTTTTCCGCACCGCCTGCCACCATCGCATCGGCATCGCCATAGGCGATGATGCGCGCAGCCTGACCGATGTTGTGCACGCCTGAAGTACAGGCGGTCGCGATGGAGATACTTGGTCCACGCAGACCAAACATGATGGTCAGATGCCCGGCCACCATGTTAACAATTGTGGAGGGAACGAAGAATGGGCTGATCTTACGCGGTCCGCCGTTGACCAGCGAACTGTGGTTTTCTTCGATCAAGCCGAGGCCGCCAATACCGGAGCCGATCGCGGCGCCAATACGGGTAGCATTCTCTTCCGTCACTTCAAGGCCAGAATCCTGCATGGCCTGAACGCCAGCGACAATTCCATATTGAATGAAGGCATCCATCTTGCGCTGCTCTTTGCGCGAGATAATGTCATCACAGTTAAAATCCTTTACTAAGCCAGCAAATTTCGTTGCATAGGCGCTAGTATCGAAATGGTCGATCAGGCTGATGCCACTCTGACCGGCAAGGAGAGCTTTCCAGGTAGACTCTACGGTATTGCCGACAGGAGACAACATGCCCAGTCCGGTCACAACTACACGACGCTTAGACACGTTTGTCCTCCAGGGAGGGAAAATAGATTCTTGTGGGACAAAAAAAAGATAAAACTCAGGCGGTCGAATGACCGCCTGGAGATGTTCACTTACGCCTGGTGGCCGTTGATGTAATCAATGGCAGCCTGAACGGTGGTGATTTTCTCAGCTTCTTCGTCCGGAATCTCAGTATCAAACTCTTCTTCCAGAGCCATTACCAGCTCAACGGTGTCAAGAGAATCAGCGCCCAGGTCTTCAACGAAGGAAGCATTGTTGGTAACTTCTTCCTGCTTAACGCCCAGCTGCTCGCCGATAATTTTCTTAACGCGTTCTTCGATAGTGCTCATACTCTTAAATTTCCTATCAAAACTCGCTTTCGCGATGGTTTTCGTAGTGTATAAAATGTTGAAAAATTTGCAACTAAATCCCGGCAGGTCTTACCACGATTTTGCGCTATTTTGAGGCCGTTTGCCCTAAGAACGCAAATCTTTTCGCACAAAACCGCACACAGAACCGTGCGAAGTGCGCGGTTCCTGAACGTTTTGCACAAATCTCGGTCAGACCATGTACATTCCGCCGTTGACGTGCAGGGTTTCACCAGTGATGTAACTTGCTTCGTCAGAGGCTAAAAATGCCACCGCGCTGGCGATTTCATTTGGGGTGCCAAGGCGCCCCGCAGGAACTGCCGCCAGCGTACCCGCACGCTGCTCATCGGTCAGCGCACGCGTCATGTCCGTTTCAATAAAGCCCGGAGCAACAACGTTTACAGTAATACCGCGTGACGCAACTTCACGCGCCAGTGATTTACTGAAGCCGATCAGACCCGCTTTCGCCGCAGCGTAGTTGGCCTGACCCGCATTTCCCATGGTACCAACCACAGAACCGATAGTGATAATACGTCCATGACGCTTTTTCATCATAGCGCGCATTACCGCTTTTGACAGACGGAAAACCGATGACAGGTTGGTTTCGATAATATCGTTCCACTCGTCATCTTTCATGCGCATTAACAGGTTGTCGCGAGTAATCCCGGCATTATTCACCAGGATATCCACTTCGCCAAACTCTGCGCTCACATTTTCCAGAACAGATTCAATAGATGCCGGGTCGGTCACATTCAACATCAGACCTTTACCGTTGGCGCCTAAATAGTCGCTGATAGCCTGCGCGCCGCTTTCGCTGGTCGCAGTACCGATAACTTTCGCGCCACGGGCGACGAGCGTTTCAGCGATGGCGCGGCCAATACCGCGGCTTGCACCGGTAACCAGCGCGATTTTTCCTTCAAAACTCATGGTTTTCCTCTTTTATTGCTCAAGCGCCGCAGACATCGCCGCCGGCTCGTTAAGCGCGGAAGCGGTCAGGGTGTCAACAATACGTTTGGTCAGGCCGGTGAGGACTTTACCCGGGCCAACCTCATACAGATGCGTGACGCCCTGAGCAGCCATAAACTCAACGGTTTTGGTCCACTGAACCGGGCTATACAGCTGGCGTACCAGCGCGTCGCGAATGGCGTCCGGCGCGGTTTCGCACTTCACGTCGACGTTATTTACCACCGGAATCGTCGGCGCGTTGAAGGTGATGTTCTGCAGCTCAAGCGCCAGTTTTTCCGCAGCGGGCTTCATCAGCGCACAGTGGGAGGGCACGCTCACCGGCAGCGGCAGCGCGCGTTTAGCGCCCGCGGCTTTACAGGCGGCGCCTGCGCGTTCGACGGCCTCTTTGTGACCGGCGATAACCACCTGTCCCGGGGAATTGTAGTTCACCGGAGAGACGACCTGCCCTTCGGCCGAGTCTTCACAGGCTTTGGCGATAGCCGCGTCGTCCAGACCGATAATCGCTGACATGGCGCCGGTACCTTCCGGTACGGCTTCCTGCATGAATTTGCCGCGCAGTTCAACCAGGCGAACGGCATCAGCGAAAGCGATAACGCCCGCGCAAACCAGCGCGGAGTATTCGCCAAGGCTGTGGCCTGCCAACAGCGCCGGCGCTTTGCCGCCCTGCTGCTGCCAGACGCGGTACAGCGCCACGGAGGCGGTCAGCAGCGCCGGCTGGGTCTGCCAGGTCTTATTCAGTTCTTCTGCCGGGCCCTGTTGCGTCAGCGCCCACAGATCGTAACCCAACGCTGCGGAAGCTTCACCGAAGGTCTCTTCAATGACCGGCCAGGTCGCCGCCATATCGGCCAGCATGCCTACGGCCTGAGAGCCCTGTCCCGGGAACACAAAAGCAAATTGCGTCATGTTTAAATCCTTATACTAAAAACGAACCAGCGCGGAACCCCAGGTGAAACCGCCACCAAAGGCTTCCAGCAAAATCAGCTGCCCACGTTGAATGCGGCCATCGCGGACGGCCTCATCCAGCGCGCAAGGGACTGACGCCGCGGAGGTATTGCCATGGCGGTCGAGGGTCACTACGACGTTATCCATCGACATGCCCAGTTTCTTCGCCGTCGCGCTGATGATCCGCAGGTTTGCCTGATGCGGCACCAGCCAGTCCAGCGCTGAACGTTCAAGATTATTCGCGGCCAGCGTCTCATCAACGATATGCGCTAACTCGGTGACCGCCACTTTGAAGACTTCATTACCGGCCATCGTCAGATAGATCGGATTTTCCGGATCGACGCGATCGGCGTTCGGCAGGGTCAGCAGTTCGCCATAGCTACCGTCAGCATGCAGATGCGTCGAGATAATGCCAGGCTCTTCGGAGGCGCCCAGCACCACCGCGCCGGCGCCATCGCCGAAAATAATAATCGTCCCGCGATCGGCCGGATCGCAGGTGCGCGCCAGCACATCAGCGCCAACGACCAGCGCATAATCCACCGCGCCGTTTTTCACATACTGATCGGCGACGCTCAGCGCATAGGTGAAACCGGCGCAGGCGGCCGCGACGTCAAACGCCGGGCAGCCTTTGACGCCCAGCATAGACTGAATCTGGCAAGCCGAACTCGGAAACGCGTGCGTGCCGGAGGTGGTCGCAACGATGATCAGACCAATTTGCTCCGCGGACACGCCCGCCATCGCCAGCGCCTGCTTTGCGGCTTCAAAGCCCATCGTAGCAACTGTTTCATGCGCTGCGGCAATACGACGCTCACGGATACCTGTGCGGGTGACAATCCACTCGTCAGAGGTCTCTACCATTTTTTCCAGGTCGGCGTTTGTACGCACTTGCTCGGGCAGATAGCTGCCGGTACCAATAATCTTCGTATACATGTACGCTCAGTCACTCTTGGGTAATATACCCGCCTCGTTCAACCGCCGCGGCGTCAGTGGTGTCCATTCGTCCCGCTTTGCTGTCGGGCGTTCACGTCACTGTCGCTTTCCGGCAGCTCGAAACCAGCTGGGTATAAAGATTCCAGGCGCGCGGCGATCCGTTGAGGAATTTGCCGCTGCACCGCCTGCACTGCCTGCTCTATCGCGACGCTAAAGGCGCGCTGATTGGCAGCACCATGACTCTTGATCACGGAACCGCGCAATCCTAACAGACAGGCGCCATTATACTGGTCGGGGTTGAGGTGACTGAATCGCCTCGCCAGGCTTTTTTGTAACCAACGTTTTAGTAACAGCAGCCACCACGACCGTTTTTTGCCCTCTCCCTGAGATTTCAGCAGTGAAAGGAACATTCTGACAACACCTTCCATGGTTTTTAATGTGACGTTGCCCGTGAATCCGTCACAAACCAGCACATCGGTTTTTCCGGTCAACAGTTCATTGGCTTCAAGATAGCCGATGTAGTTGAGGGAAGGCAGCGTTTTGAGCACTGCGGCAGCATCGCGGATGCTGCTGAGGCCTTTCATCTCTTCTTCGCCGATGTTCAGCAAGGCGACGCGTGGATTGGCAATGCCGACCACCTCTTCCGCCAGCACCGCGCCCATCACCGCGAACTGCACCAGCATCGTGCTGTCGCAGTCGACGTTGGCGCCGAGATCCAGCACCACGGTTTTGCCCTTCTGCTGGTGCGGCAGAACCGTCACCAGCGCCGGCCGCTCAATACCTTCAATCGGTTTGAGCAGCAGTTTCGCCAGGCCCATCAGCGCGCCGGTGTTGCCGGCGCTAACGCAGGCTTCCGCCCGCCCTTCTTTCACAAGCTCCAGCGCCACGCGCATTGAGCTTCCGCGACTGCTGCGGATAGCCTGTGCGGGTCGCGCATCACTGGCAATAACTGACTGCGCAGGAATAATCTGCAGACGCGAACGTTGTTCGAAGTCAGCTTTGGCGAGTAATGGCGTGATGGCGTCGGGATCGCCGACTAAAAGAAGTGTGAGTTGCGAATTAGAGTTCAGTGCCTGCAGTGCTGCAGGCACTGTCACGGATGGGCCGAAATCGCCCCCCATGACATCTAACGCCAGGGTTAGACGTGTCAAGGTATCGTCGCTGCCCGGTTCGGTGATTCCCCAGTTGCCCGGGGAGTCCTCACTAAGCTTCATCACGCTGGCACCCGCGAATTTTCACGCTGCAGACGCAACAATCCGGGCATTGACGCTTCTGGTTACCGGGTTAACCGAGTGTCCAGGTACGCACACGCCCGCCATGGCCTGCAACGGGAAATCCTGCGAGTATCGCGTGATTACTTAGCGATAACCTTGCGACCGCGGTAGAAACCGTCGGCAGTGATGTGGTGACGCAGGTGTTTCTCACCAGAAGTTTTGTCTACAGACAGGCTGGTGACTGCGGTCAGCGCGTCATGGGAACGACGCATGCCACGTTTGGAACGGGTTGGTTTATTCTGTTGTACGGCCATGGACCTTACTCCTCAATTACTTACGCTTTAAGCTGGCTAATACGGCAAATGGGTTTGGTTTTTGTGCCTCTTCAGGCAGTTCGCCAAAGACCATGTCCGCGTCGGACACTTCACAGTGTTCAGAATCATGCACCGGAACTACGGGCAGGGAGAGGATAATTTCATCCTCGACCATTGCCTGCAGGTCGATTTCACCGAATTCGTTAACCTCAATCGGCTCATACGCTTCCGGTAGTGCTTCGGCCTGTTCGTCATTTCTGACGGGGCTAAAACAATACGTGGTGTGGACGTGATGGGAGAACGGTTTCCCGCAACGCTGGCATTCGAGGGTTACCGTTACCTTCGCATCGCCTGTAATGACGGCGAGACGCTGGTTATCGATAGCGAACGACATGCTGCATTCCACATCGCTGTCCACGCTGACTACAGAATCGGCTACACGTTCAACCTGATCGCGGGCATAGATGCCTTCGTAATCAAGGCGTTTTTGAGCCGTGCGTACCGGATCAAGAGTCAGGGGTAATTTTACCTTTTGCATAGGGCGCGCATATTAACTTTGTAATGTCATAGAGTCAAAGAAAAAGGCAGCCTCAGGTTGCCTTTTGCCATTTATTCGCACACATTGCGGCGCATAGTTTAAGATGATGCTCTGCGAAGCGCTATATGTGGATGAAAAAATATGTCTGAACTTATCCTGGCGTCAACCTCTCCCTGGCGGCGCATGCTGCTGGAAAAACTGGGATTACCGTTTGAATGCGCGGCGCCTGACGTCGACGAAACGCCCCGTCCTGAAGAATCCGCGCGTCAGCTTGTCACCCGACTGGCGCAGGCCAAAGCGCAGAGCCTGGCCTCACGCTACCCCAATCACCTTATTATAGGCTCCGATCAGGTTTGCGTACTGGACGGTGAGATCACCGGTAAACCGCACACCGAGGAAAATGCCCGCAGGCAGTTGAGAAAGGCCAGCGGGTCAATCGTCACCTTTTATACCGGCCTGGCGCTGTATAACTCCGCCAGCGGTCATTTGCAAACCGAATGCGAGCCCTTTGACGTCCACTTCCGCCATCTCAGCGATAAAGAGATCGAAGGCTATGTGCGCAAAGAGAACCCGCTGCAGTGCGCCGGGAGTTTCAAGAGCGAGGGGTTAGGCATTACGCTGTTCGAACGGCTGGAAGGCCGCGACCCGAATACGCTGGTCGGGTTACCCTTAATCGCGCTGTGTCAGATGCTGCGCCGCGAAAACGACAACCCGCTGTTAGGCTAAGGCAAAAAAAACGGCGGAACTGATTCCGCCGTTGCGCTTATTTGCTCTTCCGTAGCACCTGTAAACAGTGCTTCAGCTGGTTATCCAGCGGCGCCTCAACGCGCATCACCTCCCCGCTCCCCGGGTGGGTAAACTTCAGCGCAGCAGCGTGGAGGAACAGGCGGTTTAGGCCGGTACCTGAGAGTTGCTTATCAAATTCGCGGTCGCCATAGCGGTCGTCAAAGGCGATAGGATGGCCGGCATACTGGGTATGAACGCGAATCTGATGGGTGCGCCCGGTGACCGGACTGCAGCGCACCAGCGTGGCGAATTCATAACGCTCTTCCACTTTAAAGCGCGTCTCTGACGGCTTGCCTTCCTGACTCACGCGGACAATTCGCTCCCCGCTCTGCAGAATGTTCTTCAATAGCGGGGCCTGCACTACTTTGGTATGCGACTGCCACTGGCCGCGCACCAGCGCCAGATAGTCTTTCTGCATGCCTTTATCGCGCAGCTGCTCGTGCAGCGAACGCAGCGCCGAGCGCTTTTTCGCCACCAGCAGCACGCCTGAAGTATCGCGGTCGAGTCGATGCACCAGCTCAAGGAAGCGCGCCTCCGGGCGCAGGGCGCGCAGCCCTTCAATCACCCCGAAGCTCAGGCCGCTGCCGCCATGTACCGCAGTGCCGGAAGGCTTATTGAGGACCAGAATATGATCGTCTTCATAGAGGATCACCTCAGAGAGCGCTGCGACTTTCTGTAGATGCGGCGATACCGCCTCTTCTTCACGCTCCGCCACGCGCACCGGCGGGATACGGACTTCATCGCCCGCTTCCAGCTTATACTCCGGCTTCACGCGTTTTTTATTCACCCGCACCTCGCCTTTACGCAGGATGCGATAAATCATGCTCTTCGGTACGCCTTTCAATTGCGTACGCAAAAAGTTGTCGATACGTTGCCCCGCTTCATCAGCAGCAATGGCAACCATTTTTACGGTTGGGGTCTCAGTTTTCATGGTGCGCGATTCTAAATAGCCGGACGCATTAGCGCCACTCATTTTTATATGCTTATATTTATCATTATCCTGTTTTCACGGTTTGCCTGACCGCCATATTGTTTGTTATTAGAACAATCTGTATGGGCAGGTGATAAAACTGTGAGTAACCGGGTGATAAAAGGTGAAAGTCAACTTGCTATAACAAGGTTAGCAATGGAATAATGAGACCGTTTTCCGTATTGCATCTTGTTAGAACAAGACATTAGCGGAATGACCAATTTTGTCTGACCGATCGCCCACGCAGCAATGGCGTAAGACGTTGTGATCTTTCAGACAGTTAGCGGGCTGCGGGTTGCAGTCCTTACCGGTACAGGCTCTATGGATTTCAAGTCGCAGGAAGGCGTCAACTCCGGGACTCCCGGGAGCTCATCTGGATCAGCCGATCGAGGTGAGCAGGTTAAGCCATCATGCCTGCAACGCGAAAGACGACGAGTATAAATGGAATATTCTCTGGTGATACATCCCAGGCTGTTCCCCTGAATAATTGCGCTGTGTTTCCGTTTGAAACACAGGCGACCGACACTCTGCGCCTCTTAAGCGCGCGACAACCGTGAGGTTGGCGACGTGAACCAGACACGAGGCCATCGGTTTTCCCCCGGAAAGGCATTACTCTGCCCGCAGCTTAGTCGTCAATGTAAGAATAATGAGTAAGTTACGATGAAAAGAATGTTAATCAACGCAACTCAGCAGGAAGAGTTGCGCGTCGCCCTTGTTGATGGGCAGCGCCTGTACGACCTGGATATCGAAAGCCCCGGGCACGAACAGAAAAAAGCGAACATCTACAAAGGCAAAATCACCCGCATTGAACCCAGCCTTGAAGCCGCGTTTGTTGATTACGGCGCCGAGCGTCATGGTTTCCTCCCCCTCAAAGAAATCGCCCGCGAATACTTCCCCGCCAACTACAATGCGCATGGTCGTCCTAATATCAAAGACGTACTGCGTGAAGGTCAGGAAGTTATCGTGCAGATTGATAAAGAAGAACGCGGCAACAAAGGCGCTGCGCTCACCACCTTTATCAGCCTGGCGGGCAGCTATCTGGTACTGATGCCGAACAACCCGCGCGCGGGGGGAATTTCCCGCCGTATCGAGGGCGACGACCGTACCGAACTGAAAGAAGCGCTGGCGAGCCTGGAGCTTCCGGACGGCATGGGCCTTATCGTTCGCACCGCTGGCGTCGGCAAATCCGCCGAAGCCCTGCAGTGGGACCTGAGCTTCCGTCTGAAACACTGGGAAGCGATTCAGAAAGCCGCGGAAAGCCGTCCGGCGCCGTTCCTGATCCACCAGGAAAGCAACGTCATTGTCCGCGCCTTCCGTGACTACCTGCGCCAGGATATCGGCGAAATCCTGATCGATAACCCGAAAGTGCTTGAGCTGGCGCGCCAGCATATCGCCGCGCTGGGTCGTCCGGATTTCAGCAGCAAAATCAAACTGTACACCGGTGAAATCCCGCTGTTCAGCCACTACCAGATCGAATCCCAAATTGAATCCGCCTTCCAGCGTGAAGTCCGTCTGCCGTCCGGTGGCTCTATCGTCATCGACAGCACTGAAGCGCTGACCGCTATCGATATCAACTCCGCCCGCGCTACCCGCGGCGGCGATATCGAAGAGACGGCGTTCAACACCAACCTCGAAGCGGCTGACGAGATTGCCCGCCAGCTGCGTCTGCGCGACCTCGGCGGCCTGATCGTTATCGACTTTATCGATATGACTCCGGTTCGCCACCAGCGCGCCGTGGAGAACCGTCTGCGCGAAGCCGTCCGTCAGGACCGGGCGCGCATTCAGATCAGCCATATCTCGCGCTTCGGCCTGCTGGAGATGTCCCGCCAGCGCCTGAGTCCGTCGCTGGGCGAATCCAGCCACCACGTCTGCCCGCGCTGCTCCGGCACCGGCACCGTGCGTGATAACGAATCGCTGTCGCTCTCTATTCTGCGTCTGATTGAAGAAGAAGCGCTGAAAGAGAACACCAAAGAAGTTCATGCCATCGTTCCGGTACCGATCGCCTCCTATCTGCTGAACGAAAAACGTGCCGCGGTGAGCGCTATCGAATCCCGTCAGGGCGATGTGCGCGTGATCATCGTGCCAAACGACGAAATGCAGACGCCGCACTACTCCGTCCTGCGCGTGCGCAAAGGTGAAGAGACCTCAACGCTGAGCTACCTGCTGCCGAAGCTGCATGAAGAAGAGATGGCGCTGCCGGGCGACGATGAGCCGGCAGAACGGAAACGTCCGGAACAACCGGCCCTCGCCGCTTTTGTCATGCCTGACGCGCCGCCGGCCCCGATGCTCGAAGATCCAGCCGCCGCGCCTGTCGCCGCAGCGACCCCGGTCGCGGCCGCCGCACCGGCGCAGCCTGGCCTGCTCTCGCGCTTCTTCAGCGCGCTGAAGAATATCTTCTCTGGCGCCGAAGAGGCCAAACCGGCTGAAGTTCAGGTCGAGAAGAAAGCGGAAGAAAAACCAGAGCGTCAGCAGGAGCGCCGTAAACCGCGCGCCAACAACCGCCGCGATCGCAACGACCGTCGTGACAATCGCGACAATCGTGATAATCGCGACAACCGCGACAACCGTGATAACCGCGACGCGCGTGCCGAGAATAACGAAGGCCGTGAACCGCGCGAATCGCGTGAAGAGAACCGTCGCAACCGTCGCGAGAAGCCGTCGCAGAACGTGGAAGCCCGCGATGTTCGCCAGACCTCAGGTGACGATGCGGAAAAAGCGAAATCTCGTGACGAGCAGCAGCCGCGCCGCGAACGCACCCGCCGCCGCAATGACGACAAACGTCAGGCGCAGCAGGAAGCCAAAGCGCAGACACGCGAAGAGCCGGTAGTGCAGGAGACGGAGCAGGAAGAGCGTGTGCAGACCCTGCCGCGTCGTAAACCGCGCCAGCTGGCACAGAAAGTACGCGTCGAGTCCGCTGTCGTTGAGCAGGTTGCCGAGATCGAGCCAGAAGCCGTAGTGGCGGAAGTTATCGCTCCGCGCAGCGAGCCGGTGAAAGCCGAGCTGCCAGCAGTCGTGGAGAGCGTGGCGGACCAGGACGAAAATGGCGAATCCCGTGAAGCGAACGGTATGCCGCGTCGTTCACGTCGTTCCCCGCGTCACCTGCGCGTCAGCGGTCAGCGTCGTCGTCGCTATCGTGATGAACGCTATCCGACCCAGTCGCCAATGCCGCTGACCGTGGCCTGCGCATCGCCGGAGATGGCTTCCGGTAAAGTCTGGATCCGCTACCCGATAGTTCGTCCGCAGGACCAGCAGCCGGAAGAGGTTCAGGTTCAGGACGACAACGTCGTGGAAACCGTCGCGGCCGTCGCAGCCCCGGTTGCCGTCGTTGAAACCGTTACCGCTGCGCCGGTCACCGTCGAGCCGGCAACCATGGAGCCGGTTACCGCTGAGCCTGTGGTCGTCGAGCCGGTCGCGGCCGCCGAGCCGGTGGTCGTTGATGCTGCGGAAGTTGT
This sequence comes from Klebsiella sp. 2019SCSN059, assembly GCF_021739525.1. NCBI lineage: Bacteria > Pseudomonadati > Pseudomonadota > Gammaproteobacteria > Enterobacterales > Enterobacteriaceae > Klebsiella > Klebsiella sp. 2019SCSN059. The sequence continues at coordinate 10,019 of NZ_JAKKOM010000012.1, read as the reverse complement.
CGCGCCAGCAGCCGTCGAGCCTGCGCCGCAGGAGCTGGTCACCGAAGCGCCGGCTGTCGAAGCGCCTCAGGCTATCGCGCCAGTGACGATCGACGCCGAGCCGGTGGTGGTAGAACCTGAAGTGGTGGAAACAGCGCCTGTCGTTGAAGCGCCAGTGGAAACCATCGCCCCGGCGGCGGAAACCGCGGTTGAAGCACCGGTTGTCGAAGCAGCGCCTGTCGAGCCGGTCAAAGCCGAGCCACCGGTGAGCAAGCCGGTAGTGGTGGTGAGTCATCGCCATGCCACCGCGCCAATGACCCGTGCGCCAGCGCCGGACTATGTCCCGGAAGCACCGCGCCACAGCACCTGGGTGCGGCCGCCATTCGCCTTTGAAGGTAAAGGCGCCGCCGGCGGTCATAGTGCGACCCATAAAGCCACCGCTGAACCGACCCGCCCACAGCCCGTCGAGTAAGCGTGTTAAATAAAAAAACCGGCCTCCTGGCCGGTTTTTTTTATGCGCTTTGCGGAGGCTGCATGCCGGCAAGGTCCGGCATGATCTCCCGCATCAGGTCGAGGAACTTACGCAGCCGCGTCGGATAATAGCGCGCCCAGGGATAGACCAGATGGACCGGCAGCGAGGCGGGACGCCACTGCGGGAACAGCTCTGTCAACCTTCCGGCGGCAAGATCTTCCGCCACCGTCCAGCTGGACACCATCGCCACCCCCAGACCCGCCAGCGCGGTATTGCGCGCGACGTACAGGCTGTCGGTGCTCAGACAGGGGGTAATCGCCGTGGAGACGATCTGCCCGCTTACCTGATGTCGGAGCCGTACCTCATGCTGATAAAAGGTGTTAATGGCGATCCACGGCAGGCCGGATAACGCCTCCAGCGAGGTTAACGGCGGGTACTTCGCCAGCAGTTCAGGAGAGGCCACCACGCAGCGCGGCACTTCCGCCAGCAGCACGGAGACCGTGGCCGGATCCACCTCCGCCCCCACGCGGATGGCGCAGTCGATATTATCGCTGAGAAAGTCGACAGTATTATCATTCAGCATCCACTCCACCGACAGCTGCGGATGACGCTGGAGAAAGGCGACCAGCGGCCCCAGCAGCTGCTGCTGGCCAAAAGCGTGCGGTGCCCTCACCCGCAGCACCCCTACCGGCCGATCGTCGGCAATACGCAGGTCATCTTCCAGCGCCAGCCAGGCATCCACCAGCTGGCGAGCGTGACGGTAGCAGCGTTCGCCATCGTCAGTGAGCTTCATCGCATGGGTGGTACGCAGGATCAGCTTGACCCCCAGCAGCCCTTCAAGGGACTGCAGGCGGCGGCTGACGGTCGCCTGAGTGGTATCCATCTGCCCCGCCGCGGCGGAGAGCGATCCGGTCTCCACAATGCGGATATAAGTGCGCATCAGCTCAATGCGGTCTATACGCTCCTGTCTTTTCATTCTTCTTTTGCCTATACGTGCTACGTATAACCGTTTTACCACCAGCCCGGCTACCGCGCCAGCCGCGTTCAGGGAAAAATAGCCCCATCGCATACACGAGGCACTAATCATGACACCGACTTCTCTTTCCGCCCGCGACGCAGGCTGGATTATCTTCATTCTCGCGCTCGGCGCTGGCTTTAGCGTCGCCTCTATCTACTACGCGCAGCCGCTGCTGCCGTTGATGGGCGCCAATCTCCACCTGACGGTAGAAGGTATGGGTCTGGTCCCTACCCTGACGCAGGCGGGTTATGCGCTCGGCATTCTGTTCCTGCTTCCGCTCGGCGACCGCCACGATCGCCGCCGGCTGATCCTGGTGAAAAGCGCGCTGCTGGCGCTCCTGCTGCTGCTGTGCAGCCTCACCGGCCAGCTCAGCTCACTGCTGGTGGTTAGTCTGCTGATCGGTATGGCGGCGACCATGGCGCAGGATATCGTCCCGGCGGCGGCGATCCTCGCCCCGGCGGGCAAGCAGGGAAAAATGGTGGGCACGGTGATGACCGGGCTGCTGCTGGGGATCCTGCTTTCCCGGACGGTCAGCGGCGTGGTGGGCGCAGTGTTCGGCTGGCGGGTGATGTATCAGGCGGCGGCGGTCAGCGTGGCGCTGATTGGCCTGGTGATGTGGCGGGTGCTGCCGCGCTTCGCCATTCACTCGACGCTGAGCTATCCGCAGCTGATGGCCTCGATGGCGCATCTGTGGCAGCGTTACCCGGCGCTACGCCGCGCTGCGCTGGCTCAGGGGGCGCTCTCTGTCGCCTTCAGCGCCTTCTGGTCGACGCTGGCGGTGATGCTCTCCGAACACTATCACATGGGCAGCGCGGTAGCGGGCGGCTTTGGTATCGCCGGGGCCGCCGGGGCGCTGGCCGCGCCGCTGGCCGGCGGACTGGCCGATAAATTTGGCGCCGGTAAAGTGACGCAAATGGGGGCGGCGCTGGTCACCGTCTCCTTCGCCCTGATGTTTATACTGCCGCTGCTGCCACTGCATGGCCAGCTGGCGCTGATTGCCCTGTCGGCGATTGGCTTCGACCTTGGCCTGCAGTCAAGCCTGGTGGCGCATCAGAACCTGGTGTATGGCCTCGAGCCACAGGCCCGCGGCCGCCTGAACGCTCTGCTGTTTACCGTGGTCTTCATTGGGATGTCGCTGGGGTCGGTGCTGGGCAGCAAGCTTTACGTACTGGCCGGCTGGAACGGAGTGGTTACCCTGGCGGTGGTCAGCGGGGCGATCGCCCTGGCGATCCGCTTGCTGGAGAATGCCCGTATCGTTGCAGCCGAACGCCGCGCATCATAAAAAAAACCCGCTTCGCCTGAGGCGAAGCGGGTTCATCAATTCCCATTCAAGCGCTTACGCTGTACGACGGGCAAACTCTTTCACGCGGAAGCCCAGCAGCAGCAGTGTGGCGAAATAAGCCACCACTCCGGCGATCACCACCACCAGCAGACGCATCAGACGGAACGGCATCGTCCCCAGCGACCACTCCGGCATGAGATGCATGACGCCCAGCAGCGCCGCGGCCATGACCAGCACCGCAGCAATCAGACGCAGCAGGAACGCCAGCCAGCCCGGTTGGGGGGTGAAAATTTTCTGTTTACGCAACTGCCAGTAAAGCAGCGCAGCGTTCAGGCAGGCCGCCAGGCCGATGGACAGCGACAGACCCGCATGCTTCAGCGGGCCGATAAACGCCAGGTTCATCACCTGGGTCATAATCAGGGTGACAATGGCAATCTTGACCGGGGTCTTGATGTCCTGACGGGAATAGAAACCCGGCGCCAGCACCTTCACCACGATAAGCCCCATGAGCCCAACGGAATAAGCCACCAGCGCGCGCTGGGTCATCGCCGCATCAAAGGCGCTAAATTTGCCGTACTGGAACAGGGCCACGGTCAGCGGTTTAGCGAGGATCCCCAGCGCCACCGCGCTCGGCAGCGCCAGCAGGAAGCAGAGACGCAGCCCCCAGTCCATCAGCCGGCAATACTCGTCATGATTACCGCTGGCGAAGCTTTTTGACAGCGAGGGCAGCAGGATAGTGCCGAGCGCCACCCCCAGAACACCGGACGGAAACTCCATCAGGCGGTCAGCATAGTACATCCACGACACCGATCCCGACACGAGAAACGAAGCGAAGATGGTATTGATGATAAGGGAGATCTGGCTTACCGACACGCCGAGGATCGCCGGGCCCATCTGCTTCACTACCCGCATCGCGCCGGCATCTTTCAGATTGATGCGCGGCAGGACCAGCATGCCAATCTTCTTCAGGTGCGGCAGCTGGTAGGCCAGCTGCAGCACGCCGCCGACCGTGACAGCCCAGGCCAGCGCCAGCACCGGCGGATGGAAGTACGGCGCGGCAAACAGCGCAAAGCCAATCATGCTGACGTTAAGGAACGTCGGCGCAAAGGCCGGCACCGAGAAGCGGTTCCAGGTATTGAGGATCGCCCCCACCAGCGAGGCCAGGGAGATCAGCAAAATATAGGGGAAGGTAATGCGCAGCAATTGGGTGGTCAGCGCAAATTTATCGGCGGTATCAGCAAACCCGGGGGCGGTGATGGTGATCACCCACGGCGCCGCCAGCATCCCGATAACGGTTACGATCGCCAGGGCCAGGGTCAGCAATCCGGAGACATACGAGACAAACACCCGGGTGGCATCTTCGCCCTGCTTGCTTTTATATTCGGCAAGGATCGGCACAAACGCCTGCGAGAAGGCGCCTTCGGCAAAAATACGTCGCAGCAGATTAGGCAGTTTGAAGGCGACGAAAAAGGCGTCGGTCGCCATCCCGGCGCCAAAAATGCGCGCCACAATCGCATCGCGGGCAAAGCCCAGCACGCGCGAAAACATGGTCATCGAACTGACGGCCGCCAGTGATTTTAAAAGGTTCATTACGCTGTTATTCCAAACCCTGGAGTAAAACGCCCGCAAATGCGGGCGCTGGAAAGTGGCGATAGTCTACCGGGTTCAACATGAATTACTACTGTCAGTTGTTACAACGGATTATTCGCTGATGGCGTCGCGCCAGAGTTTGTCGACCACCCGCTGAGCCAGCAGCGCCTGTTCGCCTGCAGTTTCAGGAACGGTCTGATTTTGCACGCATTCGATAAAATGGCGCGCGCAGCCGACAAAGCCGCGCTGCTCCAGGGTGGTTTGCCAGCCGGCGACCGGGCGCTGGACCACGCCGTGACCGCACTCTTCCTGCCATTCGCGCATCTCGCTGACGGCATATAGCCCGCCATCCGTCACCGCCTGCACCCACTCGCGCTGGCTGCCTGCGCGGCGGTGCATGCTGGTGGTGACCTGCAGCCGGGGCGAACTGAACTGGTGTTCGGCATAGAGCATCTCGCCCTGCGGAGTGATCTGTAGCGCGCCACCGCGCAGACGCGCCTGACCGTCGGCCAGCCATAGCGCGGTATCCACCACGTGTAGATAGTCATCAAGCAGGGTAAAGCGCAGATCGTTGCCCACGCTATCGCTGCGGTGCTTATCCATCCGCAGCGAGGCCGCCTCGCCCAGCCGTCCCTTCAGCTCCCGGTAGAGCGGTGCGAAGCGGCGATTGAAACCGACCATCAGCGTCAGACGCCGCCGCGCCGCCAGCTCGACCAGCATCTCCGCCTCACTCAGCTTGTCCGCCAGCGGTTTATCCACGCAAACATGAACCCCGGCATTCAGCAAATGATTCACCACTTCATAATGTGAAGCCGTCGACGTATGGACAAAAACCGCATCGCACTGCGCCGCCAGAGCGTCCAGTGATTCAGCGTAGGGGATCCGCCAGGTTTCGCAGACCCGCAGCGCCTTCTCTTTCCCCGGCGACCAGGCCGCCTGCAGCGTCCAGCTTTCCGCCGCCCCCAGCACCGGCAGCCACGCTTTCTGCGCAATGCCGCCTAAGCCAACCACTCCGATGCGCAATCTTGTCCCCACGTTTTAGTCCCCCAGATGGTGTAACAGCGAATCGAGGCGCGCTTTCAGCTCCGCCACCTCGCCTTCCAGCGCTTCAACCCTGGCTCGCAGATCGTCATCCTCTTCCAGCGGCGCGAGTGCTTCCACCGTCGTGATCAGCGTGTCCATCTCGTCGCAAAACAGATGCATATAGCGGCTTTCCCGTTTTCCCGGCTCCCGGGGCAGACGGGCGACGAAGGGACCATCTTCGCGGGTCGCCAGCCCTTCCAGCACGCTTTCCACTTCCGCCATATCGCTGAACTCATGCATCCGCTGCGCCCGGCTGCGTAATTCACCCGGCGTCTGGGCGCCGCGCAGCAGCAGCGTCGTCACCACCGCCACCTCGCCGGCGCTGAGCTTCAGATCGCCAAATTCGGAGTTGCAAAAGCGCTGCTCATACTTGGTTACCCGATTGCCGAATCCGCTGACCGTGCGCAGATAGTGGCGTTTCACCAGGGTATCCAGCAGCGTCTGGACCTCGCCTTCGCTCAGCGACATCACCGGCTCGCGGTTGGTTTTCTGATTGCAGGCGGTCACGACGGCGTTCACCGACAGCGGATACTGCTCGGGCGTGGTGACCTGCTTTTCCAGCAGACAGCCAATGACGCGCGCTTCATGCGCGGTTAACTGATATTTCATCCTCTCTCCTTAACGTCCCGCTGACCAGTCCGGCGTCGTTAGCGCCGTCAATACATGGTCACGCCACTGCCCGTCGATCAGCAGGTAATCTTTGGCGTAACCCTCTTTTTCAAACCCCAACCGCGCCAGCAGCGCGCCGCTGCGCTGATTATGCGGCATATAGTTGGCCATAATGCGATGAATATGCTGCGTACGCTGCATATAGCGAATCGCCGACGTCAGCGCTTCAAACATCAGCCCCTGCCCCTGCCACTTCTCGCCAATAGAGTAGCCGAGATAGCAGGCATGGAATGATCCACGCACCACGTTGGAAAAGTTCGCCACGCCGACGATCTCCTTTTCCTCCGGATCGAGCAGCGCGAAATAAAAAGCAGACCCCTGTTTATGAAACTCGGCGATCATCGACAGACGCGCCTGCCATCCGGAAGGATAGCAGTGGCTGTCGTCACGAACCGGCTCCCAGGGTTTTAAGAACGCCTTATTCTCGGCGTAATAATCGGCCAGACGCCAGGCGTCACGATCGTGAACCAGGCGCACCACCAGCCGGTCCGTCGTCAAACGCACCTTCGGCACGTTACTGCGATAGCCAAACATTTCCTTTTCAGTCCCCCTGACTTCATTCTTGCTGCCTTCACTATACCTGTCCTGCGCGATGGTGTGAAAACAGCAACATACCATTTTCTGCGCCATCTCCTCTTTTCGATGAATAGCCTCAATCGAACTTGCATTTTGATAAAAAAATATTGTCGCAAGGGCGCTGGGAAAAGCAGCAGATTGCCCGCAGAATATCCACGCTTATCTCTATTTTTCCCTGGAGGGGAAATGTCCCGCGTCTCGCAGGCAAGGAGCCTGGGTAAATATTTCCTGTTAGTCGATAACATGCTGGTCGTGTTGGGCTTTTTTGTCGTCTTCCCGCTGATTTCCATCCGCTTTGTCGATCAGATGGGCTGGGCGGCGCTGATGGTCGGCATCGCGCTCGGCCTGCGCCAGTTGGTGCAGCAGGGATTAGGTATCTTTGGCGGCGCTATCGCCGACCGCTTCGGCGCCAAACCGATGATCGTCACCGGTATGCTGATGCGCGCCGGCGGCTTCGCGGCGATGGCCGTCGCCCATGAGCCGTGGGTGCTGTGGTTCTCGTGCATACTTTCCGGGCTCGGCGGCACGCTGTTCGATCCGCCGCGGGCGGCGCTGGTGGTTAAGCTGGTGCGCCCGCATCAGCGTGGCCGCTTTTTCTCCATCCTGATGATGCAGGATAGCGCCGGCGCGGTGATTGGCGCGCTGCTGGGCAGCTGGCTGCTGCAGTATGATTTCCGCCTGGTGTGCAGCGCCGGCGCCGCGCTGTTTATCGCCTGCGCGGCATTTAACGCCTGGTATCTGCCGGCATGGAAGCTCTCGACGGTGAAAACGCCGATCCGCGAGGGGCTGGGCCGGGTGCTGCGGGACAAGCGCTTCGTCACCTATGTCCTGACGCTGACGGGCTATTACATGCTGGCGGTGCAGGTGATGCTGATGCTGCCGATCATGGTGAATGACATCGCCGGCTCGCCGGCCGCCGTGAAGTGGATGTACGCCATCGAAGCCACCATTTCGCTGACCCTGCTCTATCCCATTGCCCGCTGGAGCGAAAAACGTTTTCGCCTTGAGCACCGGCTGATGGCCGGTCTGCTGGTGATGACTCTGGCCATGCTCCCCATCGGCATGACCAGCAGTTTGCAACAGCTGTTTACCCTGATCTGCCTGTTTTACATCGGCTCCATCATTGCCGAACCCGCCCGGGAGACGCTGGGCGCCTCGCTGGCGGACGCCCGGGCGCGCGGCAGCTATATGGGCTTCAGCCGCCTGGGGCTCGCCTTTGGCGGCGCGCTGGGATATGCGGGCGGCGGCTGGCTGTTCGATGCCGGTAAGGCCGCGGGTCAGCCCGAGCTGCCGTGGCTGATGCTCGGGGCCATCGGGGTTATCACCTTCCTGGCGCTGTGGTGGCAGTTTAGTCCGAAACGCTCTGCCTCCGGCATGCTGGAGCCGCGGACCTGATGCGCGCGGCGGCGGTTTCTCCTGCTTTCAGCCTATTCTGCTGGTATCGAGGGTGCTGACAGGTCATGATGCTTTGTGTCAGGATGAATGAAGATATGAGCCAGAGGACCCCCATGAAAAAGATTTTGATCGCCGCCGCGCTGATTGTCAGCGGCCTGCTGAGCGGCTGTAATCAGCTGACCCAATACACAGTAAGCGAGCAGGAGATTAACCAGGCCCTGCAGAAGCGAAACCATTTTGCCAAAGATATTGGTCTGAAAGGCGTTGCCGACGCCCATATCGAACTGCAGAACCTCACCAGCGCCATCGGGCGCGAGGAGCCGGGCAAAGTCACGCTGACCGGGATCGCTAACGTCGACCTGAACTCCCTGTTCGGCACGCAGAAAGCGACGATCGATCTGAAGCTCAAAGCGCTGCCAACCTTTGACAGAGAGAAAGGCGCCATCTTCCTGCAGGAAATGGAGGTGGTGGATGCCAAAGTGGCGCCCGAGAAACTGCAGTCGGTCATTCAGGCCCTGCTCCCCTATCTGAATCAGTCGCTGCGCAGTTACTTCAGCCAGCAGCCTGCCTATGTCCTGCGTGAGGACGCCAGCACCGGTGAAGCGCTGGCTAAGAAATACGCCAAAGGCATAGAGGTGAAGCCGGGCGAGATTGTCATCCCCTTTACCAATTAATCTCCAGGGCGCCGCGGCGCCCTCAATTTTTTACGGAAATGAGTGCAAAGGAAAACGTTTACGCTTATCCTTAGTGCCCGGCAAAAAACAGCCCTGATGACTGAACCTATTAGCCGGAGCCTTCCATGACAGCACAATCCCAGGTATTGAAAATCCGCCGCCCAGACGACTGGCATATCCATCTGCGTGATGACGATATGCTGAAAACCGTCGTGCCTTATACCAGTGAGTTTTATGGCCGGGCGATCGTGATGCCGAATCTGGTGCCGCCTGTCACCACCGTCGCGGCGGCTATCGCCTATCGCCAACGCATTATGGACGCCGTCCCGGCCGGGCACGATTTTACCCCGCTGATGACCTGCTATCTGACAGACTCCCTCGACCCGGCGGAGCTGGAGCGCGGCTTTAACGAAGGCGTGTTCACCGCCGCCAAGCTTTACCCGGCCAATGCCACCACCAACTCCAGCCACGGCGTCACCAGCACCGACGCCATTATGCCGGTGCTGGAGCGGATGGAAAAACTGGGGATGCCGCTGCTGGTACATGGCGAAGTCACCCACGCCGAGATTGATATTTTCGACCGCGAAGCGCGCTTTATTGAAACCGTGATGGAGCCGCTGCGCCAGCGCCTGCCCGGCCTGAAGGTGGTCTTTGAGCATATCACCACCAAAGATGCCGCCGAGTATGTGCGTGACGGCAATGAACTGCTGGCGGCCACTATCACCCCGCAGCATCTGATGTTCAACCGTAACCATATGCTGGTCGGCGGTATTCGTCCTCACTTGTACTGCCTGCCGATACTCAAACGCAATATTCATCAGCAGGCACTGCGCGAACTGGTCGCCAGCGGCTTTAGCCGCGTCTTCCTTGGCACCGATTCCGCGCCGCACGCCCGCCATCGTAAGGAAGCCAGCTGCGGCTGCGCCGGCTGCTTCAACGCCCCGACCGCCCTCGGCAGCTACGCCACCGTGTTTGAAGAAATGAACGCTCTGCAGCACTTTGAGGCCTTCTGCTCGCTGAACGGCCCGCGCTTTTACGGTCTGCCGGTCAATGAAAGCTATGTTGAACTGGTGCGTGAAGAGACGACCGTCGTCGACAGTATTGCGTTGCCCAATGACACCCTGGTGCCGTTCCTGGCAGGTGAAACCGTCCGCTGGACCATGAAGCGATAAAAAACGCGGCCCCCTGTTGTCAATGCTTATCAGATGTCGCGGTAGGGATACCCGTTACCGGATACCCCCCGCACAGATCCCGGCGTGCGCGATTTACGCACCGGGCTCC
>NZ_JAKKOM010000129.1:0-767 GCF_021739525.1 Klebsiella sp. 2019SCSN059 | reverse complement strand
GGGTGATGCTTCCAATTAGTAGAACATGTGTTTTTCAATAAACGTCCCGATGACTTTTTCGTGGATCTCTACTGAACGCGAGAAGCAGATTGTTTTACGAGCCAAGCGCTTAATGCGGGTGCGCAGCGTCAGGTTATTGCGCTCAATCCGTTGGGTGAATATTTTTCCGGTCAGATGCTTATCCTTCGGCACCTCCCGGCCATAGCTGCCCCAGTCGTCGCTGGTGATCATGCCGATGTTGAATGGCGTAAGCAGTGCCAGTAGTTCCCGGCAGGTTTCATCGGTACGGGGACCAAAAGTGTAGGCCAGTACACCCCCTGTTTTGGTGTTATACGCGTACCAGAGCCAGTGTTGCCGGGCTTTACTGCCAACGAAACTCCATTGCTCATCAAGTTCGCAGATAAGCGCCACATCAGCATGAGCAACGGGCGAAGACGTTATTCGCTTTGGCGTGAGTTTTTTAAAGTCCGGATGACGGTGTTAATGCCAATTTTCAGTGTTCTGGCGGTATCGCGAACCCCGGCGCCATTGAAGGCCATTTCAGTGATCAGCTCTTTAATGCCCGGCTTACGGGCCTCATAAGTGTAAGTGAGCTGAAAAACGCGGTGGCAGTCACGGCAGCGAAATCTGTCATGGCCTTTAGGGTTCTGACCATGGCGGTAGACCTGTGCAGACTGACAACGAGGACAATGAATGTTAACGCTGGCCATGAAAGAACCTCAAAAGCCCGCATTATACATCAGATTCAACTAATTAGAGGCATCACC
>NZ_JAKKOM010000128.1:0-802 GCF_021739525.1 Klebsiella sp. 2019SCSN059 | reverse complement strand
GGCACTGTTGCAAAGTTAGCGATGAGGCAGCCTTTTGTCTTATTCAAAGGCCTTACATTTCAAAAACTCTGCTTACCAGGCGCATTTCGCCCAGGGGATCACCATAATAAAATGCTGAGGCCTGGCCTTTGCGTAGTGCACGCATCACCTCAATACCTTTGATGGTGGCGTAAGCCGTCTTCATGGATTTAAATCCCAGCGTGGCGCCGATTATCCGTTTCAGTTTGCCATGATCGCATTCAATCACGTTGTTCCGGTACTTAATCTGTCGGTGTTCAACGTCAGACGGGCACCGGCCTTCGCGTTTGAGCAGAGCAAGCGCGCGACCATAGGCGGGCGCTTTATCCGTGTTGATGAATCGCGGGATCTGCCACTTCTTCACGTTGTTGAGGATTTTACCCAGAAACCGGTATGCAGCTTTGCTGTTACGACGGGAGGAGAGATAAAAATCGACAGTGCGGCCCCGGCTGTCGACGGCCCGGTACAGATACGCCCAGCGGCCATTGACCTTCACGTAGGTTTCATCCATGTGCCACGGGCAAAGATCGGAAGGGTTACGCCAGTACCAGCGCAGCCGTTTTTCCATTTCAGGCGCATAACGCTGAACCCAGCGGTAAATCGTGGAGTGATCGACATTCACTCCGCGTTCAGCCAGCATCTCCTGCAGCTCACGGTAACTGATGCCGTATTTGCAGTACCAGCGTACGGCCCACAGAATGATGTCACGCTGAAAATGCCGGCCTTTGAATGGGTTCATGTGCAGCTCCATCAGCAAAAGGGGATGATAAGTTTATCACCACCG
>NZ_JAKKOM010000127.1:0-859 GCF_021739525.1 Klebsiella sp. 2019SCSN059 | reverse complement strand
GGGCTTTGTTGAATAAATAAGATTTCGTGCGAACGACCCTGTAGCTGGCTGGATTTTCAGGCAATACGCACGCTTTCTGGCATCCCAGCCTTTGTCATCCTGTTCAACGCACGCACCATGGCCATAGCTTCCGCTACCTGACCATCGTAGTCACGCAGCGTCAGTGAATCTCCCAACAACTGCTTCATTCTGTACATTGCCGTTTCCGCTATCGAGCGACGGTTATATTCCGTTGTCCATTTCCACCGTGCATTGCTTCCGCTCAGCCGCTGATTAGCCACTGCACGGTTGCGGTCTGCGTACTCACCGGGCCAGTAACCTGCTCCTTTTCGGGGAGGAATAAGCGCGCTGATTTTTTTGCGGCGCAGTTCATCGTGACAGAGCCGGGTATCGTAAGCCCCGTCTGCCGCGGCTGCCCTGATTTTTCTGTGAGTCTGCCGGATAAGGCCCGGGAAGGCTTCTGAGTCCGTGACGTTATTCAGCGACAGGTCTGCACAGACAACTTCATGTGTGTTGCTGTCAACAGCAAGATGCAACTTTCGCCAGATACGACGGCGCTCTTTGCCATGCTTTCTGACTTTCCATTCGCCTTCACCAAAGACCTTCAGCCCGGTGGAATCAATCACCAGGTGTGCGATTTCACCCCGGGTGGACGTTTTGAAACTGACATTAACCGACTTTGCCCGCTTACTGACACTGGTGTAATCCGGGCAGCGCAACGGAACGTTCATCAGGGCAAAAATGGAATCAATAAAACCCTGCGCAGCCCGCAGGGTCAGCCGGAATACGCGTTTAATCACCAGAACGGTGGTGATGGCGAGATCAGAATAGCGCTGGGGCCTTCCTCGTGATGAAGGCG
>NZ_JAKKOM010000126.1:0-884 GCF_021739525.1 Klebsiella sp. 2019SCSN059 | reverse complement strand
GCGAGGGTGGCCACCAGCGCTTCGGTGGCCGGGTGGCCGTAGGTGGCGCTCATCGAGGAGATGGCGGTATCGACGCCGTCGACGCCGGCTTCAATGGCCTTCAGCAGGGCCATCTCCGCCATGCCGGTGGTGGCGTGGCAGTGCAGGTGCAGGGTGACGGCAAAGCGTTTTTTGATTTCGCTGACCAGCTCAAAGGCGGCGCCGGGGGTAAGAATGCCGGACATGTCTTTAATCGCGATGGAGTCGACGCCGGTCTCCAGCAGCTGTTCGGTGAGGTCGAGCCAGGTCTGCAGGGTGTGGGCCGGGCTGGTGGTGTAGCTCAGGGTGCCCTGGGCGTGGGCGCCGTGGCTGCGGACCGCCTGCAGGGCGGCCTGCATGTTGCGCGGGTCGTTCATGGCGTCGAAGACGCGGAAGACGTCCATGCCGTTTTTGACGGCGCGCTCCACGAAGCGTTCGACCACGTCGTCGGCGTAGTGACGGTAGCCGAGCAGGTTCTGGCCGCGGAGCAGCATCTGCAGCGGGGTTTTCGGCATCGCCTTTTTCAGCTCGCGCAGGCGGACCCACGGGTCCTCGCCGAGGAAGCGGATGCAGGCGTCGAAGGTGGCGCCGCCCCAGCACTCCAGCGAGCGGTAGCCGACGTCGTCAAGCTGAGCGGCGACGGGGAGCATATCGTCGAGACGCAGACGGGTGGCGAACAGGGACTGGTGGGCGTCGCGCAGGACGACATCGGTAATGGCAACGGTCATGAATTCCTCCGTGAATTAAGGGTGAAGACGGCGGTGGTGGTGAATGGCGGCGACAATCGCCGGCGTTAAGCGGGCGAAGTCGCCGGCGGGCGCAACGGCGGGCAGTGGCGTCGCTTTCGGCGCCGCAGCCGGTTCGGG
>NZ_JAKKOM010000125.1:0-930 GCF_021739525.1 Klebsiella sp. 2019SCSN059 | reverse complement strand
AAGTTATTCGCTTTAGATAGGGTTAGGAGAGCCGTGCTTCGCCGGTAAAAAATCGGACTATCCGACGCAGGGCGGACTCATCGGCGGAGAAGCAAACTTTGACTATATCTCCCTACACTTGGAAGAGGGCTAGACTGGCCCCATAGATCACCAGACACTTCGACTCTCTTAAAATAAGAGGTAGTCTTGGAACTATGTTTAATACCAGTCAGAACGATAAGATGGTTGGAGTGTTATCAGGACCTGAGCGGCGTCGGCGTCGTACACCGCAGGAAAAAATTGCCATTATTCAGCAGACTATGGAGCCCGGTATGACCGTGTCTCATGTCGCGCGCCTGCATGGCATCAATGCAAACCAGATATTCAAATGGCGCAAGCAATATTAAGACGGTTCACTGACGGCTGTTGCATCGGGCGAGGAAGTGGTGCCGGCCTCCGAACTCGCTGCCGCCAATAAGCAAATTCGCGAACTCCAGCGCCTTCTGGGCAAAAAGACGATGGAAGCCGAGATACTCAAAGAGGCCGTGGAGTTCGGCCGGGCAAAAAAATGGATTGCGCATGCGCCCTCGTTGCCTGGGAACGACGAATAAGCGACGTTTGCAGAAGTCTTGGCGTGTCGCGTGCGCAGTTGAGCATTCGGGTTCACCGGCCATCTGACTGACAGGATCGCAGACGGCAGCCCCGTTCTGACGATACCACCGTATTGTCCCGGATAAACATGGCGGTGGCTGACCTGCCGACGTATGGTTATCGCCGTGTGTGGGCGCTGCTGCGACGGGAGTCGGAGCGGGACGGCCTGCCTGTGGTTAATGCAAAGCGGGTGTATCGCATTATGAGAACGCATAATCTGCTTCGGCACTGTTGCAAAGTTAGCGATGAGGCAGCCTTTTGTCTTATTCAAAGGCCTTACATTTCAAAAACTCTGCTTAC
>NZ_JAKKOM010000124.1:0-930 GCF_021739525.1 Klebsiella sp. 2019SCSN059 | reverse complement strand
CACCAGCGGTTCGCGCAAAAGTAGCTTTACGCTGACGTTTGAGGGTATCCCCTACAGTGAAACCGTCTGTTATCGTCCGGCACTGCTCAATCGCCCGGTGATATCCGGCTCGCTGCCTGCCCGGGTGGAAAGCACACAGAAAGGCGACACCTGTTCCTGGCTCGATCCGGATGGGCGTTACCGGGTAAAACTGGACTTTGACCGCAGCAGTTCTGAACAGGGCTATGCCTGTGTGTGGCTGCGACTGGCTAAACCCTATGCCGGTGATACCTACGGATTCCACTCCCCGCTTATCGACGGAACGGAAGTGGCCGTCGTTTTTGACGGCGGAGATCCGGATCGTCCCTACATCGCCTATGCCCTGCATGATTCAGAACATCCGGACCCTGTCACCAGTGACAATCATACGCGGAACGTCTGGCGTACCCCGGCGAACAATAAGCTGCGAATGGAAGACAAGCGGGGCGAGGAGCATATCAAGCTCGCGACGGAGTACGGCAAAACGCAGCTGAACATGGGGCACCTGGTCAATGGCCAGCGTGAAAAACGCGGGGCCGGTTTTGAACTGCGAACGGATGAGCATGGCGCGGTTCGTGCGGCAAAAGGGCTGTTCCTGACGGCGGATGCCCAGGCCAAAGCCCGGGGCCCGGTGCTGGAAATGGCCCCTGCCATCAACCAGATTAACCAGGCCAACAGCCAGATGCAGGCGCTGAACAGCGCAGCTGAAGCCGCCGGAGCCCTGGTCTGCGACATCAATACCCAGATTAATTTTGTGACCGACAAAATCAAAGACCTCCAGTCTTCGGTCCTGCTGGGTAGTGCTCCGCAGGGAGTGGCACTGACCTCAGGAGAACATCTTCAGCTCAGCAGCACCCGCAATACCATGATCAATGCCGGTCAACATCTTGATATCGGTGCGATGAAAAATCT
>NZ_JAKKOM010000123.1:0-968 GCF_021739525.1 Klebsiella sp. 2019SCSN059 | reverse complement strand
GTTGATCGCCAGGGGCAGGGCCTGCTCGCGCTTGAGTGCGGCGAACTTCTCGGCCGGCAGCAGGTAGTCGTCGAAGTCGCGGAACTGCCGCGAGCCCTTGACCCAGATGTCGCCGGAGCGCAGGGCGTTCTTCAGCTCGGACAGGGCGCAGATTTCGTAGAATTTCCGGTCGAGGCCTTCCGGGGTGATCACCAGCGGCTTCCAGCGCGGCTTGATGAAGGCCGTGGGTGCATCGGCCGGCACCTTGCGCAGGTTGTCGGCGTTCATCTCACGCAGGGTCTGCACGGCTGCCAGCACGCCTTGCGCGGCCGGCCCGTGCTGTTCCCCAACTTTTCGCTCGGCGAAGAGTATGAACATGCGCCGCCGGCGACGAATCGCCAAATCTCACCGTATCTCCCGAGCGGACGATTTCGCACCGGTCTGCCCGTCGAAGGGCTTGCGATCGAACGGGGCGACCTTTTCTATGCATGTCCGCGAGCCAGCGTCTTTTATGGCACGGCGCTCGACGCCGACCTTCGGACGCGCGGCGTAAGCACGCTTGTCATGGCCGGGATAAGCACCACCGGCGTTGTTCTTTCAAGCGTCGCCTGGGCTAGTGATGCGGACTACGACGTGCGTTTGGTCCAGGACTGCTGCTACGACCCGGATCGGGATGCCCACGAAGCTCTGTTGCGTTCCGGGTTCGGCGGACGTGTACAGGTCGTGTAATTTTCGGGCCTCGCATGATCGCGGCCATAGCCGCAGGTGGATTGGTGCGAGGCAGGGCCAGTCCAAGTCAGGGTGCGGTCATCGCGGCGCCTGCAACTCTCAAAAACCCATCGCCGTAGCGGAGGTCTTGTAATCGCATGTCATTACGCACGCCCGATTTATTGTTCACAGCGATAGCACCTGCCATTTGGGGCAGCACCTACATTGTCACCACCCAATACCTGCCGAACTTCTCACCGATGACGGTCGCGATGCTGCGG
>NZ_JAKKOM010000122.1:0-1007 GCF_021739525.1 Klebsiella sp. 2019SCSN059 | reverse complement strand
TCGTCCATCGCGATCGGGTGGATCAGGGTAACAACCATTTTGATGTTGTCGCCCGGCATTACCATCTCTACGCCTTCCGGCAGTTCGATGGTGCCAGTCACGTCAGTAGTACGGAAGTAGAACTGCGGACGGTAGCCTTTGAAGAACGGAGTATGACGGCCGCCTTCGTCTTTGGACAGAATGTACACTTCAGATTCGAACTTGGTGTGCGGGTTGATGGTGCCCGGCTTAGCCAGTACCTGACCACGTTCGATTTCTTCACGTTTGATACCACGCAGCAGAACACCTACGTTCTCACCAGCACGGCCTTCGTCCAGCAGTTTGCGGAACATTTCAACGCCAGTACAGGTGGTTTTCGCGGTTTCTTTGATACCAACGATTTCAACTTCTTCACCCACTTTGATGATACCGCGCTCTACACGACCGGTAACAACGGTACCACGACCGGAGATGGAGAATACGTCTTCGATCGGCAGCAGGAACGGCTTGTCAATCGCACGCTCTGGTTCCGGGATATAGGTATCCAGGTGGCCAGCCAGTTCGATGATTTTCGCTTCCCACTCTGCGTCGCCTTCCAGCGCTTTCAGAGCAGAACCACGAACGATCGGAGTGTCGTCGCCCGGGAAATCGTACTGAGACAGCAGTTCACGAACTTCCATCTCAACCAGTTCCAGCAGCTCTTCGTCATCAACCATGTCGCATTTGTTCAGGAACACGATGATGTACGGAACGCCTACCTGACGACCCAGCAGGATGTGCTCACGAGTCTGCGGCATCGGGCCGTCAGTCGCAGCAACAACCAGGATCGCGCCGTCCATCTGCGCAGCACCGGTGATCATGTTTTTAACATAGTCGGCGTGGCCCGGGCAGTCTACGTGCGCGTAGTGGCGAGTCGGGGTGTCATATTCAACGTGAGAGGTGTTGATGGTGATACCACGAGCTTTTTCTTCCGGCGCGTTATCGATCTGGTCGAATGCGCGAGCGGAACCACCGTAGGTTTTAGCCAG
>NZ_JAKKOM010000121.1:0-1062 GCF_021739525.1 Klebsiella sp. 2019SCSN059 | reverse complement strand
TAGCGGGCGGCCGGAAGGTGAATGCTAGGCATGATCTAACCCTCGGTCTCTGGCGTCGCGACTGCGAAATTTCGCGAGGGTTTCCGAGAAGGTGATTGCGCTTCGCAGATCTCCAGGCGCGTGGGTGCGGACGTAGTCAGCGCCATTGCCGATCGCGTGAAGTTCCGCCGCAAGGCTCGCTGGACCCAGATCCTTTACAGGAAGGCCAACGGTGGCGCCCAAGAAGGATTTCCGCGACACCGAGACCAATAGCGGAAGCCCCAACGCCGACTTCAGCTTTTGAAGGTTCGACAGCACGTGCAGCGATGTTTCCGGTGCGGGGCTCAAGAAAAATCCCATCCCCGGATCGAGGATGAGCCGGTCGGCAGCGACCCCGCTCCGTCGCAAGGCGGAAACCCGCGCCTCGAAGAACCGCACAATCTCGTCGAGCGCGTCTTCGGGTCGAAGGTGACCGGTGCGGGTGGCGATGCCATCCCGCTGCGCTGAGTGCATAACCACCAGCCTGCAGTCCGCCTCAGCAATATCGGGATAGAGCGCAGGGTCAGGAAATCCTTGGATATCGTTCAGGTAGCCCACGCCGCGCTTGAGCGCATAGCGCTGGGTTTCCGGTTGGAAGCTGTCGATTGAAACACGGTGCATCTGATCGGACAGGGCGTCTAAGAGCGGCGCAATACGTCTGATCTCATCGGCCGGCGATACAGGCCTCGCGTCCGGATGGCTGGCGGCCGGTCCGACATCCACGACGTCTGATCCGACTCGCAGCATTTCGATCGCCGCGGTGACAGCGCCGGCGGGGTCTAGCCGCCGGCTCTCATCGAAGAAGGAGTCCTCGGTGAGATTCAGAATGCCGAACACCGTCACCATGGCGTCGGCCTCCGCAGCGACTTCCACGATGGGGATCGGGCGAGCAAAAAGGCAGCAATTATGAGCCCCATACCTACAAAGCCCCACGCATCAAGCTTTTGCCCATGAAGCAACCAGGCAATGGCTGTAATTATGACGACGCCGAGTCCCGACCAGACTGCATAAGCAACACCGACAGGGATGGATTTCAGAACCAGA
>NZ_JAKKOM010000120.1:0-1067 GCF_021739525.1 Klebsiella sp. 2019SCSN059 | reverse complement strand
ACGTATAGGAAGAATAAACGCCCTTTTCACCCAAGTCCAACAGCTTTGGACCGCAGTTGACTCTTTCGACACCCCTGCGATGCAACCCAATCCGGCTGACGGGGAGCCAGCAACGCTGAAAATTTACCCTCCTCTTTCCCACTAGCGGCTCCTTTTCCGACAACCAGCACGGCGGATCCCTGCCGCGGCGCTGTGAACGCAGCATTTTGATTGGTATCGTTGGCCTTCAGGCTCGTCAGTCAAACAGACCCAGGAGCAGCTCAGCCGGTGGCGCCCGGCTTTCGGGTAACGCCCTGGTCCCGCTGGTTTCGGCTTTGTGCTTCAGGTGATCAAGGATCTGCTTGATCACTATAGGGTCTTCAATGCAGGCGATGACTTTCATGGCGCCGCCGCAGCCGCTGCAGGTCTCGATGTCGATATTGAAAACACGCTTGAGCCGTTGCGCCCATGTCATCGACGCTCGCCGTTGTGCTGGTGTTGCCGGTTCATCAGCCACCCTGACCTTGTTGCCCCTGCCCCGTTTTGCCGGCGTGACCAACGCCCGGTGCCGACTGTTGGGTGCGAACACCCCGTGGAAGCGGGTTAGGTTGACTCTGGGCTTCGGTACCAGGGCGGCCAGCCTTGCAATGAAATCCAATGGTTCGAAAATGACGTGCGTGGTGCCGTCCCGGTACGGCGTCTTGAGCTGGTAGCGCACGTTGCCGCCTCGTGTTAACGACAGCCGCTTCTCGGATACCGCCGGGCGGCTGATGTACCGGCACAGCCGTTCGAGCTTCTTGCGTTCATCGGCCCTGGCCGCCACGCCGGCGTGCAGGCTGGACCCGGCTACCTTGCCAATCCCGTCACCGAACGGATCACCACTGGTCGGCAGAGTTTGCAAAGTGAACACCTTTCGCCCCGCCTGTGAACCGACAGCGATACGGTAAGTGATCGAGTGCCCCAGCAGGGGTGTCATCGGGTCGTCATCCACCGCATCCGAGGCCAGATAGCTGTTTTCGACATCCCGTTCCAGCAGGCCTTGCCGTTCCAGATAGCGACCCACCCGGTGGGCGATGGTGTGCGTCAGC